>NZ_JAENMQ010000003.1:0-423680 GCF_016771845.1 Lelliottia jeotgali | reverse complement strand
GTACGTAATGACATGGTATCTCTCGCATCCCAGGGCATAAGCGACTCCAAAAACGGGTTCGTATGCCTTAGTTGTAAGTGTCTACCATGTCCCCGAACAAGTGTTCATGATGTCCCCGGACCGCACAGTGGGAGAGGGCCGGGGTGAGGGCATCAGACCGCAAATACCCGACACAACCCCCCCGCACAATCTTCAACAAAATGTGAACTCTTTCGCCGCCCAAAATCAGGTAAGCTTTAACTATTGAATGTGAATAAAGGCTGACTGATGAAGCACATTTTGCTGGTGGAAGACGATAACGATATCGCCGCGCTGCTGCGTCTAAATTTAGAAGATGAGGGCTACACGATCACGCATGAGGTGGACGGTGCGAAAGCCCTGCAGTTGCTCGATCAAACGCACTGGGATGCGGTGATCCTCGATCTGATGCTGCCGAACGTCGACGGACTGGAGATTTGCCGTCGCATCCGCCAGCTCACCCGCTATCTGCCGATCATCATCATCAGCGCCCGCAGCAGTGAAACTGACCGCATCACCGGCCTCGAAACGGGTGCCGATGATTATCTGGCAAAACCTTTTTCTGTGCAGGAGCTGATTGCGCGTATCAAAGCCCTGTTTCGTCGTCAGCAGGCGATGGGACAGGCGCAGACCAGCGGGGCTATTTCTGCTCATGGTCTGACGCTCGATCCGCTCTCGCGCAATGTCCGTTTGCACGGCAAAGAGGTGGATCTCACCCCGCGTGAATTCGAGTTACTCTGGTTTTTTGCCCGCCATCCGGGCGAAGTATTCTCCCGTCTGGCGCTGCTGGAACAGGTCTGGGGCTATCAGCACGAAGGCTACGAGCACACCGTTAATACGCACATCAACCGCCTGCGAATCAAAATCGAAAAAGATGCCGCCGAGCCGGAAATTATTCGCACCGTCTGGGGTAAAGGTTACAAATTTGCGGAGCTGAACCATGATGCGACGTCTTAGCCTGAGCCAGCGTCTGACGCTGCTGTTTATCCTGCTGCTGATCCTCTGTGCCAGCGTCGCCTGCGCGGTACAGCTTTATACCAGCATGCAGTACGGCAACGCGATGGTGCAGCGGCTTTCCAGCGGGCTGGCGCAGCAGATTGTCCAGCGCGAGCCGGTGCTCGACGCGCAGGGGCAGGTCGATCGCAGCCGTCTGAAACCGCTGTTTGACCGGTTGATGACCTTTAACCCCAGCGTTGAGCTGTACGTTGTTTCACCCGACGGCGATCTGCTGGCGGATGCCGCGCCGCCGGGGCATATCCAGCGGCAAAAAATCTCGATGGTGCCGCTGCAAACCTTTCTCAGCGGCACCAGTTGGCCAGTGTACGGCGATGATCCCAGGAGCCTCGATAAACAGAAAGTCTTCAGCGTGACGCCGCTACGCCAGGGCGGGGAGCTACGCGGTTATTTGTATATCATCCTGCAGGGCGAAGAGTTTAACTCGCTGGCAGAGATGGCGTGGCACAAGGCGCTTTGGAGCACGGCGATGTGGTCCTTACTGCTGGTGGCGAGCTTCGCCCTGCTGGCGGGACTGCTGGTCTGGTACTGGGTGACGCGACCGGTGAAACGGCTAACGGCGGAGGTTTCCGGGCTGGAACAGGACAGTATCAGCGCGATCAAGCAACTGGCGGCACAAACGCCCGAACCCGGATCACGGGACGAAGTCACTCAGTTGCGCAATACCTTTATTGAACTGGCGCGCCAGATTACGTCTCAGTGGGACAAACTGGCCGACAGCGACCGCCAGCGCCGGGAATTTATCGCCAATATCTCTCACGATTTGCGCACGCCGCTGACATCGTTACTGGGCTATCTCGAAACTCTGTCGCTGAAGTCATCTACTCTGACTACCGAAGAGCATCAGCAATATCTGGCGACCGCGCTGCGGCAGGGACAAAAAGTGCGTCATCTTTCGCAGCAACTCTTTGAGCTGGCCCGGCTGGAGCACGGTGGCATCAAACCGCAGCGCGAGCGTTTTGCGATGGCGGAGCTGATCTCTGACGTGGCGCAGAAATTTGAGCTGACCGCGCAGACGCGCCAGCTTCGGTTGCATATCGACGTGCCGGGACGGTTACCGTTGGTATTTGCTGATGTGTCGATGATCGAGCGAGTGGTGACGAATCTGCTGGATAACGCAGTGCGCCATACGCCATCGGGGGGGGATATTCGGCTGTCGGTGTGGCAGGAAAATGAGCAGTTACAGGTTGAAGTCACCGACAGCGGGCCGGGGATTGCGGCGTCATTGCGTGATGAACTGTTCCAGCGGCCTTCCGCGCTGAGCCAGCAGGCGTCTCGGGAAAATCGCGGTGGGCTGGGGCTGCTGATTGTGAAACGAATGCTGGAATTGCACGGAGGCGGGATATCTTTGCAGGATTTTAAACCGGGGGCGAAGTTCAGGTTCTACGTTCCGCTCTAAGAGATGTCGGGTGGCGGCTGCGCCTTACCCGACCTACAAAAACCTCAATTCCGGTTTATGTGCCGTTGTATGAAATGCCGGGTGGCGCTTACGCTTACCCGGCCTACAATAACCCCCGATCCCGTAGGCCGGGTAAGGCGTAGCCGCCACCCGGCAAAAACTCGCACAATTATTGAGGGAACCACTGGTCGCTAATTTTCTGATACGTCCCGTCGGTTTTAATCGCTTTCAGCGCGCCGTTCAGTTTTTCCAGCAGCGCTTTGTTATCCGGACGAACCGCAATACCCAGACCCGTTCCGAAGTACTGCGCGTCAGTCACTTTCTCAGTCGCAGTCCCCAGCTGTGGGTTGGTTTTCAGCCATTCGTTCACCACCGCAGTATCACCAAACACGCCATCGATACGGCCATTTTTCAGGTCGATGATTGCGTTCTGGTAGCTGTCATAGGCCACAGTTTTTACTTCAGGATGTTTATCCTGCAGGTATTTCTGGTGCGTGGTGCCGTTTTCCATGCCGATGCGTTTGTCTTTCAGCTGATCAAAGGAGGTGTACGCGCCTTTTTTGGCAATCACCACCGCAGAGTTGGCGTAGTACGGGTCGGTAAAGGAGACCTGCTTGCTACGCTCTGGCGTGATGTCCATACCGGAAATCACCGCGTCGTATTTTTTGAATTTCAGAGACGGGATCAGGCTGTCAAACGCGTGGTTGGTGAAGGTGCAGTCGGCCTGCATCTGCTTACACAGCGCTTTGGCGAGGTCGATATCGAAACCGACGATCTGGTTGCTGGCATCCAGCGACTCAAACGGCGGATATGTTGCAGATACGCCGAAGTTGATTTTGTCTGCTGCCGATGCGCCAGCGGCGAAGGTTGCCAGTAATGCAGCCAGAACTAACTTTTTCATTTTAATGCTCCCGTCTGTCAATCTTGTCATTATGCGCCGTGTCTCCGGCATGGACGTACAATGCCAGTTAATGAATTTGTATGCAATAAATATGATTAAGTATTTTTGTTTGAATAAAAAAAACGGGCAGTCGTTAGACTTACCCGTTTTAATGATGCAGTGATTATGCAGTTAGTTTCTACGCTCAAAGGCCAGCGCTTTGCTTTCGATAACACGCATCAGCAGCGTCAGCAGGCCGTTCACGACCAGATAAACCAGGCCGGCAGCGCCAAAGACCATCACATCATAGGTGCGTCCGTACAGCAGTTGGCCGTGACCCATGACTTCCATCAGTGTGATGGTGTAGGCCAGTGAGGTACTTTTAAACACCAGCACCACTTCGTTGGAATACGACGAAAGCGCGCGTTTAAAGGCATACGGCAGCAGGATTGCCAGCGTGTCTTTCTTGCTCATGCCCAGCGCACCGCAGGACTGCCATTGCCCTTCCGGAATGGCGCGGATCGCACCATAAAACAGCTGAGTGGTATAGGCGGCGCTGTTCAGCGACAGCGCAATCAGTGCGCACAGCCAGGGTTCAGACAGCAGATGCCAGATGACCGGATAGTTCTGCAGCGACGGGAACTGGCCCGGACCGTAGTAAATCAGGAAGATCTGCACCAGCAGCGGCGTGCCGGTAAACAGGGTGATATAGGCGCGAACAATCCACACCAGTACCGGCGTTTTCAGCGTCAGAACAATGGTGAAAAAAAGCGCCAGAATGAGAGCCACCACGATGGACGCCACGGTCAGCGTCAGGCTGGTATGTAGCCCTTTCATCAGCTCCGGTAAGTATTCAAGCATCAGCCTGGTCTCCGTTCAAAACGCGTTGCGCGCAAATCAATACGTTTAAGAACGTACTGGCTCAGCAACGTGATCACCAGGTAGATAGCCGCCGCAACGATATACCAGGTAAAAGGCTCCTGGGTGCGGGTGGCGATGCTTTTGGTTTGCAGCATTAAATCGTTGACGCTAATCAGGCTGACCAGCGCAGTATCTTTCAGCAGCACCAGCCACTGATTACCCAGCCCCGGCAGGGCATGACGCCACATCTGCGGCATCACCAGACGGAAGAAGATCGCTGCTTTAGATAACCCCAGCGCCTGGCCGGATTCCCACTGACCGACGGGCACCGCTTTCAGCGCGCCGCGCAGCGTCTGGGACGCATAGGCGGAATAGAGCAGGGAGAGGGCGATTACACCGCACAGGAACGGGCTGACGTCGAAGTTCTCAATCTGCATTTGCACCGGAATCTGCGCAAAGCCGAGATTAATCGTGAAGCCGTCCGATAGCATCAGCAGCAGCTGTGAGGAACCGAAATAGATAAACAGGACCACCAGGATTTCCGGCAGCCCACGCAGAACGGTCACCAGCGCCGAGCCTGTCCATGCGATGGGACGCCATTTGGCTGACTCCCACACCGCAAAGATCATCGCCAGCACCAGGCCGATTATGAGTGCACAAACGGCAAGGCCGACGGTCATCCCGGCGGCGCTTGCTAATGGAAAAAGTTCGTTCATCAGCTCTTACTTCTGGAACCATTTGGAATAGATGGTCTGGTAAGTACCGTCTTTTTTCACTTTATCCAGCGCAGTATTGAGTTTCTGCTGCAGGTCGGTGTTGCCCTGACGAACCGCGATACCCAGACCGGTGCCGAAGTAATCTTTGTCTGTCACTTTATCGCCGATAGCGGCCAGTTTCGGTTCCGCTTTCAGCCACTCGGTCACCACGGCAGTGTCACCGAACACCGCATCAATACGACCATTCTGCATATCCAGCTTGGCGTTCATGTAGCTGTCGTAAGGCACAACAGTGATTTCCGGGTGCTTATCGGTAATGAATTTCTGGTGCGTGGAGCCGTTCTGCATCCCAACTTTTTTGCCTTTCAGCGCGGCGATATCGGCAATTTTGCCTTTCTGGCCGACGAACAGGGCCGAGTTTTCATAGTACGGCTGGGTGAACAGCACCTGCTTTTCACGCTCAGGAGTGATGTCCATTCCGGAAATCACCGCGTCAAAACGACGGAACTTCAGGCTTGGGATCAGGCTGTCGAACGCCTGGTTGGTGAAAGTGCAGGTGGCGTCGATCTCTTTGCAGAGTGCGTTCGCCAAATCCACGTCGAAGCCCACAATCTTATTGCTGGCGTCCATGGATTCAAACGGAGGGTAAGACGCTTCCATGGCAAAACGAATCGTCTGTGCTGCGGTAGCGGAAAGGCTGACGCTGGCAAGCAGCGCGGCTATCAGTACTTTTTTCATTGTCATTTTCCCTAACACATCAGTGAGATAAATAGTTTTTAAAGGCGTCGGTTTGCGGGGCGGCAAAGCAGCTCGCATCACCTTGTTCAACAATATGACCGTTTTCCATGTACACCACGCGGCTGGCGGTTTTACGCGCCACTTCCACTTCATGGGTGACGATCACCTGTGTGATATTGGTTTCGGCCAGTTCGCGGATAATGCTGACGATCTGGGCGGTAATCTCAGGGTCCAGCGCGGCGGTTGGCTCATCGAACAGCAGAACCTGCGGTTCCATCATCAGCGCGCGGGCAATGGCGACACGCTGCTGCTGGCCACCTGAAAGGTGCAGCGGATAGCGATCGCTGTACGGTTTTAAGCGCAGACGTTCAAGCAGTTTTTCGGCACGCGCCAGCGCCTGATCTTTGCTTAAACCCAGCACGCGGCAGGGCGCTTCAATCAGGTTTTGCTGCACGGTCAGATGCGGCCAGAGATTATATTGCTGAAACACCATGCCGACGTTCTGACGCAAATCGCGAATCGCTTTATCAGAAGGGGCTTTGGCGAAATCGAAATGATTCCCGGCGATTTCAAGCTGGCCGGAACGTGGCATTTCAAGCAGATTGAGGACGCGCAGCAGTGAGCTTTTGCCTGCACCGCTTGGGCCAAGCAAAACCAGCGTTTCGCCCTCAGGGCAGTTCAGCGTGATGTCGAACAGCGCCTGGTGTGCGCCGTAAAAGCAGTTAATGCCGTTTAGTTGAATACTCATCGGGGCAGTCTTTACTCATCCAGGCAATCTATAGCAATTGAAGCCGCAGATAGTACCGTTGACAGAATAGTTATGCAATATTTATGCGTTAAAAGTTAAATATAAACCGTATCCATGTATAAACATAGCACAAAATCTCGTGCGGTCTTGGGGCCGAGAATAAATGTCGGCATTCCTCACGAAATGCCGCACATTTTACGGGGGAAACTTTTCTGAACTAACGATTCTCAATCGACTGACGCAGCGTACCGGCAGGGGCATGGACGCTGCCGCCAAGATAGCGAACGTCGTCGATAGCCCAGCACTGGCCCTCACGGATCATCAGCACTTCATCCTGCCAGCTCTGGCTGCCCTGGGTCAGTTTGACCCGCAGCGGAATATTGCGTGCGTCGGTGTTCGGGATGGTGGAGGCGCTGGAGACCTCGGCGCTGTCTGGCGGCGTGGTACGGCTGGAGAACGGATCGGATTTAAGCAGCGTATTGTGCTGCGGATCGCGTGAAGCGTCGTTCAGCAGCTTCGCCAGATTGTCACTCAGGTACGGGCGCAGGGCCGTGAGATCGCTGCTCTTGTGTGAAATACGGTAATCATAGAACTGTTGCGCGACGGCATCAGGGCCGCCGTCAATGCACGGACCGCTGCGTGTCCCGATGTCCTTAAAAGCAGGCGTCACCGTGGTGGTGCAGGCGCTGAGCAGCAGCGCGCACGGCACTAAAAGCGTCAAAGCAGAATAGCGCATGTTGATTTCCTTAATGATTAACTATCCTTTCAATAATAGCGTAACGAACCGATAATGCTGTTCAACCGTTACGCTAAGGCATTGAACGCTAAAGAGGGAGATAAATTATGCAATTTTCCACAACCCCGACGCTGGAAGGACAACCGATTGTTGAGTATTGCGGCGTCGTGACCGGTGAAGCGATTCTTGGTGCGAATATTTTCCGCGACTTTTTCGCCGGTATTCGCGACATCGTCGGTGGGCGTTCGGGTGCCTATGAGAAAGAGCTGCGCAAAGCGCGCGAAATCGCCTTTAAAGAGCTGGGCGAGCAGGCTAAAGCGCTGGGCGCAGATGCGGTCGTTGGCATTGATATCGACTACGAAACGGTCGGGAAAGACGCCAGTATGCTGATGGTGAGCGTCAGCGGCACCGCGGTGAAAACGCGCCGATGAAACGCGTATTATCGACACTCCTGCTGGCGCTATTGCTGGCAGGCTGCGCAGAAAAAGGGATTGTCGATAAAGGTGCCTATGAGCTGGATACTCGCCATCAGGCGCAGGCGGCGTATCCGCGCATCAAAGTGCTGGTGATCCACTACACTGCCGATGATTTTGACAGCTCGCTGGCGACGCTCACGGATAAAAATGTCAGCTCGCACTATCTCATTCCGGCCAAACCCCCTGAGCCTTCCGGCAAACCGCGCATCTGGCAGCTGGTGCCGGAGAAAGATTTAGCCTGGCATGCGGGGATCAGTTTCTGGCGCGGAACCAATCGTATCAACGATACCTCGATCGGCATTGAGCTGGAAAACCGTGGCTGGCAAAAATCGAACGGTGAGAAAACCTTTACGCCATTTGAACCGGCGCAAATTGCGGCGCTGATCCCACTTGCCAAAGACATTATCGCCCGCTACGACATCAAACCGGAAAACGTGGTCGCCCACTCGGATATCGCCCCGCAGCGCAAAGACGATCCCGGCCCGCTGTTCCCGTGGAAAATGCTGGCCCAGCAGGGCGTCGGTGCGTGGCCCGACCCCGCTCGCGTGACCTTTTATCTCAACGGAAAGTCGAAGTATGAGCCGGTAGATACGACAACACTGCTCGATCTACTGACGCGTTACGGCTATGAAGTGCCGGAATACAGCACTGCCGCGCAGCAAAAACGGGTGATTATGGTCTTCCAGATGCACTACCGTCCCGAGCTCTGGAACGGTATTGCCGATGCTGAAACGCTGGCGATTGCCGAAGCGTTACTGGAGAAGTACGGGCAGGGGTGATCAGCGGTGCAGTTTGCCGTGATCGCGCAGCCACGCCGCCGTGCGCACGATCCCTTCGTCGAGGGTGACGATCGGCTGATAGCCTAACTCGGTCTCGGCACGCGTGGTGTCCAGCGTAAAATCAAAGTTCAGCTTTGAGACGCCGTAGTGCGTCAGGGCCGGTTCTTTCGCCGATTTGTTGCCAAAGCGTTCCATGCTGCGGGCGATCATGTCTAGCATAGGGTACGGCACAGAACGGATGCGGCAGTGAATATTCAGCTCATCGATCAGGCGCTGGACGATACTGCGCAACGTTTGCGGTTCGCCGTTGGTGATGTTGTAGGCGCGACCGGAGACCAGGTGATCGCACTCGGTCTGGCTGGCGAGCCACATCGCGTGAACCGCATTTTCGTAATAGGTCATATCCACCAGCGCATCGCCGCCGCGCGGCAACAGCACGCTGCCGTAGTGGTGCATCATCTGCGCCAGACGCGGGATAAACACCTTGTCGTGCGGACCAAACAGACTCTGCGGACGCAGAACGGTGAAACGGGTGTGCGGGTTAGACTGCGCGAGCAGATCGATCACCTCTTCGCTGGCGGCTTTGCTGCGTGCAAACTCGCAGGCGAAACGCGCCGGGCGGAAATCTTCCTGGATATCGCGATGGTGGTGATAGTCAAAATAGAGCGACGGGGAGGAGATATGCACGAAGTTGCGCACGCCCCAGGCCACGGCCCATTCGCCGAGACGGCGGGTGGCGCGCACATTGGCGAGATCAAACGCTTGCTGAGTGCCCCACGGAGAAGTAAAGCTGGAGCAGTGCCACAGTGTATCGATACCGGCGAGCATGGCTTTGGCTTGCGAAGAAACCAGCTCCGTCAGATCGGCGTGGATAAATTCCGCGCCCATTTTTTGCAGGAGTTTACCCATCGCTTCGTTACGACCGGTGGCTCTGACGCTGATGCCTTTCTGACGCAAAAACTCGACCGCATTTCGACCTAAGCCGCTGGTGGCGCCGGTAACCAGTACCTTCATATCAATCCACTGTGTTGAAAAGAATTTCGTGCGCATTCTTCCGTGAATTACGTCATGTTGCAATGGGAAAGGTGAAAGAATCAGAGGATTAATCAGACTTTTTCCGTCATTCCTTCTGCAAGATGCGCAATACGCTTTGCCATACCCCGGAAGATGAACAGATGCGCCGGGATCATAAATAGCCAGTAGAACAGCCCTGGCATTCCGTGTGGGTGCCACCAGGCGCGAACATCCAGCTCGCGATGATCGCCTTTGTCCTTCAACGTAAAGCATAGCCGACCGAGGCCTGGCGCTTTCATTCCGAACAGCAACGCCAGCTGTTTTTCCGGCTCGACGATAATCACCTTCCAGCTGTCGACGTTATCACCCGTCTGCAAATAGGGATGGGCAGGGCGGCCTTTGGCCAGCTTATGCCCGACCAGCAGATCCATCATCCCACGCGTCGTCCAGAGAATATTGCCGAAGAAATAGCGCTCTTTGCCGCCGATCTGGTTGATGACTTCCCACAGCGCGGCGAGGCTGGCGGTGGTTTTTACCGTACAACCAGCCTGTTTTGGATAGTAGCCATACTCTGGTCGCCAGCGGGCAAAGGCCTGAGCGTCATACCCCCAGTCGCTGGAGTTGGCCAGTTTTTCTTCTTCCTTAAGCGTATCGCGTACAGCGTCGTCGAAGCGGATCAGAACCTGCGGAATCAGTGCCCGCAGCTCGCGGTCGTCGGCCAGCAGATCGTGTTTCAGCCCCTGGATCAGCGCCTTGGCGGTGGTCGGTGGAACCGAAGTGATCACATTCAAAAACCACACCGAAATCCAGCTGGTGGGGAAGGGAATGGGTACCAGCCAGCGACGGCGGCCGCTGACGGTCATAAAGTGCTCGAATTGTTCCTGATAGCTCAGGACTTCCGGCCCGGCGGCTTCCAGCACCCGGTGGTTTTCTGTCGGATGATTCAGCAGCTCGACCAGATAGTGCAGCAGGTTTTCCAGCGCAATCGGCGTGGTGCGCGAGCGTACCCAGCGCGGTGGCGTGAGCACCGGCAGGTTATAAACCATATCGCGCATCACTTCGAAGGCCGCAGAACCGGCACCGACGATAATGCCTGCCCGCAGTTCCGTCACCGGAATCCCCGCGCTGCGCAGCATTTCGCCCGTCAACTGACGGGCGCGCAGATGGTCGGACTGTTCGTTTTCCGGAGCCTGAAGCGAACTCAGGAAAATGACCTGCTTCAGCGGCGTCTGGAGCAGCGCATCGCGCACGTTCAGCGCCACCTGGCGTTCATGAGCGATAAAGTCGCCGCCTTCGCCCATGCTGTGTACCAGATAATAAAGCGTATCGACGCCCTCCAGCAGGGCGGGCAGCGCCTTTGGCCAGTTAAGATCGACCGTATGGCAGGTGACGTTAGGCAGGTTAAGTTTTTCCAGGCGTTCCACATTACGTGCCGCTGCCAGCACCTGATGTCCGTGCTGGCTGAGCGCCGTCGTCAGATGTTGACCGATATACCCACTGGCGCCGAGCACCAGAATTCGTTGCGACACGTCGTGCTCCTTAACGCTGTAAAAAGGCCTGCCAGTGTTTCACCACTTCCGCCAGCTGTTCGCGGCTCACGTCGAGATGCATCACCAGACGCACAATCGGTGAGGCATTCATCAGCACGCCGCGTGCTTTCATAAATTCGCCCAGCGCTGCCGCATTTTCTTCGCCGACGCGCACAAACAGCATATTGGTGTCGTGGCGCATCACGTCCACGCCAATCTCGCGCAGCTGCGTCGCCATCCAGGCGGCGTTGTCGTGATCGTCTTTTAGGCGGGCGACATTATTTTTCAGAGCGTACAGTCCGGCTGCCGCCAGAATCCCGGCCTGACGCATTCCGCCGCCGGTCATTTTACGCCAGCGGTTGGCGCGCTTGATGTACTCCGCATTCCCGACCAGCAGCGAGCCAACCGGCGTTCCCAGCCCTTTCGACAGGCAGATGGTGAACGAGTCGCAATATTGGGTGATCTCTCTCAGCTCGCAGCCATATTCCACCACGGCGTTAAAGATGCGCGCGCCGTCGACGTGCAGCCCGAGTTTGCGCTCGCGGGTGAACTCCCACGCGTCTTTCAGATACTCACGCGGCAGCACTTTGCCATTGTGGGTATTTTCCAGACTCAGCAGTTTGGTGCGAGCAAAGTGAATATCGTCGGCTTTGATTTTGGCCGCCACTTTATCCAGCGGAAGGGAGCCGTCAGCGGCGGCGTCGATAGGCTGCGGCTGAATACTGCCGAGCACTGCCGCACCACCGGCTTCGTACAGATAATTATGTGCGCCCTGGCCGACGATGTACTCTTCGCCGCGCTCGCAGTGGCTGAGCAATGCCACTAGATTGGCCTGCGTGCCAGTCGGCAGGAACAGCGCCGCCTCTTTGCCGCTTAATTCGGCGGCGTAGCGCTGAAGTTCATTGACGGTAGGATCGTCTCCGTAAACGTCATCCCCGACCGGGGCGGCCATCATCTCTTCGAGCATGGCGCGACTCGGACGGGTAACGGTATCACTGCGTAAATCAATCATGGCATTTCCCTATTATTTAAAGGCAATGCCGACTGTTTTACCTGAGCCAGTTGGTTTTTGCCAGTTCGATAACCTCGTCGCCGCGCCCGCTGATAATGGCGCGCAACATATACAGGCTAAAGCCTTTGGCCTGCTCCAGTTTGATCTGCGGCGGGATAGCCAGTTCTTCTTTGGCGACCACCACGTCCACCAACACCGGGCCGTCGATAGAGAAAGCGCGTTGCAGCGCTTCGTCGACGTCCGCCGCTTTTTCCACGCGGATACCAGTAATGCCGCAGGCTTCGGCGATCTTCGCAAAATTGGTGTCGTGCAGTTCGGTGCCGTCCGTAAGGTATCCCCCGGCTTTCATCTCCATCGCCACAAAACCTAACACGCTGTTATTAAACACCACGATTTTCAGCGGAAGCTTCATCTGCACCACCGAGAGGAAATCGCCCATCAGCATACTGAACCCGCCGTCACCGCACATCGCGACGACCTGTCTTCCAGGTGCAGTGGCTTGCGCACCCAGCGCCTGCGGCATGGCGTTGGCCATCGAGCCGTGGTTGAACGAGCCAATCAGGCGGCGTTTGCCGTTCATTTTCAGATAGCGTGCCGCCCAGACGGTGGGCGTCCCGACATCGCAGGTGAAAATGGCGTCGTCAGAGGCGAAATGACTAATCTGTTGGGCGAGGTACTGCGGGTGAATGGCTTTCTCGCTCGGTTTCGCGAGATCGTCCAGCCCTTTGCGTGCGTCACGATAGTCGCTGAGCGCCTTGTCGAGGAACTTGCGATCGGTTTTCTCCTCCAGATGCGGGAGTAGCGCGGCAAGCGTCGATTTGATATCCCCGATCAGCGCCATGTCGACTTTACTGTGCGCGCCGATGCTGCCGGGATTAATGTCGATCTGAATGATTTTGGCATCACTTGGGTAGAATGCACGATAGGGGAACTGGGTGCCGAGTAGCACCAGGGTGTCGGCGTTCATCATGGTGTGGAACCCGGATGAGAAACCAATCAGGCCGGTCATCCCGACATCGTAAGGGTTATCGTATTCCACATGCTCTTTACCGCGCAGGGCGTGAACAATCGGCGCTTTAATTTTTCCGGCAAATTCCACTAACTCTTTATGCGCCCCCGCACAGCCGCTGCCGCACAGCAGGGCAATATTGCTGGAGTAGCGCAGGAGTTGCGCCAGTTTTTTCAGCTCCTCTTCCGCCGGTGTGACGACCGGCTGCGGCGCGTGATACCAGTGGGTACTTGCGCCCTCCGGTGCGGCTTTGAGCGCCACGTCACCCGGCAGCACCACCACCGACACGCCGCGATTAAGGATCGCTTTACGCATGGCGATGGCCATCACCTGCGGGATCTGCTCCGGCGTGGAGACCAGTTCGCAATAGTGGCTACATTCACGGAACAGCTCCTGCGGATGCGTCTCCTGAAAATAGCCGCTGCCGATTTCGCTCGACGGAATATGCGCCGCAATCGCCAGCACCGGAACGTGGTTGCGATGGCAGTCGAACAGACCGTTAATCAGATGCAGGTTTCCCGGCCCGCACGAGCCAGCGCACACCGCCAGTTCGCCCGTCAGCTGCGCTTCAGCACCTGCGGCAAAGGCCGCCACCTCTTCGTGACGGGTCGGCATCCAGTCAATGGTGCCCATTCGGTTGAGGCTGTCGCTTAAACCGTTCAGAGAATCGCCGGTGACGCCCCAGATGCGTTTAACGCCAGCCTGTTCCAGGGTTTTTGCCACGTAAGCCGCTACGGTCTGTTTCATGGTTGTCCATCTCCGTTTTTGTGATAACGCTTACAAGCTTAGAAGAAACTGGCGGTTATGCCTGAATAATCCCCCTGATAAATAGTGACTTTCTTTGTGCAACAATTCGACATATTCTGATTGAACCTCGGGTGAAAACAGGAATCATTTCAAATGGTTAAATCATTGTTAATTGCTGTTAATAAAACGCTAACTCACGACGATTTCGGCAAGCTGTTATTACGTCTGGCGGTCGGCGGACTGATGCTGTTTCACGGTTTGCACAAGCTGTTTGGCGGTGTGGGATTTATCAGCGGGATGCTGGTGGAGAAAGGGTTACCGGGGTTTATCGCCTATGGCGTGCTGATTGGTGAGGTGGTGGCGCCGATTCTGATCGTGCTGGGGATCCTCACGCGTCCGGCGGCGCTGGTGCTGGCGTTTACCATGATTGTGGCGTGGCTGATGGTGGGAACCGGCAAAACCTTCGCGCTGGATGCGGTTGGGGCCTGGGCGATTGAAAGCCTGGTCTATTTCTTCATCGGTGCTCTGGCCGTGGCATTTATGGGGGCAGGGCGGTATGCGCTGGCGCGGGACCCGGCCTGGCGTTAAGAATAAAAAAATGCCCGGTGGCGCTGACGCTTACCGGGCCTACAGGTTTGTGCGATACCGTAGGCCGGGCAAACGTAGTGCCGCCCGGCGCAGTTCGCAAAGAGTTATGCCAGAACCAAATCACCCTGCGGATGGCATGAACATGCCAGCACGTAACCCTCGGCAATTTCCGCGTCCGTCAGCGTCATGGTGCTGCTGACAGAATACTCGCCGGAAACCACTTTCGTTTTACAGCAACCGCACACGCCCGCGCGACAGGCCGCCACTACCGGAACCTTATTGCTTTCCAGGGCTTCCAGCAGCGTGGTGCCGACACGTCCGAAGAAGGTCTGCGCAGGCTGCAGTTTGGTGAATTTCACCCCGCTGGTTGCCGCTTCTGCCACTGGCGTAAAGAACTGCTCTTTAAAGAAGCGGGTCACGCCGAGCCCTTTCACCTCTTTCTCCACGATTTCCATATACGGCGCGGGGCCGCAGGTCATCACGGTGCGCGACGCAATATCCGGCACGCTTTGCAGCAGTTCGCGGCTTAGGCGTCCCGCCACAAAACCGTGGGTGGCGTTGTTTTCTGCCACCAGAGTGACCGGATAATGGCGCCACTCGTCGGCAAAAATGACATCTTCCGGCGAACGAACGCTGAAGATTACCTGTACGTCAGCCTGCGGGCGGTTCTTCGCCAGCCAGCGACGCATCGTCATCACCGGCGTCACGCCGCAACCTGCCGCCAGCATCAGGAATTTATCGTCGGCTTTGTCGTCGCAAACAAAATCCCCCTGCGCGTCGGAGAGCCACAGATAATCCCCGCGCTTCACCTCGTTGGTCAGCCACTGAGAGCCCGCACCGTCATCGATCCGCCGCACGGTGAGCGTGATGTATTCACTCACGCCCGGCGTTGAGGAGAGGGTGTAGGCGCGCAAGGTGTCCGCTGAATTGCGGACACTGACCAGCGCATACTGACCGGCGCGATACGGGTAAAAATCATGGCACAGCAGCGACAGCGTCCACACATCCGGCGTCTCCTGATGGATGTGATGAACCTGCATCCGCCATGGGCATTGTGAGGTTGGCATCGTCATGAAAAACTCCTTACGCGCTCAGCAGTTGCTGCATGTCTTCTTCTACGGTGGTCACGGAACGCAGACCAAATTTCTCGTTCAACACTGCCAGCAGATCCGGGGTCAGGAAGCCTGGCGCCGTCGGGCCGGTGACAATGTTGGTCACGCCGAGTGACAGCAGCGTCAGCAGGATCACGATTGCTTTCTGCTCGAACCATGAAAGCACCAGCGACAGCGGCAGATCGTTCACGCCGCAGCCCAGTTTCTCGGCAAGCGTCACAGCCAGAATGATCGCCGAGTAGGCATCGTTACATTGACCAGCATCGATCAGGCGCGGCAGGCCTTCGATATCGCCGAAGTCCAGTTTATTGAAGCGGTATTTGCCGCACGCCAGAGTCAGGATCAGGCAGTCCTGTGGAACGCTGGTCGCAAAGTCAGTGAAGTAGTTACGTTCTCCGCGCGCGCCGTCGCAGCCGCCGACCAGGAAGATGTGGCGCAGCTTTTCACGGCTCACCAGGTCGATCAGGGAATCCGCTGCACCGAGCAGGGTTTCGCGGCCAAAGCCGACGGTAATCAGGTGTTCGATTTCGCTGAACGGGAAGCCTGCCATCTGCTGTGCCTGGGCAATAATCGGCGCAAAATCATCGCCTTCAAGGTGGCTCACGCCCGGCCAACCGACGATGCTGCGGGTCCAGATACGATCGTCATACGCGCCCACGGTCGGATCGATGATGCAGTTTGAGGTCATCACAATAGGGCCAGGGAAGCGGGCGAACTCGACCTGCTGGTTCTGCCAACCGCTGCCGTAGTTCCCGACCAGATGTTTGAATTTACGCAACTCCGGATAGCCGTGGGCAGGCAGCATTTCGCCGTGAGTGTAGACGTTTACGCCCGTGCCTTCGGTCTGTTGCAACAGATTATAGAGATCTTTCAGATCGTGACCGGAAATCAGAATGCATTTCCCGGCAGTGGCTTTAACGTTGACCTGCGTAGGCGTCGGATGGCCGTAGGTGCTGGTTTCGCCCGCATCCAGAATGCTCATCACTTTGAAGTTCATCTGGCCGATTTCCATGGAACACTCCAGCAGAGCGTTCATATCGGAAGGCCAGGTGCCGAGCCACGCCATGATTTTGTGGTACTGGGCGTAGATATCGTTGTCGTACTGACCGAGAACGTGGGCGTGTTCCATATAGGCCGCCGCACCTTTAAGGCCGTACAGGCACAGCAGGCGCAGGCCGAGAATGTTTTCGCCGATTGCTGCTTTATCTTTGTTCGGGGTGAATTCCGCGGCCTGACGCTGCAGTTCGCCCAGATCGTCGCTCACCAGTTGCAGACTGGCCATTGGGTTATCCACGGTCGCGTTCGCGTCGGCTTTCAGGCTTTGTGCTTTCAGCGCTTCGCGCAGGGCGATAGCTTCGCGGGCGT
This sequence comes from Lelliottia jeotgali, assembly GCF_016771845.1. NCBI lineage: Bacteria > Pseudomonadati > Pseudomonadota > Gammaproteobacteria > Enterobacterales > Enterobacteriaceae > Lelliottia > Lelliottia jeotgali. The sequence continues at coordinate 406,939 of NZ_JAENMQ010000003.1, read as the reverse complement.
AACCGACGATGCGCGGTGAATCGAAGTTGACGTTAGTCAGCGTCGAGAAAAATGCGCGCGGGGCGAAGTTGTCAATGTAGTGATCGACAATGCCGTATTCGCGCGCTTTTGCCGCCCAGGCGGACAGGCCTTGCAGGGCGGCAATCAGCAGATCTTGCAGGTCAGACGTTTCGGCGGTTTTCCCGCACATGCCCTGCGCGTAGGAGCAGCCGTTGCCGGCTGGGGTACGGATGGTTTGTTCACATTGCACACAAAACATAATGACACCTGTTAAAGTTATATTTGATATACATGTTTAAGGTTATGCTTGTGGATGCGCAGAGAAAAGGCCTTTCTGCTACAAAGTAAAGGGAGATTGATTTAACGCAATTTTGGCGGCAGAGACCTACCGCCAGAGAGGTATTACGCGGAGAACAGCGCCATCAGGATTGGCACCAGCAGGCTCAGGATAAAACCGTGTACGATGGCGGCAGGGACCAGTTCCAGACCGCCTGAGCGTTGCAAAACGGGCAGGGTAAAGTCCATCGACGTTGCGCCGCACAGGCCGAGCGCCGTGGAGCGACTTTTGCGCACCAGGCCAGGAATTAACATGATGGCGATAAGCTCGCGACCCAGATCGTTAAAGAACGCTGCGCTGCCGATCACCGGGCCGAACGATTCGGTCATTAAAATACCAGACAGAGAATACCAGCCAAAACCGGAGGCCATTGCCAACCCGGTTTTGAGCGGCAGATCGAGAATAAAGGCGTTAATGACGCCGCCAATGAGCGAACTGCCGACGACAACTACCGCGACGATCATACCGCGGCGATTTAAAACAATTTGCTTAAGCGTCATCCCATTGTTACGTAATTGGATACCAATCAGGAATAACAGGAAGATCAGGGTATATTCACTGGCTTCAGTGGCGTGCTGTAAAAAGGCTAAACCGGTCAGGCCCAGCAAAAAGCCGAGTACCACCACGCCGCATAATTTTAATGACTCCAGCGCCATTGCAATTCGTGAAGGTAATTTTTCCTGCTGGTGGTGATTTTTCCACGGCAGTGAGCGCTCAAGCCAAAATAGCGCAGCAATATTGCACAGCAGAATAACCACAATAGTCACAACAGAATAATGAAGGATAGAGAGTAAATTGGCGGCCAGGTTATCCAGGAAGGCGAGGCTTATTCCCATGAAAAACAGGATCACGTAAACAATCCAGCTCAGAAAGCGATTAATGAGTTTTAATGCCGACGCATGACGAAGGGGAATAAGGTAGCCCACTACCAGCGGCAGTAGAATGATTAAGAGTCCTGAAAACATGAACAGCCGGGTCCTTTTTTGAATGTCCGAATCGCGCGTGTGACACTACCCAATTCCGGCTGCGCAGTCAAAGAGACAATCGGTGCGGCCTGATGCCCTCACCCCGGCCCTCTCCCATAGGCAGAGGGAGAAAACATAAAAAACGGCGACCGAAGTCGCCGTTTTGCATTTACCTTGCGCACAATCTATCAGTCGCGTTTTTCCAGCAGCGTACGGTACAGCAGGCCGCCGAGGATACCGCCAACAATCGGCATCACCCAGAACAACCACAGCTGTTGCAGTGCCCAGCCACCCTGGAAGATCGCCACTGCGGTGCTACGTGCAGGGTTTACAGAAGTATTGGTCACCGGAATGCTGATCAGGTGAATCAGGGTCAGTGCCAGGCCGATAGCAATCGGTGCAAAACCGGCTGGAGCGTGTTTATCTGTTGCACCGTGAATCACCAGCAGGAAGCCAGCGGTCAGGACAATTTCAATCACAATCGCCGACAGCATAGAGAAACCGCCCGGCGAATGTTCGCCATAGCCGTTAGAAGCAAAGCCGCTTACTGCTGCGTCGAAGCCTGCTTTACCGCTGGCCACCACGTACAGAACCGCTGCTGCAATAATGCCGCCAACAACCTGCGCAATAATATAGCCAATCACATCTTTCGCCGGGAAACGACCGCCTGCCCACAGACCTAATGTGACCGCCGGGTTAAAGTGGCCGCCGGAAATATGGCCCACGGCAAAGGCCATAGTTAATACGGTTAAGCCAAAAGCTAAGGCCACGCCCGCGAAACCAATACCTAATTCCGGGAATGCTGCTGCCAGAACGGCGCTACCACAACCACCAAACACCAGCCAGAATGTGCCGAAGCACTCCGCTGCTAATTTTCTAAACATAACCACCTCGTTAATTTCCGCGCGCGGTCCTGCGCACGGGCTACTAAATCGCCTAAAGGGGACGACTCAAAGAGCCATTATTTTAAAAACCAACAACACCCCTTCGCCAGTTAAATAAATCTAATTAATTTGATTTATGGCAATGTGATGTTAATCCTTGTTCGGACTGGGCAGAAATAAAGCATAGCCCAATTCAGGATGAGTAGTATCTTATGCTGATTAATATGTTTCAAACGAAAGCCGTGGAGCAAATTCTGATTTTTACCCTCTGCCACATAATAATGGGGAAATGTTAAGGTGTCGTGTCACACCACTGCCCGCTATACTGCTGATAACTTGAAGGAAAAAGTGAGCATTTCACGGGGGATTTATGTTTCTCGAACGTGTGGAGATCGTCGGGTTTCGCGGTATTAACCGTTTATCGTTAATGCTGGAGCAGAACAACGTGCTGATCGGGGAAAACGCCTGGGGTAAATCCAGCCTTCTGGATGCGTTAACCCTGTTGCTTTCACCGGAAGCAGACCTTTACAGCTTCGTTCGGGAGGACTTTTGGTTTCCGCCGGGCGATATTCAAGGGCGCGAGCACCATCTGCATATCGTTCTGACCTTTCGTGAGCTGGAGCCAGGTCGTCATCGCGTGCGGCGCTATCGACCGCTCTCACCCTGCTGGACGGCCTCCGATGATGGTTATCAGCGTATTTTTTACCGTCTTGAAGGCGAGCTGGCAGAAGACGACAGCGTTCTGACCCTGCGCGGATTTATGGATGCCCGTGGGCAATTGATTCCCCTTGAGGATATTGATGCGCTGGCCGGGCATCTGGTGCGCCTGATGCCGGTTTTACGCCTGCGTGATGCGCGCTTTATGCGTCGAATCCGCAACGGTTCGGTTCCCAATCTTCCGGCGGTAGAAGTCACCGCCCGCGAGCTGGATTTTTTAGCCCGCGAACTGGTGGCACGCCCGCAGAATCTGACGGATGGACAGATTCGCCAGGGGCTTTCAGCGATGGTGCAATTGCTGGAGCACTACTTTTCCGAACAGGGTATTTCGCAAACGCACAACCGCCTGATGCGACGTCGCTCGCACGATGAACAACGCAGCTGGCGCTATCTCGATATCATCAACCGCATGATCGACAAACCCGGCGGACGGGCGCATCGGGTGATCCTGCTGGGTTTGTTCTCCACGCTATTGCAGGCGAAAGGCGCAGTGCGTCTGGATCGCGATGCGCGCCCGCTGCTGCTGGTGGAAGACCCGGAAACGCGGCTGCACCCGATCATGCTCTCAGTGGCGTGGCACCTTCTAAATCTGCTGCCGCTTCAGCGCATTACTACCACCAATTCGGGCGAGCTGCTTTCACTGACGCCGGTTGAACATGTCTGTCGCCTGGTGCGTGAATCGTCGCGCGTTACCGCATTTCGTCTGGGGCCGGGGGGATTAAGCCCCGAAGATGGTCGCCGGATTGCGTTTCACATTCGCTTTAACCGCGCGTCGTCGCTGTTTGCCCGCTGCTGGTTACTGGTCGAGGGCGAAACAGAAACCTGGGTAATCAACGAACTGGCACGTCAGTGTGGCCACCATTTCGACGCGGAAGGGATCAAAGTTATTGAGTTTGCTCAGTCGGGATTAAAACCGCTGATCAAGTTTGCCCGCCGAATGGGCATCGAATGGCATGTACTGGTTGACGGTGACGAGGCCGGGAAAAAATACGCCAGTACCGTGCGCGGCTTGCTGAACAACAATCGGGAAGAGGAGCGCGAGCATCTCACGGAATTACCGGCGATGGACATGGAACACTTTATGTATCGCCAGGGGTTCGGGGATGTGTTTCATCGCGTGGCGATGATTTCGCCGGATGTGCCGATGAATATGCGCCGCGTGATTGCCAAAGCTATTCACCGTTCATCGAAACCGGACCTGGCGATTGAAGTGGCGGCGGAAGCGGGAAGAAGGGGCGTTGAATCGGTACCTACGTTACTGCGCAAAATGTTCTCCCGCGTGCTGTGGCTGGCACGCGGGAAAGCCGATTAATTGCGGGCAGCCTGTTTGACCTGATCGATCAGGTTGTCCAGCAGTTCGTAACGACGGCGATATTCGGAGCGCTTTTTGCTCGCGATCTCTTCCATCGGTTTGCGCGCCATTTCAAGCGGCAGCTGGAAGTGGCCGTTTGCTTTCTGTTCGCCGCCGAGTGAAAGCCAGAAACTGTCGTAATCCGCCAGCAGTTTGCCCTCTTTTTTCTTGCGATAACGCCAGCTGCGATAGATGTGGGTGGCGTTGCTGACGGCCATAATCTGCTCAACCGGGAACACGGACCCCAGGGTCATTGCGGCTTCCAGCAGCAGACGTTTAGGGAACAGGCCGTGGCAGGCTTTCGTTGCGCCCTGGATCAATTCATGCGGCACAAAGGCTTTCGCCCCTTGCAGGCCGCCAATAAATAGCGTCGTTTTCCCTTCGAACGAGCAAAGGGTGAACGTCATTTCGGCCAGCACGGTGTTCTGGTGATCGCAAAAGGCCAGCGTCGCTTCCCCCTCTTTGTCGAGGAACGCATCCGCACACAGACGAACAGTAAACTGCTGCTCGTCTTTGCCGGTTAGTGTCAACAACGTGACACCTTGTTTTGATAAGTAACCGTTCATCAGCGTGGCCGGGAGAGCTTTATTCATGGTCTGGTAATGCCAGCCCAACGCTTCCAGAGTTTTTTGACGGTTCATCGAGACGGACAGCCACGGGCGGTGCAAACGGCACGGAAGCCCCGGCTGAACTTGCAACATTTGCAGTAAACGAGGCTGTTTTGCCAGGCTCGCCAGCAGACGCGCGGTGCTGAACGGGGTCGCCAGTGATCGCACCATAAATTTACGTCGATAGGAGGGGTTTTGCCACGCAAGTCCTGGCGTAAATTCGCCGGATGCAAGGTTTAGAAAAAGCCGCCAGCCGGATTTCGGCAGAGACTGCTGTGAAGACGTTATATCGACGATTGAAGACATGATCATTCCTGGCTTCCTGGACAAGATCTCTATTTCAGCAGGGGTTTAATCAACATCTCGTCAACAAACGATCGGTGAGACAAAAAACGGGGGTTTCGTTGAGGAACAGTTTAGATAGAATCAACGTTTATGATTGCCAGAACATTTATTTGGAATATTTATGAATCTCAAGGGAAAACGCAGGAAGCTGTTTTTGCTGTTGGCCGTTGTCGTGCTGGTGGGCGGTTTCTGGCTCTGGCAGGTATTGAACGCGCCTGTTCCACACTATCAGACGCTGATTGTGCGCCCTGGTGAACTGCAACAAAGCGTGCTGGCGACCGGCAAGCTCGATGCCCTGCGCAAAGTTGACGTGGGTGCGCAGGTCAGCGGTCAGTTAAAAACGCTGTCAGTTGAGATTGGCGACAAAGTGAAAAAAGGCCAGCTTCTGGGGGTGATCGATCCTGAGCAGGCGGAAAACCAGATCCGCGAAGTAGAAGCGACGCTAATGGAATTACGCGCTCAGCGCAGCCAGGCCGAAGCGGAACGCAATCTGGCAAGGGTGACGCTGGGACGTCAGCAGGCGCTGGCAAAAACGCAGGCGATTTCCCGTCAGGATTTGGATACTGCCAGTACAGAGCTTGCCGTCAAACAGGCACAGATTGGCACCATTGACGCACAAATCAAACGTAACCAGGCATCACTCGACACGGCAAAAACCAATCTCGATTACACCCGCATTGTGGCTCCGATGGCTGGAGAAGTGACGCAAATTACCACCTTGCAGGGTCAGACAGTGATCGCCGCGCAGCAGGCGCCGAACATTCTGACGCTGGCGGATATGGGCACCATGCTGGTGAAAGCCCAGGTTTCCGAGGCCGACGTTATCCACCTGAAACCGGGACAGAAAGCCTGGTTTACCGTGCTAGGCGATCCGAATACCCGCTATGAAGGCGTCCTGAAAGATATCCTGCCGACGCCGGAGAAGGTCAACGATGCGATTTTCTATTACGCCCGTTTTGAAGTGCCCAATCCTAAAGGTGTGCTGCGTCTGGATATGACCGCGCAGGTTCACATCCAGCTAACGGGTGTGAAAGATGTGCTCACCGTACCGCTGGCCGCACTGGGCGAACCGGTGGGTAACAATCGCTACAAGGTGAAAGTGCTGCGCAATGGCGAAACCCGCGAACGTGAGGTCGAAATTGGCGAGCGAAACGATACGGACGTGGTGATCCTTAAAGGCCTGGAAGAGGGTGATGAAGTCGTGACCAGCGAAAGCCTGCCGGGAGCGGCTCAATAATGGCGTTGCTGGAGCTGAACGATATTCGTCGTAGCTATCCTTCCGGGGACGGCGCGGTCGAGGTGCTGAAAGGCATTTCGCTGCGCGTAGAGGCCGGAGAGATGGTTGCTATCGTCGGGGCATCGGGGTCCGGGAAATCGACGCTGATGAACATTCTCGGCTGTCTGGATAAACCGACCAGCGGAACCTATCGCGTGGCGGGAACGGATATTTCGACCCTCGACAGCGATGCGCTGGCAAAACTGCGCCGTGAACATTTTGGATTTATCTTCCAGCGCTACCATCTGCTTTCACACCTGACGGCGGTGCAGAACGTGGAAGTTCCGGCAGTGTATGCCGGTGTGGAGCGTAAAAAGCGTCTTGAGCGCGCTCAGGCTCTGCTGACGCGTCTTGGCCTGGCCGATCGTGTTGATTATCAACCGTCGCAGCTTTCCGGCGGACAGCAGCAGCGCGTGAGTATTGCGCGAGCGCTGATGAACGGCGGGCAGGTGATTCTGGCCGATGAACCGACCGGAGCGCTGGACAGCCATTCTGGCGAAGAGGTGATGGCGATCCTGCATCAGCTGCGCGATCAGGGGCATACGGTGATTATCGTCACCCACGATCCGCAGGTGGCGGCGCAGGCAGAAAGGATCATCGAAATCCACGATGGCGAACTCATCAGTAATCCGCCTGCGAAGAAAAGCCATGCCGGTATACAGAAAGACATTCTGCCACCCCCGACGGGCTGGGGGCAGTTCGTCAGCGGATTCCGCGAGGCGCTGACGATGGCCTGGCTGGCGATGGTGGCAAACAAAATGCGCACGCTGCTGACCATGCTCGGCATTATTATCGGCATAGCCTCGGTGGTGTCGATTGTGGTGGTGGGCGACGCGGCTAAACAACTGGTGCTGGCGGATATCCGCGCGATTGGCACCAATACCATTGACGTCTATCCGGGCAAAGATTTTGGTGACGACGAGCCACAAAATCAGCAGGCGCTGAAATACGATGACCTGGTGGCACTGCAAAAACAGCCGTGGGTCAATTCTGCTACGCCTGCGGTGTCGCAAAACCTGCGTCTGCGCTACGGCAATATCGACGTTGCGGCCAGCGCTAACGGCGTAAGCGGCGATTATTTCAACGTCTACGGCATGACCTTCAGTGAAGGCGCAACCTTCAACGCCGAGCAGCTTGCAGGCCGGGCGCAGGTGGTGGTGCTCGACAGTAATTCGCGCAAACAGCTATTCCCCAACAAAACCAGCGTGGTCGGAGAGGTGATTCTGGTGGGCAACATGCCTGCAACGGTGATTGGCGTGGCGGAAGAGAAACAGTCGATGTTTGGCAGCAGTAAAATCCTGCGCGTCTGGCTGCCGTACACCACTATTTCCGGGCGAATCATGGGGCAGTCGTGGCTCAACTCGATCACCGTACGGGTGAAGGAAGGCTACGACAGCACCCAGGCCGAGCAGCAGATCGAACGTTTGCTCACTCTGCGTCACGGGAAGAAAGATTTCTTCACCTGGAATATGGACGGCGTCTTGAAAACGGCGGAAAAGACCACACGTACTCTTCAGATGTTCCTGACGCTGGTGGCGGTGATTTCGCTGGTGGTGGGGGGAATCGGGGTGATGAATATCATGCTGGTGTCGGTGACGGAGCGAACGCGCGAAATCGGTATCCGTATGGCGGTCGGTGCGCGGGCCAGCGATGTGCTGCAACAGTTTCTGATTGAAGCGGTACTGGTGTGTCTGGTGGGCGGTGCGTTTGGTATCACGCTGTCGATGCTGATCGCCTTTACGCTGCAGCTGTTTTTACCGGGCTGGGAAATTGGTTTCTCACCTTTCGCGCTGCTGACGGCGTTTTTATGTTCGACGGCGACGGGCGTGTTGTTTGGCTGGCTACCGGCTCGCAATGCGGCACGGCTTGACCCGGTAGACGCATTAGCCCGCGAGTAAGTGATTGGTTTTGTAAGCCCGTGCAAGCGTAGCGCCGCCGGGCAACACGCGCTGGAAATAAAAATGCCAGCCGATCGGGCTGGCATTTTGACGACAGGATGTACACAATGAATCAGAGGGCTATGCGACAGCTTCTGCTTCAATGGGCACAATGACGCTGGCATGATTGCCTTTTGGCCCCTGGTGAACATCAAACTGGACCGATTGTCCGGCTTTTAGTGTTCTGTAACCATCCATCTGAATGGTGGAATAGTGCGCGAAGATATCTTCGCCGCCGCCTTCAGGGCAGATGAACCCGAACCCTTTGGCGTTGTTGAACCACTTAACAGTACCCATTTCCATGCTTCGACATCCTTCGTATATCTTATTAAGTAAGATGGAATGAACCGGTGGTGGAGTGGGGGCTGTTCAAAACCTCGCCAACTCACGCTTGTACAATTTAGATAAACCAACCTTCTCGTCAAGTGTCAGGCGCTGGAGTTGGGACAATAATCAACCAAAATTTGAAGCAGTTAACGCTATTGACGGGAATGTGACAGACATCGCGGATGGCAGTAATAGATGTTTGTTATCTGATATCTGAGGTAGATTCAGAATAGGTATCAATGCCTGTCAGCGAAAAATGTTCTGCCGGAAACCGTAACCGATGATGACGACTGACAATGGGTAAGACCAACGACTGGCTGGATTTTGACCAGCTGGCGGAAGATAAAGTGCGCGACGCGCTAAAACCGCCATCTATGTATAAAGTGATGTTAATGAACGATGATTACACGCCGATGGAATTTGTTATTGACGTGCTACAAAAGTTCTTTTCTTATGATGTAGAACGTGCAACGCAATTGATGCTCACCGTTCACTATCGAGGCAAAGCCATCTGCGGCGTTTTTACTGCTGAAGTGGCCGAAACCAAAGTGGCGATGGTGAACGAATACGCAAGGGAGAACGAGCATCCGTTGCTGTGTACGCTGGAAAAAGCCTGAAAAGGCATAAAAATTGGGGGAGGTGCCTATGCTCAATCAAGAACTGGAACTCAGTTTAAACATGGCTTTCGCCAGAGCGCGTGAGCACCGTCATGAGTTTATGACCGTTGAGCACCTGCTGCTTGCACTGCTCAGCAACCCATCTGCCCGCGAAGCGCTGGAAGCCTGCTCCGTGGATCTGGTGGCGTTGCGTCAGGAACTCGAAGCCTTCATCGAACAAACGACACCGGTGCTGCCCGTCAGCGAAGAGGAGCGCGATACTCAACCGACGCTCAGCTTCCAGCGCGTTTTACAGCGTGCGGTGTTCCACGTCCAGTCCTCTGGCCGTAGCGAAGTGACTGGCGCGAATGTGCTGGTTGCCATCTTCAGCGAGCAGGAGTCGCAAGCTGCGTACCTGCTGCGCAAACACGAAGTCAGCCGACTCGACGTGGTGAACTTTATCTCTCACGGAACGCGAAAAGACGAACCGAATCAGGCGTCGGACTCCAGCAATCAGGTCAATAACAATGAAGAGCAAGCAGGCGGGGAGGATCGTATGGAAAACTTCACCACCAATCTTAACCAGCTTGCTCGCGTCGGCGGAATCGACCCGCTGATTGGCCGCGACAAAGAGCTGGAACGCGCGATTCAGGTACTGTGCCGTCGCCGCAAGAACAACCCGCTGCTGGTGGGTGAATCAGGCGTAGGTAAAACTGCGATTGCCGAAGGGCTGGCCTGGCGTATTGTTCAGGGCGATGTCCCGGAAATCATGGCCGATTGCACCATCTATTCGCTGGATATCGGCTCTCTGCTGGCAGGCACCAAATACCGCGGTGATTTTGAAAAACGCTTTAAAGCGTTGCTGAAACAGCTGGAGCAAGACACCAGCAGCATCCTGTTTATCGATGAAATCCACACCATCATCGGCGCAGGCGCGGCGTCTGGCGGCCAAGTGGATGCCGCTAACCTGATCAAACCGCTGCTCTCCAGCGGCAAGATTCGGGTCATGGGCTCGACCACCTATCAGGAATTCAGCAATATTTTTGAGAAAGACCGTGCGCTGGCGCGCCGCTTCCAGAAAATCGATATTACTGAGCCGTCTGTTGAAGAAACGGTGCAGATTATTAACGGCCTGAAACCGAAGTACGAAGCGCACCACGACGTGCGTTACACCGCTAAAGCGGTACGTGCGGCGGTGGAACTGGCGGTGAAATACATCAACGATCGTCATCTGCCGGATAAAGCGATTGATGTGATCGACGAAGCGGGCGCGCGGGCGCGTCTGATGCCGATCAGCAAACGCAAAAAAACCGTCAACGTGGCGGATATCGAATCCGTGGTGGCGCGTATCGCGCGTATCCCTGAGAAGAGTGTTTCTCAGAGCGACCGCGATACCCTGAGAAACCTTGGCGACCGTCTGAAAATGCTGGTGTTTGGTCAGGATAAAGCCATTGAGGCGTTAACCGAAGCCATTAAAATGGCCCGTGCGGGTCTGGGTCACGAGCATAAACCGGTCGGTTCTTTCCTGTTTGCCGGTCCAACCGGTGTCGGGAAAACCGAGGTGACGGTACAGCTGTCTAAAGCGTTGGGCATTGAGCTGCTGCGCTTTGATATGTCCGAGTACATGGAACGCCACACCGTCAGCCGTTTGATTGGTGCGCCTCCGGGATACGTCGGCTTTGACCAGGGCGGCCTGCTCACTGACGCGGTGATCAAGCATCCGCACGCGGTACTGCTGCTCGATGAAATCGAGAAAGCGCACCCGGACGTGTTCAACATCCTCTTGCAGGTGATGGACAACGGGACGCTGACCGACAACAACGGGCGCAAAGCGGACTTCCGCAACGTGGTGCTGGTAATGACCACCAACGCCGGTGTGCGTGAAACGGAACGTAAATCGATCGGCCTGATCCACCAGGATAACAGCACCGATGCGATGGAAGAGATCAAGAAGATCTTTACGCCAGAGTTCCGTAACCGTCTGGACAACATTATCTGGTTCGATCACTTATCTACCGAGGTGATCCATCAGGTGGTGGACAAGTTCATCGTCGAGCTGCAGGTTCAACTGGATCAGAAAGGCGTGTCGCTGGAAGTAAGCCAGGAGGCCCGCAACTGGCTGGCTGAGAAAGGCTACGACCGTGCGATGGGCGCGCGTCCGATGGCGCGAGCTATCCAGGACAACCTGAAAAAACCGCTGGCTAACGAACTGCTGTTCGGTTCGCTGGTGGACGGGGGTCAAGTGACGGTAGCGCTGGATCAGGCGAAAGGGGAGTTGACGTACGACTTCCAGAGTGCGCAGAAGCATAAGCCTGAAGCGGCTCACTGAGTTTGATCGTTTTGACAAAAACCGGGTGAAAGCCCGGTTTTTTTATGCCTGTTTTTCGGCCCGATCAGTCCCCTCGCCCTTGAGGGATAGGGTTAGGGTGAGGGGGAACTTGCGGCTCTGTGGTGACGCTGCGCATCTCACGTTCCTCACTGCGATACCTTCACAAGATGAATATCTTGAGCCGCTGAAATTTTGCGAGGCGTTTTCCAGAATCTACATCTGATTATTGCTGGATAAAATCACAGTAATAAAATGGCGGCGCACCTGCAAAATCAGGTGCCGGGATTGGCGTCCTGAAAAACGTGTGCGGATAATTTCGCGTGCATTAAGGGTGAATGATGACTATTGAACGCAATAATTCCAGCCTCTACAGCGAACTGGCTCGCAAACCAGATCTTCCTGCGCTTGCCGAGCGCTGCAATCTCATGACCGAAATCCTTATAAGCTGTAACTCTCTTCCGCAACTACAGCCCATTTGCCGCTGTCTTGACGCTTATCTTGGTATCGTAAAACAAGAACTGGCTGAATCGATGAGCGATTTTTACGTCGTTGATTTGGAGGAAGAAGCGGAAAAGTCGAAAAAAAGAGAATGGTTGCTGGAGGAGACGGAAGTGAAATGCAATTACTGCCGTGCCTTAAATCACGTTTTGCTGGTTTCTCATTTTGATCGCGATATGCTCCCGCATCTTACTGGCCTGCTTCACGATATTACGCATGACATGGGGAATGATTTAGTTGTGTCGCATCAACCGCAGTTAGTAATACATTTACCCGCTCAACCTGGTTTATAGCGGAAATAAAAAAGGCCGGGGATTCCCCGACCTTTTTAAATATCTCTACGCCTTTACCGGCGAAAACAATTAGCGACTACGGAAGACAATGCGGCCTTTGCTCAGGTCGTACGGGGTCAGCTCAACAGTCACTTTGTCGCCCGTCAGGATACGGATGTAGTTTTTGCGCATTTTACCGGAGATGTGCGCGGTTACCACGTGACCGTTTTCCAGTTCTACGCGGAACATGGTGTTAGGTAACGTATCAAGTACGGTACCCTGCATTTCAATATTGTCTTCTTTGGCCATCTAATCCTCTGGGGTATCACTACCAAGTTTTGAACCGGCAAGATAATGCCGAAATTCATCAATTAAGTAAAGAATTGTGCGTTTAAAACGCAACAAAACAGTTTCGGCGTATTGCCCAGTCGTCACGGTATAACCGTACGAGAAGCGCATTCGTAAAGGGGAGGCGACGGATAAACGCAAGGACGTTATCTGGTGCGAAGGATTCCCAAACGGCGGCGGGGCAACAGGCTGAACCTACTCTGCGGCACCAATTATAACACTCCTCATCAGAAATGGGCGGAAAACATTTACACCGGAGGCATAAAGAGCGTTCTCGGCACCCAAAAATTCTGCGGCAGCTTCTGCAAACGCATGGCGTCGAGCTTTTCCAGATAATGACGACGTGAAATTTCTTCGGCGCCCAGCGACGCGGTGTGTTCGTTCAGCACCTGGCAATCTACCAGTTGCCCGCCGTTCTGAGCAAATTGATCGCAAAATACCAGCAGGGCAGTTTTGGATGCATTGACCGCGCGACTGAACATTGACTCGCCGCAAAAGAGGGTGCCTTGCGCTACACCGTACATTCCCCCGACCAGTTCGCCGTTATCCCATACTTCGATGGAATGCGCGTGGCCCAGTTCATGTAAACGATGATACGCATCGACAATATCATGGGTTATCCAGGTGCCTTCGAGACGATCGCTGGCGCAGCCTTCGATAACCAACCCGAAGGCATGGTTGAGCGTGACGCGATAGGGGGATTTAGCATGAAAGCGTTTCATGCTGCGGCTCAGGTGAAACTGTGAAGGCAACAGTACAGCACGAGGATCGGGAGACCACCACAGAATGGGGTCTCCTAGGGAGAACCACGGAAAAATACCACGCTGATAGGCCATCAGCAGGCGCGCCGGGCTTAAATCACCGCCAAGCGCCAGCAGCCCATTGGGTTCACGTAACGCTCCCTCTGGCGAAGGGAACGCAATATTATGACGAGAAAGCTGGACCAGGCGCATGACAACGAAACTCCACTACGCGAGTTAGGATCGGTTCAAATATAGTCTACAGACGTTGTTTAAACTGGTAGTAGCGCCCCTGTTTTGCTAACAGCTCTGCGTGACTACCTTGCTCAATAATGTGTCCGTTGTCCATTACAATTATTTGGTCAAAATTCGCCAGTCCGCGCAGACGATGCGTCACCATCAGCACGGTTTTGTTTTTCATGACTTGCGCCAATAAATCAAGGATTTGGCTTTCGGTTGTGGCATCCAGTCCTTCCGTCGGTTCATCAAGCAACATCAGCGGTGCATCGTGCAGCAGCGCACGCGCAACCGCCAGACGACGTAACTCACCACCCGAAAGTTGACGACCGCCTTCACCAAGCCACTCGTTTAAGCCATCGCCTTCGAGCAGTTTTTGCAGCCCGACCTGCTCCAGCATGGCGCCTAATTCACTGTCAGAGGCATTCGGTGATGCCAGCAGCAGGTTGTCGCGAAGCGTCGCGCTGAACAGATGTACGCGCTGCGGGACGACGCTGATAGCCTTACGCAGGGCCGGTTCGCTAAAGTCGGTCAGCGCTGTGTCGTTAAACAGAATTTCACCCAGGCGTGGGTCCCAGGCACGGGTAAGCAGTTGCAGCAGAGTGGATTTACCGCAGCCGGTTCGCCCCAGAATAGCAACATGCTGGCCCGCCGGAACTGTCAGACTAATGCCATCCAGTGCGTTTTGTGCTTGTCCGTCGTAGGCAAACGTCACCTCTTTAATCTGCACTGCCACAGATTCAGGGGCAGCATCTTGACGTGAAGTGAACTGTACTTCCGGTTCTTGCTCGGTGATCTGCGTAATGCGTACCGCTGAGGCAATCACCTGGCCGAGATGCTGGAAAGCACCGGTGACCGGGGCGAGGGCTTCAAATGCCGCCAGCGCGCAGAAGACAAACAGCGCAATCAGCGCACCCGGCTGAGTGTTTCCGCCAACACCACCCGACGCCATCCACAGCATCGCGATTACCGCAATCCCGCCAATCAGCATCATCAGTGCCTGGGAAAGGGCCGTCAGTTCAGACTGTCGGCGCTGCGCTTCATGCCAGCTGAGTTCTGTGCTTTCCATCCGAGCACGATAGCGGCGGCTGGCACCAAAAATGGTCAGCTCTGCCTGGCCTTGCAGCCATGAGGTCAGTTGCTGGCGATAGTCACCGCGCAGACGGGTCAGATTTTCCCCGGTCGACTTTCCCGCGCGATAAAACAGCGGCGGCAGCAGGAGAAGCGTAAGCAACATAATGCCGCCAAGCGTAAGCGCAATAGGCACGTCGAGCACGCAGAGGCCCAGCGTGACGGTGACGATCACCACAAAGGCGCCAACCAATGGAGAGATGACGCGCAAATAAAGGTGATCCAGTGTATCGACATCGGCGACAACGCGGTTGAGCAATTCGCCCTGACGAAAACGCGCCAGTCCGGCAGGGGAGAGTGGCAGCAGTTTACTGAAGGTGAAAATGCGCAGGTGTTGAAGGACGCGGAAGGTCGCATCGTGGCTGACCAGTCGTTCAAAATAGCGTCCGGCGGTACGGGCAATCGCGGTGCCACGCACGCCTGCAGCGGGCAGCATGTAGTTAAAACTGTAAAGGCCAGCAACACCCGCGACCGCAGAGGCCGACAGGAACCAGCCGGAAAGCGTCAGCAATCCGATGCTTGCCAGAAGGGTAACGATAGCCAGCACAATGCCCAGCGTCAGCATCCATTTATGGCGTTTGTACAGGGCGAGATACGGCAGTAAGGCGCGCATTAAATATCCTCCTGACGATTAGCCAGCAGGGCGGCGAATGGCCCCTCTGCGGCAGCGAGCGTAGCGTAATCACCACTCTCGACGATAAGACCGTTTTCCATTACCCAGATCTGATCCCATTCGGAAATGCCTTCGAGCTGGTGGGTCACCATCAGCGTAGTCTGCAAGCGTGACGCTTCATTGAGTGCCTGCATGACGCGCTGTTCGCTGTGGGCATCCAGACTGGCGGCGGGTTCGTCCAGCAGCATTAGTTGGCTTGGATTCAACAATGCGCGCGCCACGGCGATTCGCTGCGCCTGGCCGACGGATAATCCTGCTGCCTGATCGCCCACGACGGTATCGACGCCGTTTGGCAGCATTGGCAGAAACTCGCTGACCCATGCGCGGTCTAGTACCGACTGTAGCTCATCTTCGCGGGCGTCAGGACGCGCCAGCAGCACGTTTTCGCGCAACGTTGAGGCCGGTAGCTGTGGGTTTTGTCCCACCCAACTGAGCTGTTTGCGCCAGGCGTCAGGTTCCAGTAACCGCAGTTCCGTTCCGTTGATCTGTAACGAGCCGGTGTAAGCCATAAATCCGGATAAGGCATTCAGCAACGAGCTTTTCCCTGAACCACTGATCCCCACCAGAACAACTCTTTGACCCGCAGAGAGCGTGAAGCTAAGCGGTCCGGCCAGCACTTTACCTTCCGGCGATAACACTGAGAAATCTTGTGCATGAACGGTGATCGGTTGTTTGCTGTTGAGCGTGATATCACCACGCTCAGGGTGCGCCAGCGGCGTTTCCAGGAACGTTTTCAGGCTATCAGCGGCACCCACGGCCTGCGCCTTAGCATGATAGAAGGTGCCCAGGTCGCGTAGCGGCTGGAAGAATTCAGGAGCCAGAATCAGCGCCAGGAAACCGGCTGAGAGCGTCACGGCCGTACCGTAGTGGCCAAAATCCAGCGCGCCAAGATAGGAGAAGCCAAAGTAAACCGCGACCAGCGCAATCGACAGAGAGGTGAAGAACTCCAGCACGCCGGAGGAGAGGAACGCCAGGCGCAGCACTTCCATCGTGCGCTGGCGGAAGTCCTGTGACGCGTGACGAATGTTTTCGATTTCCGCTTCACCGCGACCAAACACGCGCAACGTTTCCATTCCGCGCAGACGGTCGAGGAAATGTCCGCTCAGGCGGCCGAGCGCAAGGAAGTTGCGTCGATTTGCATCTGCAGCCCCCATGCCGACCATCGCCATGAACATCGGGATCAGCGGCGCGGTGCCGAGCAGAATCAATGCTGCTACCCAGTTCGACGGGAAAATCGCCAGCACGATCAGCAAAGGAACGCAGACTGCCAGCGCCATCTGCGGCAGATAGCGGGCGTAGTAGTCGTGCATATCGTCGATCTGCTCAAGGATCAGCGTCGCCCAGCTTCCGGCAGGTTTACCCTGAATCCAGGCGGGACCCGCGTCCTGGAGCCTGTCCATGACCTGACGGCGGATTTCATAGCGAATCTGCTGTCCCGCGTAAAAGCCCACGCGTTCGCGCAGCCAGACCACCCAGGCGCGAAGAACAAAGATCAACACCAGTACGATAAAGGGCAATAATATTGCCTCGCGCGGAATGTTCTCCATAATCATATGGTTAAGAATGCGGGCCAGCAGCCATGCCTGGGCAACAATCAACAAACCGCTGATAAGACCCAAAACACGGGAAATAGTCAGCCAGCGGCGGGAAATAACGCTTTGCTGTTTTAGCCAGCGAGTTAACTCTTGTTGACGGGTTTTTTCCATTACGCGCTTTGCAGGTGAGTTATAAGAAATTAGACAACCGCATGTTACACGTGGGAAAAAATAAAGGCGACCTGTGGCCGCCTTTATTTACGTTTGTTACTGAGTTGTAAAGATTATTTACTTAATTCAGCCAGTCCGTCGAGGTAGCGTTCTGCATCCAGCGCAGCCATACAGCCGGTGCCCGCAGAGGTGATCGCCTGACGGTAGATATGGTCCATCACATCGCCCGCAGCAAAGACGCCAGGAATGCTGGTCTGGGTCGCGTTGCCGTGAATACCGGACTGGACTTTGATGTAGCCGTTTTCCAGCTCCAGTTGACCGTCAAAAATGCCAGTATTCGGGCTGTGACCGATAGCCACAAACAGTCCTGCGACTTCCAGGGACTCGATATTGTCGCTGTTCTGCGTATCACGCAGACGCAGACCGGAGACTCCCATCTGATCGCCCGTGACTTCTTCCAGCGTACGGTGGGTGTGCAGCACGATATTGCCGCTTTCCACTTTATCCATCAGGCGTTTGATGAGGATTTTTTCCGCGCGGAAGGTGTCGCGACGGTGAATCAGGTGCACTTCAGAGGCAATGTTGGCCAGATAAAGTGCTTCTTCAACGGCCGTATTGCCGCCGCCGATGACCGCGACTTTCTGGTTACGGTAGAAGAAACCATCGCAGGTCGCACAGGCAGATACACCGCGGCCTTTGAACGCTTCTTCAGACGGCAGACCGAGGTAACGCGCGGAGGCACCGGTGGCGATAATCAGCGCGTCACAGGTGTATTCGCCGCTGTCACCGGTCAGGCGGAACGGACGGTTCTGCAGATCAACCTTGTTGATGTGGTCGAACAAAATTTCGGTGTCGAATTTGATCGCATGCTCGTGCATACGTTCCATCAGCAGCGGCCCGGTCAGGTCGTTCGGATCGCCTGGCCAGTTTTCTACTTCAGTCGTGGTGGTCAACTGACCGCCTTTTTCCATGCCGGTGATTAATACCGGGTGCAGGTTAGCGCGTGCAGCATAGACCGCTGCGGTGTATCCCGCAGGTCCAGAACCAAGGATTAGCAGCTTACTGTGTTTAGCCGTGCCCATGAGATCCCCATTGTTGTTGGCAGACATTTGCTCGGATTGTAGGGAATTTGTTGCCGTAAAAAAAGAGCGCAGCAATTTTGTAAACGATTTGTGCAATAGGCGAGGGTGATGAACCGCCTTTATTGAGCGTAATAACATCACGTTTTTCATGAAAACGGTTGTTTATACGGCGACAAAATGAGGATTAATCCCCGGTCGCAATGAATAACTGGCACGTTGTACTAAAAAACGATGTTTTGCTTTGACAATCCCCTGCGCTTTTGCGAAAACATTGAAGGAAGAAAAAAAATCCGCGTTAACTGTGTGTCGCATAGACATGCACGCAGGCGCCATTTTTACCGGGTCAGCGAAATCTACGCATGGTGTGGACAGATGCCATGCGTGATGTTGGTGACAGCCTTTTGGCAACGGTCTTCTCACCGTAGAACCCGAATCTGCATCGCATACACACTATAAAACGCGATGTGATAAGCAACGGGTACAGGCTCTGAACAGTGATGTGCACAGGGTCCAGGCAGGAGTAGGGAAGGAATACAGAGAGACAATAATAATGGTAGATAGCAAGAAGCGCCCTGGCAAAGATCTCGACCGTATCGATCGTAACATTCTGAATGAATTGCAAAAGGATGGGCGTATTTCCAACGTCGAGCTTTCAAAACGTGTGGGACTTTCACCGACGCCATGCCTTGAGCGTGTGCGCCGTCTGGAACGACAAGGCTTCATTCAGGGCTATACGGCTCTGTTGAACCCGCATTATCTGGATGCCTCACTTCTGGTTTTTGTTGAGATTACTCTGAATCGTGGCGCACCGGATGTGTTTGAGCAATTTAACACCGCAGTGCAAAAACTTGAAGAAATTCAAGAGTGTCATCTGGTTTCTGGCGATTTCGACTACCTGTTGAAGACCCGCGTACCAGACATGTCAGCCTATCGTAAACTGCTGGGTGAAACCCTGCTGCGACTGCCTGGCGTGAACGACACCCGCACTTACGTGGTGATGGAAGAAGTCAAACAGAGCAATCGTCTGGTTATTAAGACGCGCTAATACGGAACAGGTGCAAAATCAGCGTAATTTGATTACACTCCTGTTAATCCATACAGCAACAGTGCCGGGTATCCCGGCGCTGTTGTCCGTTTTAGCAAACAGGCAGGAAATGCCTGGTACCTGGAGAGCCTTTTTTGAGCCAGGAATATACTGAAGACAAAGAAGTCACTTTAACGAAGTTAAGCAGCGGGCGCCGACTCCTTGAGGCGTTACTGATTCTTGTTGCCCTTTTTGCCGTCTGGTTGATGGCCGCCTTACTCAGCTTTAACCCTTCCGATCCCAGCTGGTCACAAACGGCGTGGCATGAACCTATCCATAATTTGGGTGGTGTGCCCGGCGCATGGCTGGCGGATACGCTATTTTTCGTCTTTGGCGTCATGGCCTACACCATTCCAATCATTATTGTTGGTGGGTGCTGGTTTGCCTGGCGTCATCGTCAAAACGAAGAGTACATCGACTATTTTGCGGTTTCACTTCGTTTGATTGGCGCACTGGCGCTGATCCTGACCTCGTGCGGTCTGGCAGCGATCAACGCCGATGATATCTGGTATTTCGCCTCCGGTGGCGTGATTGGCAGCCTGTTGAGCACGGCGCTCAAACCCATGCTCCACAGCAGTGGTGGTACCATCACGCTGCTCTGTATCTGGGCGGCAGGGCTGACGCTCTTTACCGGTTGGTCGTGGGTGAGCATCGCTGAAAAACTCGGCGGCTTTATCCTGAATATTCTGACGTTCGCCAGCAATCGCACCCGTCGTGATGATACCTGGGTGGATGAAGACGAATACGAAGATGATGATTATGAAGAAGAGTCGTCATCCGCCAACCGAACCGAATCTCGACGCACGCGCATCATGCGCGGGGCGCTGGCGCGTCGTAAGCGCGTCGCTGAAAAATTCACTAATCCTTTGGCTCGTAAAACGGATGCGGCTCTCTTCTCCGGCAAACGGATGGATGACGAAGAGCAAGTCACTTACAGCACAGGCGGCGTCGCCACCGATCCGGATGACGTGCTGTTCTCTGGCAATCGAGCGATGCCGGGTGATTTCGATGAATACGATCCGCTGTTAAACGGTCATTCTGTGACGGCTCCGGTTGCCGCAGCAGCAATTGCGACGACGGCGACGCAAGCTTACGCTGCGCCCGTTGAGGCCGTGATGTCAGTTGCGCCGGTTCAGACGCCAGAGCCTGCCCTGCAGCAGCCGATGGTTGACTGGCAAACGGCACCTGGCGTTCACACGCCTGAGCCGACTATTGCCCCAGAGCCAGAAAGCTATGTGCCAGTGCCGCCGCAGGATCAACAGTGGCAGCAGCCGTATCAGCCTGAGCCAGTTTACGAAGAACAATATGCCGAACCTGAGCAGCCTTATCAGGAATACACCCCTGAACCTGTTTCAGAGCCGCAGATTGAAGTGGAAGAGGTTAAACCTGCTCGTCCGCCGATGTACTATTTTGAAGAAGTGGAAGAGAAACGCGCCCGCGAACGTGAGCAGCTTGCGGCCTGGTATCAGCCAGTGCCTGAGCCTGCGGGGGTTAATCCTGTCACGTCGCCTGCGTTTAGTGCGCCAGATATCGATCCAACAGCGGCCATTGCTCCTGTTGCTGCAAGCGTTAAGCAAGCGACAGTTGCTGCGACAGCAACCGCTGCGGCAGCCGCACCGGTGTTTAGTCTGGCCGCCGGTGGAGCACCTCGTCCGCAGGTGAAAGAGGGTATCGGCCCACAATTACCGCGACCAAACCGCGTGCGCGTTCCAACGCGTCGTGAGCTGGCGTCATACGGTATCAAATTGCCTTCTCAGCGTATGGCTGAGGAAAAAGCGCAAGATCCGAATGATATCGATGATGCGGATGAAATGCAGCAGGACGAGCTGGCTCGCCAGTTTGCTGCGCAGCAGCATCAGCGCTACGGCGAAGAATATCAGGACCACTCGCAGCCTGATGTTAGTCAGGACGATGAAAACGACGCCGCAGAAGCAGAGCTGGCACGTCAGTTCGCCGCTTCACAGGAACAGCGTTATTCTGGCGAACAGCCAAAAAATGCGAATCCTTTCTCTCTGTCAGATTTTGAATTCTCACCGATGAAAGATTTGGTGGATGACACGCCGAGCGAGCCGCTGTTTACCCCGAGCGTGATGCCGGAAGCAGAGCCACCGCGCCCGCAATATGCTCCAGCGCAGCCTCAGCATGTTCCGCAGCCAGTGGCTCCGCAACAGTATGCGCAGCCGGTCGCTGCACCGCAGCAATATGCACAACCGCAGCAGCCGGTCGCTCAGCCGCAGGAAAGCCTGATTCACCCGCTGCTGATGCGCAATGGCGATAGCCGTCCCGTACAACGACCGACTACGCCGCTGCCGTCGCTGGATCTCTTAACCTCTCCGCCGACGGAAGTTGAGCCGGTGGATACCTTTGCACTTGAGCAAATGGCGCGTCTGGTTGAAACACGTCTGGCTGATTTCCGTATTAAAGCGGACGTTGTTAACTACTCTCCTGGTCCGGTGATTACTCGCTTCGAGCTCAATCTGGCGCCGGGTGTTAAAGCCGCGCGTATTTCGAATCTCTCACGTGACCTGGCGCGTTCGCTTTCGACCGTTGCAGTGCGCGTGGTTGAAGTTATTCCGGGCAAGCCGTACGTGGGCCTGGAGTTGCCGAACAAGAAACGTCACACCGTTTATCTGCGTGAAGTGCTGGATAACGCGAAATTCCGCGATAACCCGTCACCTTTAACCGTGGTGCTGGGCAAAGATATCGCGGGTGAGCCTGTCGTCGCAGATCTCGCGAAAATGCCACACCTGCTGGTGGCCGGTACTACCGGTTCTGGTAAATCCGTCGGTGTGAACGCGATGATCCTGAGCATGCTCTACAAAGCGCAGCCGGAAGATGTGCGTTTCATCATGATCGACCCGAAAATGCTGGAACTCTCCGTCTACGAAGGCATTCCGCATCTGCTCACCGAAGTTGTGACCGACATGAAAGATGCCGCCAACGCCCTGCGCTGGAGCGTCAACGAAATGGAACGCCGCTACAAGCTGATGTCTGCTCTGGGTGTGCGTAACCTCGCCGGTTATAACGACAAGATTGCTGAAGCGGCGCGCATGGGCCGTCCGATTCCGGACCCATACTGGAAGCCGGGCGACAGCATGGATGCTCAGCATCCGGTGCTGGAAAAACTGCCGTACATCGTGGTGCTGGTGGATGAATTCGCCGACCTGATGATGACAGTAGGCAAGAAAGTTGAAGAGCTGATCGCCCGACTGGCACAGAAAGCGCGTGCAGCCGGTATTCACCTGGTGTTGGCGACGCAGCGTCCGTCTGTTGACGTCATCACTGGTCTGATTAAAGCGAACATTCCGACGCGTATCGCGTTCACCGTATCGAGTAAAATCGACTCCCGTACCATCCTCGATCAGGCGGGTGCAGAATCGCTGCTCGGCATGGGTGATATGCTCTATTCTGGCCCGAACTCGACGACGCCGGTGCGCGTTCACGGTGCGTTTGTTCGTGACCAGGAAGTCCACGCCGTCGTGCAGGACTGGAAAGCGCGCGGTCGTCCGCAATACGTAGACGGCATCACTTCCGAGAGCGAAAGCGAAGGCAGTGGTGGCGGTTATGATGGCGCGGAAGAGTTGGACCCGTTATTTGATCAGGCCGTTAATTTTGTGACAGAAAAACGCAAAGCGTCCATTTCCGGCGTACAGCGTCAGTTCCGCATCGGCTACAACCGCGCTGCACGTATTATTGAACAGATGGAAGCGCAGGGCATTGTGAGCGAGCAAGGTCACAACGGTAACCGCGAAGTGCTGGCACCGCCACCGTTTGAGTAATCCTTCGTCGATTGCAAAGATGGGTAAGTCAGCAAAAATTAAGCATTTTCTTCTGTCGCCTGCCTGCGGGCAGGTTCAGAATAGACGGCAGAACCCCATTTGGGGATGACGAATTTTAAGGACTCATAATGAAAAAAATCGCAATTGTCGGAGCACTACTGACCAGCTTTGTCGCCAGCAGCGTCTGGGCCGATGCCGCAAGCGACCTTAAAAGCCGCCTGGATAAAGTCAGCAGCTTCCACGCCAGCTTCACGCAGAAAGTGACGGATGGCAGCGGCAACGCGGTGCAGGAAGGTCAGGGCGATCTCTGGGTGAAACGTCCTAATCTGTTTAACTGGCACATGACTCAGCCGGATGAAAGCATTCTGGTTTCCGACGGTAAAACCCTGTGGTTCTATAACCCGTTTGTTGAACAGGCGACCGCAACGTTGCTGAAAGACGCAACCAGCAATACGCCGTTCATGCTGATCGCCCGCAACCAGACCAGCGACTGGCAGCAGTACAACATTAAACAGAATGGCGATGATTTTGTGCTGACGCCGAAGGGCAATACCGGGAACCTGAAACAGTTCACCATTAACGTGAGCAACAACGGGACTATCAATCAGTTCAGCGCCGTTGAGCAGGACGAGCAGCGCAGCAGCTACCAGCTCAAATCTCAGCAAAATGGCGCGATTGACGCATCGAAATTCACCTTTACCCCGCCGCAGGGCGTAACGGTGGACGACCAACGCAATAAGTAAGAGGCGTGAGTGGGCAACCTGTCGCTCGATTTTTCTGATAATGCGTTTCAACCTCTGGCCGCCCGTATGCGGCCAGAAAATTTAGCGCAGTACATTGGCCAGCAGCATCTGCTGGCTGCCGGGAAACCGTTGCCGCGCGCTATCGAAGCCGGGCATCTGCATTCTATGATCCTGTGGGGACCACCGGGAACCGGTAAAACCACGCTGGCCGAAGTGATTGCTCGCTATGCCAATGCCGACGTCGAGCGTCTTTCAGCCGTCACGTCCGGCGTGAAAGAGATCCGTGAAGCTATCGAGCGCGCCCGCCAGAACCGTAATGCTGGTCGTCGAACCATCCTTTTTGTCGACGAAGTTCATCGTTTCAATAAGAGCCAGCAGGATGCGTTCCTACCGCACATTGAAGACGGGACCATCTTCTTTATCGGTGCCACCACCGAAAATCCTTCGTTTGAACTCAATTCTGCGCTGCTTTCCCGCGCCCGCGTTTATCTGCTGAAATCACTGACTACGGACGATATTGAGCAGGTCCTCACTCAGGCGATGGAAGACAAGGCGCGCGGCTACGGCGGACAGGACATCGTTCTGCCGGATGATACGCGTCGCGCAATTGCCGAGCTGGTTAACGGTGATGCGCGTCGCGCGTTAAATACGCTGGAAATGATGGCCGATATGGCCGAGCTGGATGAATCCGGTAAGCGCGTATTGAAAGCGGAGTTGCTCACTGAGATTGCCGGGGAACGCAGTGCGCGATTCGATAACAAAGGCGACCGCTTTTACGATCTCATTTCAGCGTTTCACAAATCCGTGCGCGGCAGTGCGCCCGATGCTGCGCTCTACTGGTATGCGCGCATTATTACCGCCGGTGGCGACCCGCTATACGTTGCGCGCCGCTGCCTGGCAATCGCGTCGGAAGATGTCGGCAATGCCGATCCGCGCGCGATGCAAGTGGCAATCTCTGCGTGGGATTGTTTTACCCGAGTAGGGCCGTCAGAAGGTGAGCGCGCTATTGCCCAGGCGATTGTCTATCTGGCCTGCGCGCCGAAAAGTAATGCCGTCTACACAGCGTTTAAAGCCGCGATGGCCGATGCGCGCGATCGTCCGGACTATGACGTGCCGGTTCACCTGCGTAATGCCCCGACCAAACTGATGAAAGAAATGGGCTATGGCCAGGAGTATCGCTACGCCCACGATGAGCCGAACGCCTATGCCGCCGGGGAGGAATATTTCCCGCAGGAAATGGCACAAACGCGCTATTATCGCCCGACTAACAGAGGTCTTGAAGGCAAGATTGGCGAAAAGCTCGCCTGGCTTACCGGACAGGATCAAAATAGCCCTATAAAACGCTACCGTTAGCGCGATCGTTGCGGTAATGTTGGCAATGTATCCCTGTGACCGCAGGCTGTGGTCACATTTCCTCTTTTAATTCGATAAGCACAGGATAAGCATGCTCGATCCCAATCTGTTGCGTAACGAGCCAGACGCAGTCGCAGAAAAACTGGCACGCCGGGGCTTTAAGCTGGATGTAGATAAGCTGCGCGCTCTTGAAGAGCGTCGTAAAGTTCTGCAGGTACAAACTGAAAATCTGCAAGCTGAGCGTAACTCTCGATCGAAATCCATCGGCCAGGCGAAAGCACGCGGGGAAGACATTGAGCCATTGCGTCTTGAAGTGAACAAGCTGGGTGAAGAGCTGGATCAGGCGAAAGTTGAACTTGATGCTCTTCAGACCGAAATTCGTGATATCGCGCTGGCGATCCCGAACATTCCTGACGACAGCGTTCCTGTCGGTAAAGACGAAAATGACAACGTTGAAGTGAAGCGCTGGGGCACCCCGCGTGAATTCGATTTCGACGTTCGCGATCATGTTACGCTGGGCGAAATGCATGCGGGTCTGGACTTTGCCGCCGCGGTTAAACTGACCGGTTCTCGCTTTGTGGTAATGAAAGGCCAGATCGCGCATCTGCACCGTGCCCTGGCTCAGTTCATGCTGGATCTGCACACCGAACAGCACGGCTACAGCGAAACTTACGTTCCGTATCTGGTTAACCACGATACGCTGTACGGTACGGGCCAGTTGCCTAAATTTGCTGGCGATCTGTTCCACACTCGTCCGCTGGACGAAGAAGCAGACAGCAGCAACTACGCGTTGATCCCAACTGCAGAAGTGCCGCTGACCAACCTCGTTCGTGATGAAATCATCGACGAAGACGATCTGCCAATCAAACTGACTGCACACTCTCCGTGCTTCCGCTCTGAAGCGGGGTCTTACGGCCGCGATACCCGTGGTCTGATCCGTATGCACCAGTTCGACAAAGTCGAGATGGTTCAGATCGTGCGCCCGGAAGAATCAATGGATGCGCTGGAAGAGATGACCGGTCATGCAGAGAAAGTGCTTGAGCTGCTGGGTCTGCCGTACCGTCGTATGGCGCTGTGCTCTGGTGATATGGGCTTCGGCGCATGCAAAACCTACGATCTGGAAGTGTGGGTCCCGGCGCAGAATACCTACCGTGAGATCTCTTCCTGCTCTAACGTCTGGGATTTCCAGGCGCGCCGTATGCAGGCACGTTGCCGCAGTAAATCTGACAAGAAAACCCGTCTGGTTCATACCCTGAACGGTTCTGGTCTGGCTGTAGGTCGTACGCTGGTTGCGGTGCTGGAAAACTACCAGCAGGCAGACGGTCGTATCGAGATCCCTGAAGTGCTGCGCCCGTACATGAAAGGCCAGCAGTACATCGGTTGATTTGCCTTAAAACAAAAAAGCGCCTGAGGGCGCTTTTTTTATGCCTTCGTTTTGACGCCAGACAATAACTCATCCCTCTAAAGTAGTAATACTCACCTCACTTATTATTAGCATAAAAATCTAGTAACGAAGAAATTCGTTATATAAAAATCTATATAGCGGTGTTATCCGCATCTTAATTTTTTGTGAGCAACCAAAGTGAGTTTCTATGAAAATCAAAGCGCCTGATGCTCTACTGGCTGCCGAGGTGAGTCGTCGCGGGTTAGTGAAAACCACGGCGATTGGCGGTCTCGCTGTTGCCAGCAGCGCGTTCTCCCTGCCTTTTTCACGTATGGCATCGGCGGCTGAAGCTATCGCGCCGCTGGCTGCACCTGAAAAAGTGGTCTGGAGCGCCTGTACCGTTAACTGTGGCAGCCGTTGCCCGCTGCGTATGCACGTTGTCGATGGCGAAATTAAATATGTCGAAACTGACAACACCGGCGATGATAACTACGAAGGGTTACATCAGGTTCGCGCCTGCCTGCGTGGTCGGTCGATGCGCCGTCGCGTTTACAACCCGGATCGCCTCAAATATCCAATGAAACGCGTGGGCAAACGCGGTGAGGGTAAGTTCGAGAAAATCAGCTGGGAAGAGGCCTTTGATACCATCGCCGGGAACATGCAGCGACTGATCAAAGAGCACGGTAACGAATCCATTTATCTGAACTACGGTACCGGCACGCTCGGTGGCACCATGACGCGCTCCTGGCCACCAGGAAAAACGCTGATCGCCCGTCTGATGAACTGCTGCGGCGGCTACCTCAATCATTACGGTGACTACTCTTCCGCACAGATTGCCGAGGGACTGAACTACACCTACGGCGGCTGGGCAGACGGTAACAGCCCGTCTGACATTGAAAACAGCAAACTGGTGGTTCTGTTCGGTAATAACCCGGGTGAAACGCGCATGAGCGGCGGCGGGGTGACGTACTACCTTGAACAGGCGCGCGCAAAATCGAACGCCCGAATGATCATCGTCGATCCGCGCTACACGGATACCGGTGCCGGACGCGAAGATGAATGGATCCCGATTCGTCCTGGCACCGATGCCGCGTTGGTGAATGCCCTGGCGTGGGTGATGATCACCGAAAACCTCGTCGATCAGCCGTTCCTCGATAAGTACTGCGTCGGTTACGACGAGAAAACCTTGCCAGCCAGCGCACCAGCCAATGGTCACTACAAAGCATACATCCTTGGACAAGGCAGTGATGGCGTAGCCAAAACGCCGCAATGGGCGTCAATGATCACCGGTATTCCTGTTGAACGCATCGTACAACTGGCGCGTGAAATTGGCTCGGCGAAACCGGCCTATATCAGCCAGGGGTGGGGCCCGCAGCGCCACGCGAACGGTGAAATCGCCACCCGCGCAATTTCGATGCTCTCCATTTTAACCGGCAACGTCGGTATCCACGGCGGCAACTCCGGCGCGCGCGAAGGCTCTTATGAAGTGCCGTTCGAACGTATGCCGACGCTGGAAAATCCAGTCCAGACCAGTATCTCCATGTTTATGTGGACCGATGCGATTGAACGCGGCCCAGAAATGACCGCCCTGCGCGACGGTGTGCGCGGGAAAGATAAACTGGACGTGCCGATTAAGATGATCTGGAACTATGCGGGCAACTGCATTATCAACCAGCACTCGGATATCAACCGCACCCACGACATCCTTCAGGATGACAAAAAATGCGAGATGATAGTGGTGATCGACTGCCACATGACCTCGTCGGCGAAATATGCCGATATTCTGCTGCCGGACTGCACGGCCTCCGAACAGATGGACTTCGCGCTGGATGCCTCTTGCGGCAACATGTCGTATGTCATCTTTACCGATCAGGTCATCAAACCGCGCTTCGAATGTAAAACCATTTACGAGATGACGACAGAATTGGCCAAACGCCTCGGCGTTGAGCAGCAATTCACCGAAGGCCGCACTCAGGAAGGCTGGATGCGTCATCTGCACGAGTTGTCCCGTCAGGCGGTCCCAGATTTGCCTGATTTTGACACCTTCCGCAAGCAGGGGATGTTCAAGCAGCGCGATCCGGAAGGGCATCATGTGGCCTACAAAGCCTTCCGCGAAGATCCGCAGGCGAACCCGCTGACCACGCCGTCAGGGAAAATCGAAATCTACTCCGAAGCGTTGGCAAAAATCGCCGCCAGCTGGGAATTGCCGGAAGGTGATGTTATCGATCCACTGCCGATCTACACCCCAGGGTTTGAAAATTATAACGATCCGCTGACGGCGAAATACCCGCTGCAGCTGACCGGTTTCCACTACAAAGCCCGCGTTCACTCCACCTACGGCAACGTCGACGTGCTGAAAGCGTCCTGTCGCCAGGAGATGTGGATGAACCCGATGGATGCGAAAAAACGCGGCATCGCCAACGGTGACCGCATTCGCATCTTCAACGATCGTGGTGAAGTACACATCGAAGCGAAAGTGACACCGCGCATGATGCCTGGTGTGGTCGCGCTGGGGGAAGGGGCCTGGTATAACCCGGATGCGAATCGCATCGACCAGGCAGGCAGCATTAACGTGCTGACCACGCAGCGCCCGTCGCCACTGGCGAAAGGCAACCCGTCCCACACGAACCTTGTTCAGGTTGAAAAGGTATAAGGAGTAACCGATGACTACCCAGTATGGATTTTTCATTGATTCCAGTCGTTGCACCGGTTGCAAAACCTGCGAGCTGGCCTGTAAAGATTACAAAGACTTAACCCCGGACGTCAGTTTCCGTCGTATTTACGAATACGCGGGTGGCGACTGGCAGGAAGACAACGGCGTCTGGAATCAGAACGTGTTTGCTTACTACCTGTCGATTGCCTGTAACCACTGCGAAGATCCGGCCTGCACCAAAGTCTGCCCGAGCGGCGCGATGCATAAGCGTGAAGATGGATTTGTGGTGGTGGACGAGGATGTCTGCATCGGTTGTCGATACTGCCATATGGCCTGTCCGTACGGTGCGCCGCAGTACAACGCCGCAAAAGGTCACATGACCAAATGCGACGGCTGCCACTCGCGCGTGGCGGATGGCAAAAAACCGATCTGTGTAGAGTCCTGCCCATTACGTGCACTCGATTTTGGTCCGATTGAAGAACTGCGTCAGAAACACGGTCAGCTTGCGGCTGTCGCACCGCTACCGTCTGCGCACTTCACTAAGCCAAGTATCGTCATTAAACCGAATGCCAATAGCCGTCCGACGGGTGATACCACCGGCTATCTGGCTAATCCGAAGGAGGTGTGAGATGGGAAGTGGATGGCATGAATGGCCGTTAATGATTTTCACCGTCTTCGGACAGTGCGTAGCGGGCGGGTTTATCGTTCTGGCGCTGGCTTTGCTCAAGGGGGATTTACGCGCTGAGCAGCAACAGCGTCTGATCCTGAGCATGTTTGGATTGTGGGTGCTGATGGGGATTGGCTTTATTGCCTCGACCCTGCACCTGGGATCGCCACTGCGCGCGTTCAACTCCCTGAACCGTATCGGTGCATCATCGCTCAGTAACGAAATTGCGAGTGGAGCGATCTTCTTTGCTATCGGCGGCCTGGGCTGGCTGCTGGCAGCGTTCAAGAAACTACCGTCCGGGCTGCGCGGGGTGTGGCTGATTGTGACTATGGTGCTCGGAGTCGTGTTTGTCTGGATGATGGTGCGCGTTTACAACACCATCGATACCGTTCCAACCTGGTACAGTGTCTGGACGCCGATGAGCTTCTTCCTGACTATGTTTATTGGTGGGCCGCTTTTAGGCTTCCTGTTGCTGCGCGTGTCAGGCGTCGATGGTTGGGCGATGCGCCTGCTGCCCGCAGTTTCGATGTTGGCGCTAGTCATCAGTGCGATGGTGGCGTTGATGCAGGGCGCTGAGCTGGCGGCTATCCATAGCTCTATTCAGCAAGCCTCTGCGCTGGTACCGGATTACGGTTCGCTGATGGCCTGGCGTATCGGGCTGCTGGTTGCGGCGCTGGCCTGCTGGGTGATCCCGCAGGTGAAAGGTTATCAGCCTGCGGTTCCACTCCTTTCACTGGCCTTTGTGCTGGTGCTGGCAGGGGAGCTGATTGGTCGCGGCGTCTTCTACGGTCTGCATATGACAGTAGGGATGGCAATCGCCAGTTAATTGATCCTTTAGTTATATTAAGCCGGGGCAAATGCTCCGGCTTTTTTATTTTCTATCATGAAATTTTTCTACTGAACGCGAGTATTTATTTGCCTCAGAGATGAATAAAAACAATCAGATAATTATTACGTATTGTATTGGATGCGTACGGAGGATGAATTTTTTAAATCGACAGAGAACAAATCGTGCGAGGCCGCTAACTGCATGGATTGACTTTGTTTTTGCCGGTGGCATGATGCGCTCGAAATCTTTACTTCCTCACGGTTTTTACCCATGACCACCTATACCCGCCCAGTGCTGCTTTTGCTCTGTGGCTTGCTTTTGTTGACCCTGGCGATAGCGGTATTAAATACCCTCGTCCCGCTTTGGCTCGCCCATGAAAACCTCCCGACGTGGCAGGTGGGGATGGTCAGTTCCTCCTATTTTACCGGTAATCTGCTGGGTACTTTGCTGACCGGTAAATTAATCAAACGTTTTGGTTTCAACCGCAGCTATTACCTGGCCTCACTGATTTTTGCGGCCGGTTGTGTTGGGCTGGGCGTGATGATGGGGTTCTGGAGCTGGATGACCTGGCGTTTTATCGCTGGCGTTGGCTGCGCGATGATCTGGGTGGTAGTGGAAAGTGCGCTGATGTGCAGTGGCACGTCCCGCAATCGTGGTCGCCTGCTGGCGGCGTACATGATGGTCTATTACGTGGGGACGGTGCTGGGTCAGTTGATGATCAGCAAACTGCCGACCGATTTAATGAGCGTCCTGCCGTGGGTGACGGGCATGGTGCTGGCAGCGATTCTGCCGCTGCTGTTTACCCGTATTGTGAACCAGAGCAGTGAGCATCAGGAAGCGACGCATGTCTGGCCGATGCTCAGACTGCGCCATGCGCGCCTTGGCATCAACGGCTGTATTATCTCCGGGATCGTGTTGGGTTCCCTGTACGGTTTAATGCCGCTTTATCTGAACCATAAAGGCGTCAGTGATTCCAGTATCGGCTTCTGGATGGCGGTGATGGTCAGTGCGGGCATTGTAGGCCAGTGGCCTATTGGTAAGCTGGCTGACAAATTTGGTCGCCTGCTGGTGCTGCGCGTGCAGGTTTTTGTGGTAATCATGGGTTGTCTGGCGATGCTCGGCAGCGCGGCGATGGCACCAGCGCTGTTTATTCTTGGTGCGGCGGGCTTTACGCTTTATCCAGTAGCGATGGCCTGGGCGTGTGAAAAAGTCGAACACCACCAACTGGTGGCGATGAATCAGGCTCTGCTACTGAGCTACACCATCGGCAGCCTGCTGGGCCCGACGTTTACTGCCATGCTGATGCAGAGCTATTCCGACAATCTGCTGTTTATCATGATCGCCAGCGTGTCGTTTATCTATCTCCTGATGCTGCTGCGCAAAGCAGGCGAGCATCCAACGCCAGTGGCGCACGCCTGATACAAAAAAGCCCGGTGCAGATGCCCGGGCTTTTGCTTAGTACATCACCTTGTGACCGTACTGTTCGAGAATACCTTTCACGCGTTCCATCGTCTCTTTCTTCGGCGGCTTCACGCCGTCAAGCTTGTACTCTTCGCCCATTGCCACCCATTTGTGTTTGCCCAGCTCGTGGTATGGCAGGAGCTCGATTTTCTCGACGTTGCCCATGTCGCGGGTAAATTCACCGAGGCGATGCGCAGAGTCGTCATCGTCTGACCAGCCCGGGACAACCACATAGCGGATCCAGACGTTGATATTTTTATTGGCCAGGTAACGGCAAAACTCAAGCGTACGATGGTTCGACACGCCGACCAGGTTCTGGTGGATTTCATCGTTCATCTGTTTCAGATCGAGCATTACCAGATCCGTCACTTCGAGCAGTTCATCAATCACCGGATCGTAGCGACGCACAAAGCCGTTGGTATCGAGACAGGTGTGGATGCCTTCTTTGCGACAGGCGCGGAACCAGTCGCGGACAAATTCGGCCTGCAGGATGGCTTCGCCGCCTGACGCTGTAACGCCACCGCCGGACGCATTCATAAAGTGGCGATAGGTCACCACTTCTTTCATGAGTTCTTCAACGGTGACCTCTTTGCCGCCGTGCGTATCCCAGGTGTCGCGGTTGTGACAGTACAGGCAGCGCATCAGGCAGCCCTGGAAGAAGGTGATAAAGCGGATGCCTGGGCCATCGACAGTGCCACAGGATTCAAAGGAGTGAATGCGACCAATAGTTGACATTGCGGTGATATCTCCAGATTCGGCCCGTCCGGGGCCTGTTTATGTGCATAGCTCATCGGCTATGTCGAGTCTGTTTTGGCTGTTATCCATTAAGTATATAGACAGCGGCCAAAAGAGACTGGTTTGGAGAAGGTGTTAAAAAGGCCCCACTGATGTGGAGCCTTTATTGTACGCTTTTTACTGCGTGATTTCAGTCAATTCCAGTTAGATGGATTGAGTGAAAGTACGGGTGATAACGTCCTGCTGCTGTTCTTTAGTCAGGGAGTTAAAACGTACTGCGTAGCCAGATACGCGGATGGTCAGCTGCGGATATTTTTCCGGGTTTTCCATCGCGTCGAGCAGCATTTCACGGTTCATCACGTTCACGTTCAAGTGCTGACCACCTTCAATGGTAGATTCGTGATGGAAGTAACCGTCCATCAGACCTGCCAGGTTGGTTTTACGCACTTCGTCGTCTTTACCCAGCGCATTTGGAACGATAGAGAAGGTATAAGAGATACCATCTTTCGCGTAAGCAAACGGCAGTTTAGCAACGGAAGTCAGAGAGGCAACAGCACCTTTCTGGTCACGACCGTGCATTGGGTTAGCACCTGGACCGAATGGTGCGCCAGCGCGACGACCGTCTGGGGTGTTACCGGTTTTCTTACCGTACACAACGTTAGAAGTGATGGTCAGAACAGACTGAGTCGGGATAGCGTTGCGGTAGGTAGTCAGTTTCTGAATTTTCTTCATGAAACGTTCAACCAGGTCAACGGCCATGTCATCTACACGAGAGTCGTTGTTACCAAACTGCGGGTATTCGCCTTCGATTTCGAAGTCAGTCGCCAGACCATCTTCGTCACGAATTGGTTTAACTTTCGCATATTTGATTGCAGACAGGGAGTCAGCTGCAACGGACAGACCTGCGATACCACATGCCATAGTACGAACCACGTCACGGTCGTGCAGAGCCATCAGAGAGGCTTCGTAGCTGTACTTGTCGTGCATGTAGTGGATGATGTTCAGGGCGGTGACATACTGCTTAGCCAGCCAGTCCATGAAGTGATCCATACGATCCATGACTTCGTCGAATTTCAGAACGTCGCCTTTGATTGGTTCAGATTTAGGACCAACCTGGATTTTCAGTTTTTCATCAACGCCGCCGTTGATTGCATACAGCATGGTTTTCGCGAGGTTAGCGCGAGCACCGAAGAACTGCATTTGCTTACCAACAACCATTGGGCTTACGCAGCAAGCGATAGCGTAGTCGTCGTTGTTGAAGTCAGGACGCATCAGATCATCGTTCTCGTACTGCAGAGAAGAGGTATCGATGGAGACTTTAGCCGCGAATTTCTTGAAGTTCAGTGGCAGTTTTTCTGACCACAGAACAGTGATGTTCGGTTCCGGAGACGGGCCCATGGTGTACAGGGTGTTCAGGAAACGGAAGCTGTTTTTGGTTACCAGAGTACGGCCGTCAACGCCCATACCGCCGATAGATTCAGTTGCCCAGATTGGGTCACCGGAGAACAGCTCATCGTATTCTGGAGTACGCAGGAAGCGAACCATACGCAGTTTCATGACCAGGTGGTCAATCATTTCCTGTGCGTCTTGCTCGGTAATTTTGCCTGCTTTGATGTCACGTTCGATGTAAGCATCCAGGAAGGTGGATACGCGACCGAAGGACATTGCTGCGCCGTTCTGAGATTTAACCGCAGCCAGGTAGCCGAAGTAAGTCCACTGGATAGCTTCCTGAGCGTTGGTAGCCGGACCAGAGATATCGCAGCCATATTTAGCAGCCATCTCTTTGATCTGACCCAGTGCACGGTGCTGTTCAGAGATCTCTTCACGCAGACGGATAGTCGCTTCCAGGTTTACGCCGTTTTCCAGGTCAGATTGCAGTGACAGGAACTGTGCGTATTTGTCTTTCAGCAGGAAGTCGATACCGTACAGTGCAACGCGACGGTAGTCACCGATGATACGGCCACGGCCATACGCATCTGGCAGACCGGTCAGAACACCGGATTTACGGCAGTTCAGGATGTCTTTGGTGTAAACATCAAAAACGCCCTGGTTGTGAGTTTTGCGGTATTCGCTGAAGATTTTTTTCAGCATTGGGTCCAGTTCGCGATCGTACGCTTTGCAGGAACCTTCAACCATTTTGATGCCACCGAACGGGATAATCGCACGTTTCAGTGGTTTTTCAGTCTGCAGACCAACGATTTTCTCAAGCGCTTTGTTGATGTAGCCAGCGTCGTGAGAAGTGATGGTAGAGGCAACGGAAGTATCGAAATCAACTGGCGCGTGAGTGCGGTTTTCCAGTTTAACGCCTTCCATGACATTGTCCCACAGCTTGGTTGTTGCATCAGTAGCACCAGCCAGGAAGGATTCGTCACCTTCATATGGGGTATAGTTTTTCTGAATGAAGTCACGTACGTTGACTTCTTTCTGCCAGTCACCCTTCGCAAAACCTTCCCAGGCTGTGGCTAACTTTTCATTAAGCTCGGACATGTGATACCTACCTTCTTAAGTGGATTTTTCTTTACTGCCTGAGAAACCATCAATGATGATTGTCGCCACGCAGGTAAATGACCCAGTATGTCAACCCAACCAGCAGACCCCCACCGATAATGTTCCCAATAGTGACAGGGATCAGGTTATCTGTGATGAAGTTCATAATAGTCAGGTGAGAGAAACTTTCCGGGGTTGAACCGACTGCAGTCCAAAACTCCGGGCTCGCAAAGTTGCGGATTACGATACCCATCGGGATCATAAACATGTTTGCGATACTGTGCTCAAAGCCGCTGGCAACGAACATGGCAACCGGCAGAACCATAATCATGGCTTTGTCCATCAGGCTGCGTCCGGAGTAGCTCATCCAGACCGCCAGGCAGACCATCAGGTTTGCGAGGATGCCGAGAGCGACGGCTTCGATAAAGGTGTGGTGCATTTTGTGGTCAGCGGTTTGCAGGACATTCAATCCCCAGCCACCGTTGGCAGTCATATACTCGCCAGATAACCACATAAGCAGAACAAAGAGCAAACAGCCAATCAGGTTGCCAACGTAGACATTAATCCAGTTGCGCGCCAGCTGACCCCAGGTGATTCTTCCGCTCGCTTTAGCCACTACGATAAGCACCGTTGAAGTAAAGAGGTCGGCGCCGCAAATGACGCACAGAATCAAGCCCAGTGAGAAACAGATACCGCCAATCAGTTTCGCAATACCGAAAGGCATTGCAGCAGTACCGGTGGTAGCAGTGATGTAGAAGACGAAGGCGATGGAGATGAACACACCAGCGGTGATCGCCAGATAGAACGTCGTCATCGGGTGTTTCGTTGCTTTATAGACACCCGCTTCTTCGGCAACTTTGGCCATCGCAGCGGGGAGTATTAGATCAAAAGGGTTGTCAGCTTTCACACTAACTCTCTCTTTATTAAGTCGGCGACGAGATACTAACAAAGCATTATAGAAGAGAAATTGATATAGATCATATCTCGCCTGGCTTATAGGCCCGCAAAGCGCATGGTTTTGCAACAAATGCGGAGTAAGTTATTGATTATCCGTATATAAATAAATTTTAAAAGTTATGAAAAGAGTTGAATTATTTCCTTGAAGCTCTCCCAAAGCAGTTAATTAAAATGGAGTAATTGCCCTAAAAAGTAACAGTAAAGCCCAAGTAAACATAATTATATTTACTTGCATTTAACTTTATTATTACAAGCAATATTCATTGCAAAAGAAATAAAAAAACGGGGCAATGAAATTGCCCCGTAATATAGCCCAGACAGATCGGTACGCCTACTGTCTGTAGTGTTATGTGCGCTTATTTTGACCAGTATGCCGACTTAGCGCGCTGCAGCTTCTCGTAAGCCTTCAGCAGTGACTGATGCGCCGGGAAAGCTTTCAAATCACTATCCACAGCCTGCAGGCCGTAGAATGGTGCTTCACCGCTCAGGGCTGCACTTGCGGCTTCGACGGCATCTGCACCGTACATGCGCACGAAGGCATTGAGGTATTGCAACGGCTGGCGATCTTCTTCCTGAGACAACAGCAGCAGCGTTTGCAGGCAGCGGTAATAATTAGCACGCTCTGGGCTGAATACTGACTGATTGTACTCGATGGTCCATTCAGTCCAGGCCAGGGCCTGATCCAGATCGCCACCGGCCAGCGCCAGCATGGATTTCAGCTCGCCCACACGCAGGGTGTACCATCCGTTATCTTTACCGGTTGCCAGGCCCAGCAGTTCGCGTACACGGGTCAGATCGTCGTGGCCTTCGTCGTCCAGTTGGGCGATCAGGTTCAGATAATCTTCTTTTTCCCACTCGCTTCCAGGCAGCGCCAGCAGCGTTTCACGCAGGTGGCTACCCATGCTGTTGTTCGCCAGCCACAGATCTTCTGCCGGATAAATGTCGGACATGCCAGGCACGATAATGCGGCACGCGTAGACGCTCAGATGCTCGTAATCCGCGATGTACACTTCTTTATCTTCCGCTTTGAAGATAGCCATAAGCGTCGCGAACTCTTCTTCCGTGGTGCCAGAGAAACTCCAGTCAACGAACGGATAATCAGCGTCCTGCTTGAACATATCCCAGGAGATCAAACCGCTGGAATCGATGAAGTGGGTTTCGAGGTTGGTATGCTCGCCCACTTCTTCGTCGTCGAAGGTCGGTGGAGTAAAGACGTCGAGATCTTTCAGGCTACGGCCCTGAAGTAACTCGGTCACAGTTCGTTCCAGCGCCACGCCGAAGTCCGGGTGCGCACCAAACGAGGCGAAGCAGGTCCCGTTCGCTGGGTTGAACAGCACCACGCAGATAACCGGGTATTTGCCGCCCAGAGAACCGTCGTAAGCAAAGATTGGGAAACCTTCTGCTTCGAGTTTAGCGATGGATTCCACTACACCCGGGTAGCGGGCCAGCACGTCGCTCGGGATTTCCGGCAGGCTGATGGACTCCGCAATAATACGGTTTTTAATATGACGCTCAAACACCTCGGACAGGCCCTGAACACGGGCTTCGTTGCGGGTGTTTCCGGCGG
The DNA here is from genome assembly GCF_016771845.1 of Lelliottia jeotgali. NCBI lineage: Bacteria > Pseudomonadati > Pseudomonadota > Gammaproteobacteria > Enterobacterales > Enterobacteriaceae > Lelliottia > Lelliottia jeotgali. The sequence goes on along the minus strand of NZ_JAENMQ010000003.1, from coordinate 368,881 downwards.
ACATGCCGTTAGACACGTACAGGTTACCGACGATATTCATCGGAATATAGACGGTCTGATCGTCAGACTGGCGGGTGAACGGCAGGGCGCAAATACCACGTTCGTCGTTGCCGGACTGCAGATCCACCAGCATCCCGGCGGTCAGTTCATTGTCAGGGTCGTAGAACTTACGCAGGCGTGCATCGAGAATGCCTTCTGGCAGTTCGTCATCTTCCGTCAGCGGGAACCACTTTTCGTTCGGGTAGTGTACGAACGGGCCGTTGGCGATGGTATCGCCAAGCCAGAAATCGGCGAAGAAATAGTTGGTGGACAGGCGCTCAAAATACTCACCCAGGGCAGAAGCGAGAGCCGCTTTTTTGGTGGCGCCTTTACCGTTGGTAAAGCACAGCGCACAGTCGGTGTCGCGAATATGCACGGACCAGACGTGGGGAACCGGGTTAAGCCAGGAGGCTTCTTCGATGTTAAAACCCAGGTCGGTCAGTTTTTGCTGGAAGCGAGCGATGGAATCTTCCAGTGCGGCGTCTTTGCCGGGGATAAATGTTTGAGTCATGGCGATCACTTTTATCGTACGTAAAGCGCGCAATGATACGGGTTTTGCGTGACAGGCGCTATCTTCGCGAGGACAACGGCGAAAATAAAAGACTCAGCTATGCTTAACAGCAGTAACTTACTGTTAAGGCGAATAAAAATGAAAGCGTTCGATCTTCACCGGATGGCATTAGATAAAGTACCGATGGAGTTTTTAGGCGAAGTGGCGATGCGCAGTCTCTACACCTTTATTCTGGTCTTTCTGTTTCTCAAAATCACCGGACGGCGCGGCGTGCGCCAGATGTCGCTGTTTGAGGTGCTGATCATCCTCACCCTCGGTTCTGCGGCGGGTGACGTGGCCTTTTATGATGACGTGCCGATGATTCCGGTGCTGATCGTGTTTGTCACCCTGGGATTGCTGTATCGCCTGGTGATGTGGCTGATGTCGAAAAGTGAAAAAATCGAGGATCTGCTGGAAGGGAAACCGGTGGTGATCGTCGAACAAGGTCAGTTGGCCTGGGAGAAAGTCCGCAGTGCCAACATGACCGAATTTGAGTTTTTTATGGAGCTGCGCTTAAACAGCGTGGAGCAGCTGGGGCAGGTGCGACTGGCAATCATGGAAACCAACGGCCAGATCAGCGTGTATTACTACGATGATGCCGACGTAAAGCCGGGTCTGTGTATTTTGCCTGATGAATACGTTGAGCGATTTACCACCGTTCCCGAAGCGGGGCAGTACGCCTGTCGACGCTGTAGCCATGTGATCGCGATGCAGCCAGGCGATCATCAACTCTGTCCTCGCTGCGCGAATCCAGTATGGACTAAGGTGAGCCGTGCAAAACGCATCACCTGACAGCCAATTTGTCGGTTTTGTGACAATGCGCTGGCAGAATGTTTTGTGTGAGCGGGGACACATTTTCTTAGGTCTCAGTTTTAGACATTGCGGCGCGTGTCACTGAATGATAAAACCGATATCCACAGTTATAACTTATGAATTTAAGCGTGGTGAGGGTAAATGGCTCAGGTCTTTAATTTCAGTTCAGGTCCGGCAATGCTACCGGCGGATGTGCTTAAACAAGCTCAACAAGAGCTTTGCGACTGGCAGGGTCTTGGGACGTCGGTGATGGAAATCAGCCACCGTGGAAAAGAGTTTATCCAGGTCGCCGAAGAGGCAGAAACGGATTTTCGCGATCTGCTGAATATCCCCTCGAACTACAAAGTATTGTTCTGTCACGGCGGTGGGCGCGGTCAGTTTGCGGGTATCCCGCTGAACTTGCTGGGCGATAAAAAGACTGCAGATTACGTGGATGCCGGTTACTGGGCGGCCAGTGCGGTAAAAGAAGCCAAAAAATACTGCACCCCGAATGTCATTGACGCGAAAATTACCGTCGATGGCCTGCGTGGCGTCACACCGATGAATGAATGGCAGCTGTCAGACACTGCGGCGTACCTTCATTACTGCCCGAACGAAACCATCGACGGGATCGCCATTCACGAAGAGCCGAACTTTGGCGACAACGTGGTGGTGACCGCCGATCTCTCTTCGACTATTCTCTCTGGCCCGCTGGATGTCAGCCGCTACGGCGTGATTTATGCTGGTGCGCAGAAAAACATCGGCCCGGCCGGGCTGACGCTGGTAATTGTCCGCGACGATCTGCTGGGCAAAGCGCACCAGGCCTGTCCGTCGATTCTGGACTACACCGTCCTGAACGATAACGACTCCATGTTCAACACCCCGCCGACTTTCGCCTGGTATCTTTCTGGTCTGGTCTTTAAATGGCTGAAGAAAAATGGCGGTGTAGCGCAGATGGACAAGATCAACCAGCAGAAATCAACCCTGCTGTATAGCGTGATTGACGGCAGCGATTTCTATCGCAACGACGTAGCCAAAGCGAACCGTTCACGCATGAACGTGCCGTTCCAGCTGGCAGACAGCAATCTCGACAAACTGTTCCTCGAAGAGTCCTTCGCTGCGGGCCTGCACGCGCTGAAAGGCCACCGCGTTGTCGGCGGTATGCGTGCTTCTATCTATAATGCAATGCCGCTGGAAGGCGTCAAAGCGCTGACTGATTTTATGGTCGACTTCGAACGTCGCCACGGTTAATAGTGCGATTTTTCACCCCCGCAGCCCGGCTTCGGGGTTTTTATTATGTTGATTTGAGAGTTAAGTTTTCATGGAATCCCTGACGTTACAACCGATCGCGCGTGTCGATGGCACCATCAATTTGCCTGGTTCAAAAAGTGTCTCCAACCGCGCACTGCTGCTGGCTGCGCTGGCAAACGGCACCACTGTCCTTACTAATCTGTTGGATAGCGATGACGTTCGCCACATGCTGAATGCGCTGAAAGCGTTAGGCGTTCAGTACACTCTCTCAGCCGATCGTACGCGTTGTGAAGTGTCGGGAAATGGCGGAGCGCTACAATCCGCTGAAGAGCTTGAACTGTTTCTCGGCAACGCGGGGACGGCAATGCGCCCACTGGCGGCTGCACTGTGTCTTGGCAGCAGCAATATTGTGCTAACCGGCGAGCCACGCATGAAAGAGCGCCCGATCGGTCATCTGGTGGATGCCCTGCGTCAGGGCGGTGCGCAGATTGATTATCTGGAGCAGGAAAACTATCCGCCACTGCGTCTTCGCGGTGGATTTACCGGCGGTGAAGTGGCTGTCGATGGCAGCGTTTCCAGCCAGTTCCTGACGGCGCTGCTGATGACGGCACCGCTGGCTCCGCAGGATACGGTTATCACCATCAAAGGCGAGCTGGTTTCTAAACCTTATATTGATATCACGCTGCACCTGATGAAGACGTTTGGCGTTGAGGTTGAAAACCAGGCGTACCAGCGCTTTGTGGTACGCGGTGGTCAGCAATATCAGTCGCCGGGCAACTATCTTGTCGAAGGCGATGCGTCATCTGCATCTTACTTCCTTGCCGCGGGTGCAATTAAAGGCGGTACCGTTAAAGTCACCGGTATCGGCCGTAACAGTGTTCAGGGCGATATTCGTTTTGCTGACGTACTGGAAAAAATGGGCGCAGTTATCACCTGGGGAGACGATTTCATCTCCTGCACACACGGTGAACTGAATGCCATTGATATGGACATGAACCATATCCCTGATGCGGCGATGACCATTGCCACGGCAGCGCTGTTTGCCAAAGGCACCACTACGCTGCGCAATATCTACAACTGGCGCGTGAAAGAGACCGATCGCCTGTTTGCGATGGCAACGGAACTGCGCAAAGTGGGCGCCGAAGTAGAAGAGGGCGAAGACTACATTCGCGTGACACCGCCGGCCACATTGCAGGTTGCTGAAATTGGCACGTACAACGATCACCGCATGGCGATGTGTTTCTCGCTGGTGGCGCTGTCTGATACGCCTGTGACCATTCTTGACCCGAAATGCACCGCGAAAACCTTCCCGGATTATTTCGAACAGCTGGCGCGCATCAGTACGCTCGCATGATAAAACCCTGCCGCATCAACGGGTGCGGCATTTACTTACGCTTCCTGACGTTGTTCCCGCCCATTTCTTCTACACTCTGCTTCATTAATTCCGTAATTTGCACGCAAAGATAACAGTTGCGCACTTTGGCGCGTATAATGCGCGGCGTTCATGTTGACGGTATGCCTTAATGAAGGAGAAAAAGATGACGGCAGTTGCCCCGGTAATCACGATTGATGGGCCAAGTGGCGCAGGGAAAGGGACTCTGTGTAAAGCGATGGCGGAAGCCTTGCAATGGCATCTTTTAGACTCGGGAGCAATCTATCGCGTACTGGCGTTAGCGGCGCTTCATCATCATGTGGATGTGGCTTCCGAAGAGGCGCTGGTTCCATTGGCTGCGCATCTTGATGTCCGCTTCGTCTCGACTAATGGCAACCTGGAAGTCATTCTTGAAGGGGAAGACGTGAGCGGTGAAATCCGCACCCAGGAAGTCGCGAATGCTGCCTCTCAGGTGGCTGCGTTCCCGCGCGTTCGTGAAGCATTATTACGTCGTCAGCGCGCGTTCCGTGACGCACCAGGTCTGATTGCGGACGGTCGTGATATGGGAACCGTGGTGTTTCCTGACGCGCCAGTGAAAATTTTCCTTGACGCCTCCTCCGAAGAACGCGCACAACGTCGTATGCTTCAGTTGCAGGAAAAAGGCTTTAGTGTTAACTTTGATCGCCTTTTATCCGAGATAAAAGAGCGCGATGACCGCGATCGTAATCGTGCTGTAGCCCCACTTGTTCCGGCAGACGATGCTTTAGTGCTCGATTCTACCCGATTAACTATTGAGCAAGTGATTGAAAAAGCGTTACAATACGCGCGCCAGAAATTGGCACTCGCTTAACCGCGACAGATTTGAAGTACCCCGCTGCAATGGATTGACGGTGGGTATGTGAAACAACCCCATCCGGCACGGAGCCAGGTGGACGTTATATTAACCTGAAGATTAAACATGACTGAATCTTTTGCTCAACTATTTGAAGAATCCTTAAAAACAATCGAAACCCGTCCGGGTTCCATCGTTCGTGGTGTTGTTGTTGCTATCGACAAAGATATCGTACTGGTTGACGCCGGTCTGAAATCTGAGTCTGCCATTCCGGCAGAGCAGTTCAAAAACGCCCAGGGCGAACTGGAAATCCAGGTTGGTGACGAAGTTGACGTTGCACTGGATGCAGTAGAAGACGGCTTCGGTGAAACTCTGCTGTCCCGTGAGAAAGCTAAACGTCACGAAGCTTGGATCACGCTGGAAAAAGCTTACGAAGAAGCTGAAACTGTAGTCGGTGTTATCAACGGCAAAGTTAAAGGTGGCTTCACTGTTGAGCTGAACGGTATTCGCGCGTTCCTGCCAGGTTCTCTGGTAGACGTTCGTCCGGTTCGCGACACTCTGCACCTCGAAGGCAAAGAGCTTGAGTTCAAAGTTATCAAGCTTGACCAGAAGCGTAACAACGTTGTTGTTTCTCGTCGTGCCGTTATCGAATCTGAGAACAGCGCAGAACGCGATCAGCTGCTGGAAAACCTCCAGGAAGGCATGGAAGTTAAAGGTATCGTTAAGAACCTCACTGACTACGGTGCATTCGTTGATCTGGGTGGCGTTGATGGCCTGCTGCACATCACCGACATGGCGTGGAAACGCGTTAAACACCCAAGCGAAATCGTGAACGTTGGCGACGAAATCACTGTTAAAGTGCTGAAGTTCGACCGCGAGCGTACTCGTGTATCCCTGGGCCTGAAACAGCTGGGCGAAGATCCATGGGTCGCTATCGCTAAGCGTTACCCAGAAGGTACTCGTCTGACTGGTCGCGTGACCAACCTGACCGACTACGGCTGCTTCGTTGAAATCGAAGAAGGCGTTGAAGGCCTGGTGCACGTTTCCGAAATGGACTGGACCAACAAAAACATCCACCCATCCAAAGTTGTTAACGTTGGTGATGTAGTGGAAGTGATGGTTCTGGATATCGACGAAGAACGTCGTCGTATCTCCCTGGGCCTGAAGCAGTGCAAAAACAACCCATGGCAGCAGTTCGCGGAAACCCATAACAAGGGCGACCGTGTTGAAGGTAAAATCAAGTCTATCACTGACTTCGGTATCTTCATCGGCCTGGACGGCGGCATCGATGGCCTGGTTCACCTGTCTGACATCTCCTGGAACGTTACAGGCGAAGAAGCAGTACGTGAATACAAAAAAGGCGACGAAATCGCTGCAGTTGTTCTGCAGGTTGACGCAGAACGTGAACGTATCTCCCTGGGCGTTAAACAGCTCGCAGAAGATCCGTTCAACAACTGGGTTGCACTGAACAAGAAAGGCGCAATCGTAAACGGTAAAGTGACTGCAGTTGACGCTAAAGGCGCAACCGTAGAACTGGCTGACGGCGTTGAAGGTTACCTGCGCGCTTCTGAAGCTTCACGTGACCGCGTTGAAGATGCAACTCTGGTTCTGAGCGTTGGCGACGACGTTGAAGCTAAATTCACCGGTGTTGACCGTAAGAACCGTGCAATCAGCCTGTCTGTTCGTGCTAAAGACGAAGCTGATGAGAAAGATGCAATCGCAACTGTTAACAAACAGGAAGATGCAGGTTTCTCTAACAACGCAATGGCTGAAGCTTTCAAAGCAGCTAAAGGCGAGTAATTTCAAGTGCTCTACATCATTTGAACGGTAACAAAGCAACGAGCCTGTGAATCCCCAGGAGCCGACTTAAGTCAGTGACTGGGGTGAAGAGGCGAAGTTAACGTAGTGACCGCTCGAAGGATGACGAGCAGACTTGACAGATTGCAGGATTCGTTCTGTAATCAATAACAAAGGGCGGCTACGGCCGCCCTTGTTTAATAAGCTGTTCAGCTAATTGGTTTGAAGGAACCGGAGGAATCATGACCAAGTCAGAATTGATTGAAAGACTTGCCAGCCAACAATCGCACATCCCAGCAAAAGCAGTGGAAGATGCAGTGAAAGAGATGCTAGAGCATATGGCCTCGACTCTTGCACAGGGCGAGCGCATTGAAATCCGCGGTTTCGGTAGTTTCTCTCTGCATTATCGTGCACCACGAACCGGGCGTAACCCGAAGACTGGCGATAAAGTTGACCTGGAAGGCAAATACGTTCCGCACTTTAAGCCGGGTAAAGAACTGCGCGATCGCGCCAACATTTACGGAAACTGAGTTCAGCCTACGGGCGAAACTGGGTTATCTAAAAAAAGCACCTTCGGGTGCTTTTTTTATACATTGAATTCAGAAAGCTGAAGCGGCGCTGCATTTCATCATTTTAGTTGCAGCAAGCTGGCATATTCTCTCCAGCAGTGGCCGTAAACTCACTTTTTCCTGGCTGACTCCCTAATATTCCCGCTGCACACTCTCTTAGAACAGGGAGGTGTATATGGGATTACCTGCAATCAGTGCATGTCTTATCACGGCCATTTTACCGTTGGTATGGCTGCCTTCGTTACCAAATCTGTCAACGGTCTGGGTGTGCATCGCGGTTGGCGTTCTACTTGGATTACAAAGACTTCTTTGCTTACGTTATGCGGGCCTATGGCTGGTGTTCTTTGCTTGGGGTGTATTAGCCGCCCTGGAATCCACCTGGCCCATGCAAAATCTGACGAACGCGCCGCAGCAAGCAGAAATACTTATCACAGCCACCGATGGGGCAACTACCCATCAGGGTAAAATTGTAAGGCTAAATGGGAAACCCTGGTATTCGACCACCGGCGTAACGCTTTACGGTCAATATCTGCCGCAGGCAGTGTGTCCTGGACAGCGCTGGACAATGTTACTGCGTCTTAGGGCGATTCATGGTGAGCTCAACGATGGCGGTTTTGATTCTCAGCGCTATGCGCTGGCCTCACATCAGCCGTTGACCGGACGGTTTACCCATGCGGAAGTGTTAGACGCAAGCTGTGGTTTGCGGGCGCAATATCTTTCTTCACTGACCACGACGCTCACCCAATACACGTGGGGAACCGTTATTCTCGGACTGGGGATGGGGGAACGGTTGGCGGTCACGCAAGAGGTCAAAAAGCTGATGCGTGAAACCGGCACATTGCACCTGATGGCGATTTCAGGTTTGCATATTGCTCTCGCGGCGTCGATCGTTTGGCTCATCGTTAGGGGGATTCAATTTTTACTTCCGACTGACTGCATTGGTTGGCGTGTACCGCTATTGGCAGGAGTCTGTTTTGCGGCGTTTTACGCCTGGCTTACAGGGATGCAACCTCCCGCATTACGAACCGTGGTCTCTCTTGCGGCACTCGCGTCGCTGCGCCTGAGTGGGCGGCAGTGGTCGCCCTGGCAAGTGTGGTTGTGTTGCGTCGCGTCTATTCTGGTTGTTGATCCTCTGGCGGTACTGTCGCAAAGCCTGGCCTTGTCGGCATTCGCCGTTGCCACGCTGATTTTCTGGTATCAGTGGCTGCCATTGCCTCAGTGGCCTGTTTCCCGTTGGATCAAACCGCTGGTGGCGCTGCTGCATTTGCAGGTAGGGATGCTGTTTTTGCTCTTGCCGCTACAGGTCAACATTTTTCACGGCATGAGCATCTCGTCTCTGGTCGCCAATCTCTTTGCGGTACCGCTTGTCACGTTTATCTCCGTACCGCTGATCCTGGCTGGCATGCTGTTGCATCTGTGTGAACTGACATTACTGGAAGCGAAGGTCTGGTTTCTGGCTGATAAATCACTGGATGTGCTCTTTTGGCTTTTAAAAGAACTACCGGATGGGTGGATGGATATTGATGAGCGCTGGCAGCTCGTGACCTGTCTTCCCTGGTTTGCGATTATTGCCTGGCGTTTACGCGCCTGGAAGTCGATTCCGGCTGTGTGTATCGCGGGTAGCGTATTGCTGACATTTCCCTTATGGCGTCCTCTCAAAACCGAAGGCTGGACGCTGCACATGCTGGACATTGGCCAGGGGCTGGCAATGGCTATTGAGCGCCACGGAAAAGTCATTATGTACGATACCGGGCTTGCCTGGCCTGGCGGTGACAGCGCAAAGCAGCACATTATTCCCTGGCTGCGCTGGCATCATCTGACACCGGAAGGGGTCATTATCAGCCATGAACATATGGACCATATTGGCGGGCTTACCTCGTTACAGGATACGTGGCCAAAAATGTGGATAAAAAGCCCGTTAGGATGGGCAGGGCATCAGCCCTGTTTTCGCGGTCAGCGTTGGCAGTGGCAGGGATTGACCTTCACGGTCCACTGGCCGCCAAAAGAGTATCAGGCTCAGGGGAATAACCATTCCTGCGTGGTGAAAATCGACGATGGCGAGTTCAGCGCGCTACTCACCGGTGATATTGAAGCGAAGGCAGAGCAGTTGATGTTAAGTCATCACTGGCAGGCGCTAACGTCTACACTTATCCAGGTGCCGCATCATGGGAGTAACACCTCATCATCGCAGGCGTTGGTACAGCGTGTTGAAGGGAAGATCGCTTTGGCCTCAGCGGCGCGTTACAACGCATGGCATTTCCCGTCCATAAAAGTGAGCAGACGCTATAAAAAGGAGGGCTATTCTTGGTTCGATACACCGCAAGCGGGACAAATCTCGGTACGTTTTTCGCCACATGGCTGGCAAATCCTGCGCTTACGAGATCAAATTTTACCTCGTTGGTATCATCAGTGGTTTGGCGCGCCCGTAGATAACGGGTAGAATATGCGGCTATTTCAACAAATGCTGGTTTTTTGAATGCATAACGACAAAGATCTCTCCACGTGGCAGACCTTCCGCCGACTCTGGCCGATGATTGCACCCTTTAAAACAGGTCTGATCGTGGCGGGTGTCGCGTTAATCCTCAACGCAGCAAGCGATACCTTCATGCTATCGCTCCTCAAACCGTTACTGGATGACGGTTTTGGTAAAACGGATCGCTCAGTGTTGCTATGGATGCCTCTGGTGGTTATCGGACTGATGATCTTACGCGGCGTCACCAGCTATATCTCCAGCTACTGCATTTCGTGGGTGTCGGGCAAAGTGGTAATGACCATGCGCCGCCGACTGTTCAGCCATATGATGGGCATGCCGGTCTCCTTTTTTGACAAGCAGTCCACCGGGACCTTGCTGTCGCGCATCACCTACGATTCTGAGCAAGTCGCGTCGTCTTCTTCCAGCGCCCTGATTACCGTGGTGCGTGAAGGTGCGTCGATTATCGGCCTGTTCATCATGATGTTCTATTACAGCTGGCAGCTGTCGATCATTCTGATTGTGCTGGCACCGATTGTGTCGATCGCTATCCGGGTGGTCTCTAAGCGTTTCCGTAACATCAGCAAAAACATGCAGAACACGATGGGGCAGGTGACCACCAGTGCCGAGCAGATGCTGAAAGGCCATAAAGAAGTATTGATTTTTGGCGGCCAGGACGTCGAAACAAAACGCTTTGATAAAGTCAGCAACAAAATGCGTCTGCAGGGGATGAAAATGGTTTCGGCCTCTTCCATCTCCGATCCGATCATTCAGCTGATTGCCTCTCTGGCGCTGGCATTTGTGCTCTATGCTGCAAGCTTCCCAAGCGTCATGGAGACATTAACTGCAGGTACCATTACCGTAGTCTTCTCTTCAATGATTGCGCTGATGCGTCCGCTGAAATCACTGACCAACGTCAACGCCCAGTTCCAGCGTGGTATGGCGGCCTGTCAGACGCTGTTCAGTATTCTGGATACCGAGCAGGAAAAAGACGAAGGTAAACGCGTAATTGAGCGCGCTAATGGCGATGTAGAATTCCGCAATGTCACCTTCACCTATCCTGGTCGTGAAACGCCTGCCCTGCGCAATATCAGCCTGAACATCCCGGCGGGTAAAACGGTGGCACTGGTAGGGCGTTCCGGTTCCGGTAAATCAACCATCGCCAGCCTGATGACGCGTTTCTACGATATCGACGAAGGCGAAATCCTGTTGGATGGTCACGACTTACGTGAATACACCCTACAGTCCTTACGTAACCAGGTGGCGCTGGTTTCTCAAAACGTGCATCTGTTTAACGATACTGTTGCCAACAATATCGCCTATGCGCGTACGGAAGAGTACAGCCGCGAGGCGATCGAGAACGCAGCACGTATGGCTTACGCGATGGATTTCATCAACAAAATGGACAACGGTCTTGATACGGTCATTGGCGAAAACGGCGTGCTGCTTTCCGGCGGTCAGCGTCAGCGTATTGCGATTGCCCGTGCGCTGCTGCGTGACAGCCCGATTCTAATCCTTGATGAAGCAACCTCAGCGCTGGATACCGAATCTGAACGTGCTATTCAGTCGGCGCTGGACGAATTGCAGAAAAACCGTACCTCACTGGTGATTGCACACCGTCTGTCGACTATCGAGCAGGCGGATGAAATCGTGGTGGTGGAAGACGGCTTGATCGTCGAGCGCGGAAGCCATGCGGATCTTATCGAGCACCGTGGCGTTTACGCTCAGCTCCATAAAATGCAGTTTGGCGCATGATTGCACGCATCTGGTCCGGGGAATCTCCGCTCTGGCTGCTGCTGTTGCCGCTCTCCTGGCTATACGGTCTGGTGAGCGGCATCATTCGTTTGAGCTATCGTCTGGGGCTTAAAAAAACCTGGCGAGCACCGGTGCCGGTTGTGGTTGTGGGAAATCTCACCGCCGGAGGCAACGGTAAAACCCCTGTTGTCATTTGGCTGGTGGAACAACTGACCAAACGCGGCATTCGCGTGGGTGTTGTTTCACGGGGTTATGGTGGAAAAGCCGAAAAGTATCCCCTGCTCCTGACGGCGGCCACCACCACGGAGCAAGCCGGAGATGAACCGGTGCTGATTTTCCAGCGCACCGGGGTGCCCGTCGCGGTTTCTCCTGTTCGCAGCGAAGCCGTTCAGGCTCTACTGGCAGCACATCCGCTGCAAATCATTATCACCGATGATGGCTTACAGCATTACGCCCTGGCGCGTGATAAAGAGATCGTGGTGATTGATGGTGAGCGGCGCTTCGGCAATGGCTGGTGGCTTCCCGCTGGGCCAATGCGCGAGCGGGCATCCCGCTTGCGTTCTGTTGATGCGGTGATTGTTAACGGCGGAGAAGCACAGCGCGGCGAAATTCCGATGACATTAACGCCTGGCCAGGCAGTGAATCTCCTGACGGGTGAGCATCGGGACATCACAGCGCTGCCAGCGCTGGTCGCTATGGCCGGTATCGGTCATCCTCCGCGCTTTTTTGCCACGTTAGAACAGGGCGGAGCCCGGCTTGAAAACCGAATTCCTCTCGCCGACCATCAAGCGCTGAGTCTGGAAAGCGTTGAGCCTTTGGCTGCACCTCACCAGAATCTGATCATGACTGAAAAAGACGCTGTTAAATGCCGCGCGTTTGCCAAATCCAACTGGTGGTATTTGCCCGTTGATGCACAGCTCAGCGGCGAACAGCCCGAACACTTGCTCCAGGAACTGATGGCGCTGGTGCGCTAAGTCGAATGCGGTTCTGGTAGCGTGATGACTGACAGGAAAACGCATGTCTCTACCGCAACTCTCACTTAGCGCCGCTCGTCATCTGCATCTCTATGCGCAGGGGCTGCTGAAAAAGCCCCGCCGTCGCGCACAGCCTGCCGATATTCTCTCCGCCATTCAGCGCATGTCGCTGCTGCAAATAGACACCATTAATATCGTTGCCCGCAGTCCCTACCTGGTGCTTTTTAGCCGCCTGGGGAATTATCCTGCGCAGTGGCTGGATGACGCTCTGAGCCAGGGGCAGCTCATGGAATACTGGGCGCATGAAGCCTGTTTCTTGCCACGCACTGATTTCGGACTGGTACGCCATCGGATGCTCGCGCCTGAAAAAATGGGCTGGAAGTACAAGCAGGAGTGGATGCACCAAAATGCTGAGGAAATCGAACAGCTGATTGCCCATATTCACGATAACGGCCCGGTTCGCTCAGCGGATTTTGAACATCCGCGTAAAGGCACCAGCGGCTGGTGGGAGTGGAAACCGCACAAGCGCCATCTGGAAGGGCTGTTCACCTCCGGGAAAGTGATGGTGGTGGAGCGGCGTAATTTCCAGCGCGTTTACGATCTCACCCATAGGGTGATGCCGCACTGGGACGACGAGCGCGATCTACTGAATCAAGCTGCAGCTGAAGAGGTCATGCTGGAAAACAGCGCCCGTAGCCTGGGGATTTTCCGCGCGCAATGGCTGGCCGATTACTATCGCCTGCGCCAGCCTGCGCTGAAACCCTTACTCGAAAGGTGGCAAGAAAATCATCGCGTAATGCGCGTTGAGGTCGAGCGGCTGGGTGAAATGTGGCTCCATGCGGATCTCTTCCCGCTGGTGCCACAGGCACAGGAAGATAAGCTGACCGCGTCGCACAGCGCGGTGTTATCACCCTTTGATCCCGTGGTCTGGGACCGCAAACGCGCCGAGCAGCTGTTTGATTTCACCTATCGTCTTGAATGTTACACGCCTGCGGCAAAGCGTCAGTTTGGCTATTTTGTTCTGCCGCTGCTGTATAAAGGCCGGTTGGTTGGGCGGATGGACGCGAAAATGCACCGTAAAACCGGCGTACTGGAAGTGATAGCGCTGTTTCTGGAAGAGGGCGTTAAGGTCAGCGCAACGCTGGAAAAAGGGCTGACCGCAGCACTCAATGAATTTGCTGTCTGGCAGGGTGCCCGGCAGATAACGCTGGCACGATTGCCGGATGGGTTGTTTAACGGCTGTCGGAGTGGCTGGGAAATAGACATAGCCTGAAAAAGGAATGTGGTAAGCTTTAGCGATTACCTATACGGAGGAACTATGGATCACCGTTTACTTGAAATCATTGCCTGCCCGGTGTGCAACGGCAAACTGTATTACAGCCAGGATAAGCAAGAGCTGATTTGCAAACTGGATAATCTGGCTTTCCCGTTTCGTGACGGCATTCCCGTCTTGCTGGAAACCGAAGCCCGTACGCTGGCGGCAGAAGAGAGCAGACCATGAGTTTTGTTGTCATCATTCCGGCACGTTTCGCATCGACCCGTTTGCCCGGCAAACCGTTGGTCGATATCAATGGCAAGCCGATGATTGTCCATGTGCTCGACAGGGCGCGTGAATCCGGTGCCGATCGCGTTATCGTTGCCACAGATCATGAAGACGTCGCGCGCGCGGTCGAAGCCGCGGGCGGCGAAGTGTGCATGACGCGCGCCGATCACCAGTCGGGCACTGAACGCCTGGCCGAAGTCGTTGAGAAATGCGATTTCAGCGATGACACGGTGATCGTCAACGTGCAGGGCGACGAGCCGATGATCCCGGCGGTGATTATCCGTCAGGTCGCGGAAAACCTCGCCCAGCGCAAAGTGGGAATGGCGACGCTGGCCGTGCCGATCCACCACGCGGAAGAGGCGTTTAATCCCAATGCCGTGAAAGTGGTGATGGACGCGGAAGGTTATGCGCTCTATTTCTCCCGAGCGACTATCCCGTGGGATCGTGACCGTTTTGCGCAGTCTAAAGAGACCATTGGCGATACGTTCCTGCGTCATCTGGGTATTTACGGCTACCGTGCAGGCTTTATCCGCCGCTACGTGACCTGGGCGCCAAGCCCGCTGGAGCACATTGAGATGCTCGAGCAGTTGCGCGTGCTGTGGTATGGCGAAAAGATCCATGTGGCAGTGGCCCATGAAGTGCCTGGAACCGGCGTGGATACTCAGGAAGATCTCGAACGCGTCCGCGCAGAACTGAAATAACGTCATCTCCCGCATCCCCTCGTTCGGGGGGATGTTTTTTGGCCTCGCTTTATCTCATTTTTCTTCTCTCTAATTGATCTCATAAGGTGACATCCAACCGTCATACGCTCATTATGAAAGCAGTAGTTTTGATGGGGGTAATCTCATATGGAACAATTGCGTGCTGAGCTGAGCCACCTGCTGGGAGAAGCACTCAGTCGGGTCGAGTGCGTGAGCGAGAAGGCGGATACGTCGCTGTGGTCGCTGTATGACAGCAACGGAAACCCGATGCCGTTAATGGCCAGAAGCTTTTCATCACCGGGCGTCGCCCGACAGCTGGCGTGGAAAATGTCCATGCTGGCGAGAAGCGGCACGGTACGAATGCCTACCGTTTATGGCGTTATGACCCACGAAGAACATCCTGGCCCCGATGTCCTGCTGATTGAGCGCCTGCGCGGTGTGCCGGTCGAAGCCCCGGCACGAACGCCGGACCGCTGGGAACAGCTTAAAGACCAGATCGTAGAAGGATTGCTCTCGTGGCACCGTCAGGACAGCAAGGGACTGGTGGGACCGGTCGACAGCACCCAGGAAAACCTCTGGCCGCTCTGGTATCGTCAACGGGTGGAAGTACTCTGGGGAACGCTGAACCAGTTCAGTAATACCGGGCTGACGATGCAGGATAAGCGTATTCTGTTCCGCACACGTGAATGCCTGCCCGCGATGTTTGAGGGCTTTAATGATAACTGCGTGCTCATTCACGGTAATTTCACGTTGCGCAGCATGCTGAAGGATGCCCGTAGCGACCAGCTTCTGGCGATGGTAGGGCCGGGCATTATGCTGTGGGCACCCCGCGAATATGAACTGTTCCGCTTAGGTGAAAGCGCGCTGGCAGAAAGCTTAATGTGGCATTATCTACAGCGAGCGCCAGTCTCAGAATCCTTCCTCTGGCGTCGCTGGCTGTATCTCTTGTGGGATGAAGTCGCGCAGCTGGTGAATACCGGACGGTTTAACCGCACGAACTTCGACATGGCCGCGAAATCACTCCTGCCCTGGCTCGCCTGACGAGCCTTTAAGCCATTGCCAGAGCCGTCCAAGCGTTTCGTAACCGACCCGATCGCTGTGCATTAACCATGCAGGCGACGGGATCGCGCGCTCCCACGGATTGAGCGGCGCATTGATGGCCAGCTGATTCGCTGGCGCGGGTAACGGATGTAATCCTGCATGTTCAAAGAAAATCATCGCGCGCGGAAGATGCGAGGCGGAAGTCACCAGCAGGAACGGGGCATCGCCGATCGCCTGTTTAACCGCAGCAGCTTCTTCTTCCGTGTCTTTTGGATTGTCGAGAGTGATAATCGCAGAGCGCGGCACGCCAAGGGACTTCGCCACTCTTGCTCCTGCTTCAGCCGTGCTGACAGGGTTCGTTTTGGCTGCGGCTCCCGTGAATATCATTTTCGAACCCGGATTAGCCAGCCACAGCCGAATGCCTTCGTTGAGGCGCGGTAAACTGTTGTTGATCAGGTTTGAACTCGGGGCCCATTTATCGTCCCAGGTGTAACCGCCACCCAGCACCACGATAAACGCCACTTTCTGATTTCCTTGCCACGTCGGGTACTTATCTTCAATAGGGCGCAATAACCCATCCGCCACCGGTTGCAGGCTTAACAGCAGCAGCACCAGCCAACCCGTCGTAATGACGATTTTACCGCTGCGTTGAAAACGGGTGAACCAGACCAGCAGTAGCCCGAGTGCAATAAACATCAGCAGGAGAGGGAGGGGAAGTATCATCCCTCCAATGATTTTCTTTAGGGTAAAAAGCATCCTTTTTGGTTCCTTTTTTAACCATACAGCAGGTGATTACACGCGATATTACACCAGAGAGGTTCATTCTCCGCGCGGGTGTGACAAAATAGCGGTTTTGCTGCTAGCGGATGGAACTCTCCCAATGCGGGATCGCAATTTTGATGACATCGCGGAAAAGTTTTCGCGGAACATTTACGGCACCACCAAAGGGCAGTTGCGTCAGACGATCCTGTGGCAGGATCTCGACACCGTGCTCGCCACCTTTGGTGACCGAAAGTTGCGGGTTCTGGATGCGGGCGGCGGTGAAGGCCAGACCGCCATTTTGATGGCGCAGCGTGGTCATCACGTCACGCTTTGCGATCTCTCTTCAGAAATGGTCGAACGTGCGAAGCGCGCGGCAGAAGAGAAAGGTGTGAGCGACAACATGCATTTTATACATTGCGCCGCTCAGGACATTGCGCAGCATTTGGAATCTCAGGTTGATCTGATATTGTCTCATGCTGTGCTGGAGTGGGTTGCCGAGCCGCACGAGATGCTAAAAACCCTGTGGTCTGTGCTCACACCCGGCGGCGCATTGTCGCTGATGTTCTACAATGCTAACGGCCTGCTGATGCGTAACGTACTGGTGGGCAATTTCGGCTATGTACAACAGGGCATGTATAAAAAGAAACGGCGCACGCTTTCGCCGGATTTCCCCCGCGATCCGCAGCAGGTTTATGGCTGGCTGGAAGAGATGGGCTGGGAAATTACCGGGAAAACGGGCGTCAGGGTGTTTCATGATTATCTGCGCGATAAACAAAAACAGCACGACTGTCTTGACGCGTTAACAGAAATAGAAACGCGGTATTGCCGTCAGGAACCCTTTATCAGCCTTGGGCGATACATTCACGTCATCGCGCGCAAGCCGCAGAAGCAAGGATAATTTATGAGTGAATTTTCCCAGACAGTCCCCGAACTGGTTGCCTGGGCCAGGAAAAACGATTTCTCCATCTCGCTGCCGGTAGACAGACTCTCATTCCTGCTGGCGGTTGCCACGCTGAACGGCGAACGTCTGGATGGAGAAATGAGCGAGGGTGAACTGGTGGACGCGTTCCGCCATGTCAGTGATGCGTTTGAGCAAACCAGCGAAACCATTAGCGTGCGTGCCAACAACGCAATCAACGAGATGGTACGTCAACGTCTGCTGAACCGCTTTACCAGCGAGCAGGCGGAAGGAAACGCCATCTATCGTCTGACGCCTTTGGGCATCGGCATTACCGACTATTACATCCGCCAGCGAGAATTTTCTACGCTGCGCCTCTCTATGCAGCTGTCGATTGTGGCGGGCGAACTGAAACGAGCGGCCGATGCGGCGGATGAAAATGGCGATGAATTCCACTGGCATCGCAATGTCTACGCCCCGCTGAAGTACTCGGTGGCTGAAATTTTCGACAGTATCGATCTGACCCAGCGTCTGATGGATGAACAGCAGCAGCAGGTGAAAGATGATATCGCGCAGCTGCTGAATAAAGACTGGCGGGCAGCGATCTCCAGCTGTGAGCTGTTGCTGTCAGAAACCTCCGGGACGCTGCGAGAACTGCAGGACACGCTGGAAGCCGCGGGGGATAAACTTCAGGCAAACCTGTTGCGCATTCAGGACGCTACGCTGGCCCATGACGATCTGCATTTTGTTGATCGTCTGGTCTTTGACTTGCAAAGCAAACTCGACCGTATTATCAGCTGGGGACAGCAATCAATCGACCTGTGGATCGGCTATGACCGCCACGTGCATAAATTCATCCGTACGGCGATCGACATGGATAAAAACCGCGTGTTTGCCCAACGTCTGCGCCAGTCAGTACAAAATTATTTCGATGCGCCGTGGGCGTTGACCTATGCCAACGCCGATCGTCTGCTGGATATGCGCGACGAAGAGATGGCGCTGCGCGACGAAGAGGTCACCGGTGAACTGCCGCCGGATCTGGAGTTTGAAGAATTCAACGAAATTCGTGAGCAACTTGCAGCGATGATCGAAGAACAGCTCGCCGTCTATAAAACCAGACAAGTGCCGCTGGATCTTGGTCTCGTGGTGCGCGACTATCTGGTGCAATACCCGCGTGCGCGCCATTTCGATATTGCCCGCATCGTCGTCGACCAGGCCGTGCGCCTGGGCGTCGCGCAAGCAGATTTCACCGGGCTGCCGCCGAAGTGGCAGCCGATTAACGATTACGGAGCCAAGGTACAGGCGCATGTCATTGACAAATATTGAACAAGTGATGCCAGTTAAGCTGGCCCAGGCGCTGGCAAATCCGTTATTTCCGGCGCTGGACAGCCAGCTGCGTGCCGGTCGTCACATTGGTCTTGACGAGCTGGATAATCACGCTTTTCTGATGGACTTCCAGGAATATCTGGAAGAGTTCTACGCCCGCTATAACGTTGAGCTGATCCGCGCACCTGAAGGTTTCTTCTACCTGCGCCCGCGCTCCACGACGCTGATCCCGCGCTCGGTGCTGTCCGAGCTGGATATGATGGTGGGCAAAATTCTCTGCTATCTCTATCTCAGTCCAGAACGTCTGGCCAATGAAGGCATCTTCACCCAGCAAGAGTTGTATGACGAATTGTTGAGCCTGGCCGATGAGGGCAAATTGCTCAAACTGGTGAACAACCGTTCCACCGGTTCTGACCTTGACCGTCAGAAGCTCCAGGAAAAAGTACGCACTTCCCTGAACCGTCTGCGCCGTCTGGGAATGGTCTGGTTTATGGGCCATGACAGCAGCAAATTCCGCATTACCGAATCCGTGTTCCGCTTTGGCGCTGATGTGCGTACTGGCGACGACGCGCGTGAAGCGCAGCTGCGCATGATCCGCGACGGCGAAGCCATGCCGATAGAAAACAATTTGTTGCTCAATGACGAGCATGAAGAAAGCCAGCCGGATAGCGGGGAGGAAGAATAATGATTGAACGCGGTAAATTTCGCTCACTAACGCTGGTTAACTGGAACGGTTTCTTCGCCCGAACCTTCGATCTGGATGAGCTGGTTACGACGCTCTCCGGCGGTAATGGGGCGGGTAAATCCACTACGATGGCGGCGTTTGTCACGGCGCTGATCCCCGATCTGACGCTGCTGCATTTCCGTAACACCACCGAAGCGGGCGCGACAAGCGGTTCCCGCGATAAAGGTCTGCACGGTAAACTGAAAGCGGGCGTCTGTTACTCGGTTCTGGATGTGATCAACTCCCGCCATCAACGCGTGGTGGTCGGCGTACGTTTGCAACAAATTGCGGGCCGTGACCGTAAAGTCGACATCAAACCGTTTGCTATTCAGGGGCTGCCAACCTCGATTCAGCCGACATCTCTGCTGACGGAAACCCTGAACGATCGCCAGGCGCGTGTGCTACCTCTCAATGAGCTGAAAGATAAACTCGAAGCGATTGAAGGCGTTCAGTTCAAGCAGTTCAACTCAATTACCGATTACCACTCGCTGATGTTCGATCTGGGCGTTGTTGCGCGTCGTCTGCGCTCTGCGTCGGACCGTAGCAAATACTATCGCCTGATCGAAGCCTCGCTTTACGGCGGGATCTCCAGCGCCATTACCCGCTCTCTGCGCGACTACCTGTTGCCTGAAAACAGCGGCGTGCGAAAAGCCTTCCAGGACATGGAAGCCGCGCTGCGCGAAAACCGCATGACGCTGGAAGCGATTCGGGTTACCCAGTCTGACCGCGATCTGTTCAAACATTTGATCAGCGAAGCGACCAACTACGTGGCGGCGGACTATATGCGCCACGCCAACGAGCGCCGCATCCATCTGGATAAAGCACTCGAGTATCGCCGCGAGCTGTTCACCTCCCGCAAACAGCTGGTGGCTGAGCAGTACAAGCACGTTGAGATGGCCCGCGAACTGGGCGAGCACAACGGTGCGGAAGGCGATCTGGAAGCCGATTATCAGGCCGCCAGCGATCACCTGAATCTGGTGCAAACCGCGCTGCGTCAGCAGGAAAAAATCGAGCGCTACGAAGCCGATCTCGATGAGCTGCAGATCCGCCTCGAAGAACAAAATGAAGTGGTGGCAGAAGCCGCCGACATGCAGGAAGAGAAAGAGGCCCGCGCCGAAGCCGCTGAGCTGGAAGTCGATGAGCTGAAAAACCAGCTGGCCGACTACCAGCAAGCGCTGGATGTTCAGCAAACCCGCGCCATCCAGTACACCCAGGCATTACAAGCACTGCAACGCGCGAAAGAGCTGTGCCATCTTCCGGATCTGACGCCGGACAGTGCCGACGAGTGGCTGGAAACCTTCCGCGCCAAAGAACAGGAAGCGACGGAGAAACTACTTTCCCTCGATCAAAAAATGAGTGTCGCGCAAGCCGCGCACAGTCAGTTTGAACAGGCCTATCAGCTGGTTGTGGCGATAAATGGCGCGCTGGCGCGCGGTGATGCCTGGGAAGTGGCGCGCGAATTGCTGCGTGACGGCGTTAATCAGCGCCATCTGGCGGAGCAGGTTCAGCCGCTGCGCATGCGTCTGAACGAGCTGGAACAGCGTCTACGTGAACAGCAGGAGGCCGAGCGTCTTCTGGCGGAGTTCTGCAAACGTCAGGGTAAGCATGTCGATATCGACTCCCTTGAAACCCTGCATCAGGAACTGGAAGCCCGTATTGCCTCGCTGTCCGACAGCGTCTCCAGCGCCAGCGAGCAGCGCATGGTTCTACGCCAGGAGCTGGAACAGCTTCAGTCACGCACTCAGACCTTGCTGAAACGAGCTCCGGTCTGGCTGGCGGCGCAGAGCAGTCTGAACCAGCTGAGCGAGCAGTGTGGTGAAGAGTTCGAATCCAGCTCGGAAGTTACCGAATATCTGCAACAGTTGCTTGAGCGCGAGCGCGAAGCCATTGTTGAGCGCGATGAAGTCGGTGCGCGTAAAAATGCTGTCGATGAAGAAATTGAACGTTTAAGTCAGCCTGGCGGTGCGGAAGATGCGCGTCTGAATGCGCTGGCGGAACGTTTTGGCGGCGTACTGTTGTCCGAAATCTACGACGACGTCAGCCTTGAAGATGCGCCGTATTACTCTGCGCTGTATGGCCCATCCCGCCATGCGATCGTCGTTCCAGATTTGTCGCTAATCGCTGAACAGCTGGAAGGGCTTGAAGAATGTCCGGAAGATCTCTATCTGATCGAAGGGGACCCGCAGTCCTTTGATGACAGCGTATTCAGCGTAGACGAACTGGAAAAAGCGGTGGTGGTGAAAGTCGCCGATCGCCAGTGGCGTTATTCTCGCTTCCCGACGCTGCCGATCTTTGGCCGCGCCGCGCGTGAAAACCGCATCGAAAGCCTGCATGCGGAACGTGAAACGCTGTCTGAGCGCTTTGCGACCCTGTCGTTTGACGTGCAGAAAACCCAACGTTTACATCAGGCGTTCAGCCGCTTTATCGGCAGCCATGTCGCAGTGGCCTTTGAGGCCGATCCTGAAGCCGAAATTCGCAAACTGAACACCCGCCGTGGCGAACTGGAACGCGCGCTGAGCAATCATGAAAATGATAACCAGCAGAGCCGCGTGCAGTTTGAGCAGGCGAAAGAGGGCGTCGCCGCTCTGAACCGTATCCTGCCGCGTCTGAATCTGCTGGGCGACGAAACCCTGGCCGATCGCGTGGATGAAATTCAGGAACGTCTGGATGAAGCGCAAGAAGCCGCGCGCTTTGTGCAGCAGCACGGCAACCAGCTGGCGAAACTGGAGCCAGTGCTGTCGGTCCTGCAAAGCGATCCAGAACAGTACGAACAGCTGAAAGAAGATTACGCCTATTCCCAGCAGGTGCAGCGTGATGCGCGCCAGCAGGCGTTTGCGCTGACCGAAGTGGTGCAGCGTCGCGCGCACTTTGGCTACAGCGACTCGGCAGAAATGTTGAGCGGCAACAGCGATTTGAACGAAAAACTGCGCCAGCGTCTTGAGCAGGCGGAAGCGGAACGTAGCCGCAGCCGCGATGCCCTGCGCAGCCACGCGGCACAGCTCGGTCAGTACAATCAGGTGCTGGCGTCACTGAAAAGCTCCTTTGATACCAAAAAAGAGCTGCTCACCGATCTGCATAAAGAGCTGCAGGATATCGGCGTTCGTGCGGACAGCGGAGCGGAAGAGCGCGCCCGTATTCGTCGCGACGAACTGCACAGCCAGCTGAGCAATAACCGTACCCGTCGTCATCAGCTGGAAAAAGCCCTGACCCTGTGCGAAGCGGAGATGGATAACCTGACCCGCCGTCTGCGCAAGCTGGAACGCGATTATCACGAAATGCGCGAGCAGGTTGTGACCGCCAAAGCGGGCTGGTGTGCGGTCATGCGTCTGGTGAAAGACAGCGGCGTTGAACGTCGTCTGCACCGTCGTGAGCTGGCGTACCTGTCTGGTGACGAACTGCGTTCGATGTCGGATAAAGCACTGGGTGCACTGCGCCCGGCAGTGGCAGATAACGAGCATCTGCGCGATGTGCTGCGCATGTCTGAAGATCCGAAACGTCCTGAGCGTAAAATTCAGTTCTTCGTGGCGGTTTATCAGCACCTGCGCGAGCGTATTCGTCAGGACATCATCCGCACGGACGATCCGGTCGAAGCGATCGAACAGATGGAAATCGAGCTGGGTCGCCTGACGGAAGAGCTGACCTCCCGCGAGCAAAAGCTGGCGATCAGCTCCCGCAGCGTGGCGAATATCATTCGTAAAACCATCCAGCGCGAGCAAAACCGTATTCGCATGCTCAACCAGGGCCTGCAGAGCGTCTCGTTCGGTCAGGTCAACAGCGTGCGTCTGAACGTCAATGTTCGCGAAGCACACGCCACTCTGCTGGATGTGCTTTCTGAACAGCACGAGCAGCATCAGGACCTGTTTAACAGCAACCGTCTGACCTTCTCGGAAGCGCTGGCGAAACTCTATCAGCGCCTTAATCCGCAGATCGATATGGGGCAACGTACGCCGCAAACCATCGGTGAAGAGCTGCTGGACTACCGTAATTATCTGGAAATGGAAGTTGAGGTTAACCGTGGTTCTGACGGCTGGCTGCGTGCGGAATCCGGCGCGCTGTCTACCGGGGAAGCGATCGGCACCGGGATGTCGATTCTGGTGATGGTTGTCCAGAGCTGGGAAGATGAAGCGCGTCGTCTGCGCGGGAAAGATATTTCTCCGTGCCGTCTGCTGTTCCTCGATGAAGCCGCGCGTCTGGATGCCCGTTCCATCGCTACGCTGTTTGAGTTGTGCGACCGTCTGGATATGCAGCTGATCATCGCTGCACCTGAGAACATCAGCCCGGAGAAAGGCACGACCTACAAGCTGGTGCGTAAGGTGTTCAACAATACGGAACATGTTCACGTCGTCGGGCTGCGCGGTTTTGCCCCGCAGCCGCCAGAGTCGTTACCCGGAACGGCTGACGCTTCCTAAAGCGTTTTGATGAAAAGGGCGGCACACAGGTGCTGCCCTTTTTATTTGCTTAACTTGCGTTCAGGGCTGCGTTATCTTTAAACTTCTTTACATAAGGCAAGGCAGTTGCGTGTATGCCTTTCTATAATGAAGAAAAGCCCCGGTGTTGTGGGCAGGTCGTAAAGCAAACAGGGGGCAAGGGATGTTGCTAAAGAAAATTCAAAGTCGTCAGCTGTCCGCACTGAGTGTGTGCCTGACGTTACTATTCGCTCCACTGTTTAACGCGCAGGCCGATGAGCCTGAAGTGGTTCCGGTCGACAGTTCCGCTACGATGGGGGCTCAGCCAACTGCGCTGCTGCAACCGCTGGAGCAATCTCCCGCGACCGCAATCATGGCCGGGATCAAACCGCTGCCAGCCAATGTTGATACGCAGGCGCTGCGCCAGCAGCTGCAATCCGGGCTGCCTTCGGGTTACACACCCGCCTATCTCAATCAGCTGACTTTACTGTATGCCGCGCGCGATATGAAACCGATGTGGGACGATCGTGAGGCGGTGCGTGCCTTCCAGCAGCAGCTGGCGGAAGTCGCTATCGCGGGTTTCCAACCGCAATTTACCGCTTGGGTGGAGCTTCTGACCGATCCGACCGTCACCGGGAATGCGCGCGACGTTGTTCTTGCTGACGCTATGATGGGTTATCTGCATTTTGTGGCGGGGATTCCGGTCAATGGCAACCGCTGGCTGTACAGTGAGAAGCCCTACAAGCTGGCTACACCTGCGCTGTCAGTGATCAACCAGTGGCAAGTGGCGCTGGATAAAGGGACGCTCCCACGCTTTATCGCAAGCCTTGCTCCGGCGCATCCGCAGTATGCCACGATGCACCAGTCGTTACTCCGACTGGTAGCCGATTCGCGTCCCTGGCCTCAGCTGAAAAGCACCGCCAGTCTGCGTCCTGGTCAGTGGAGTAGCGATGTCCCGGCGCTGCGTGAAATTCTCCGGCGTTCGGGGGAGTCTGACGCAGGGGCGAAAATCGCGCTGCCGGGTGATGATCCCCAAAGCGTAGTGGTCAGTCCATCAGCACCTATCGTGAAGAAGAAATCAGCTGTAACACCCGACAAACCCGCAGCTTACGATCGTGAACTGGTCGCCGAAGTGAAAGCGTTTCAGGCGGCTCAGGGCCTGGGTGCAGACGGTGTTATTGGGCAGTCAACGCGCGATTGGCTGAATGTTTCTCCTGCGCAGCGTGCTGGTGTGCTGGCGCTGAACATTCAGCGTTTACGTCTGCTGCCAGGGACATTATCGACCGGGATTATGGTTAATATTCCGGCCTATTCGCTGGTCTATTACCAGAATGGTAGCGAAGTGCTGGCCTCGAGAGTTATTGTCGGGCGCCCGGATCGCAAAACGCCAATGATGAGCAGTGCGCTGAATAATGTGGTGGTGAACCCGCCGTGGAACGTACCGCCGACCCTCGCGCGTAAAGATATTCTGCCGAAAGTATGGAATGACCCCGGCTATCTTGAACGTCACGGCTACACAATGATGCGTGGCTGGAACAGCAACCAGCCGATTGACCCGTACCAGGTCGACTGGTCAACGATCACGGCGTCGAATTTGCCTTTCCGCTTCCAGCAAGCGCCGGGTGAGCGTAACTCCTTGGGTCGATACAAGTTCAACATGCCGAGCTCAGATGCCATCTATCTGCACGATACGCCAAACCATAACCTGTTCCAGAAAGACACACGTGCCCTGAGTTCGGGTTGTGTTCGCGTCAATAAAGCCTCTGAACTGGCCAATATGCTGCTGGGTGATGCGGGCTGGAACGACACCCGGATATCCGATGCGCTTAAAGAAGGGAATACTCGCTACGTTAATATTCGACAAAACATTCCCGTCAATCTTTACTATCTGACGGCGTTTGTTGGCGAAGATGGACGGACCCAATATCGTACAGATATTTACAATTACGATCTCACAGCGCGATCCGGCGCACAAATTTTGTCAAAAGCTGAACAATTAATCAGGTAAATGAAGTAGTTCGAGGAAATTGATTGTCGTAAGTTATGGTAGAGAAGGGGGCATATCGCTACAAGCCCCGTCTTTACTGGGGTTGGGTGCCTTGACGCGGGCTGTTCAGGCGGTTAAGGTGCCCTTCGTGCGCTAAGCATATTTACGATAACATTGACCTGTAGACCTGATTATCATGGACAAATTTGACGCTAATCGCCGCAAGCTGCTGGCGCTAGGTGGTGTTGCGCTGGGCGCAGCGGCCATCTTACCGACGCCAGCATTTGCCACCCTCTCGACACCACGTCCGCGTATTTTAACGCTCAACAATCTTCACACCGGTGAGACGTTGAAAGCGGAGTTTTTCGATGGCAGAGGCTATATTCAGGATGAATTAGCAAGACTCAACCATTTTTTCCGCGACTACCGCGCGAATAAAATAAAGACCATCGATCCAGGATTATTTGATCAGCTATTCCGCCTCCAGGGCCTGCTCGGAACCCGCAAGCCGGTGCAACTCGTTTCCGGTTATCGTTCTATTGATACCAATAACGAACTGCGCGCCCATAGCCGTGGGGTAGCTAAAAAAAGCTATCACACTAAAGGACAGGCGATGGATTTCCATATTGAAGGCGTTTCATTAGCCAATATTCGCAAAGCCGCGTTATCTATGCGCGCAGGTGGTGTAGGATATTACCCACGTAGCAACTTTGTGCATATTGATACCGGGCCGACACGGCACTGGTAATAATGAAGGAGCAGTATGAACTATCGTATTATTCCGGTGACTGCGTTCTCCCAGAACTGTTCATTAATCTGGTGCGAACAAACTAAACTGGCCGCGCTTGTCGATCCCGGCGGAGATGCCGAGAAAATCAAGCAGGAAGTCGAGGCGTCCGGCGTGACGCTGATGCAGATTTTGCTGACCCATGGCCATCTTGACCATGTGGGGGCTGCGGCAGAGCTGGCGCAACATTACGGTGTGCCAGTGATTGGACCGGAAAAAGAAGATGAGTTCTGGCTGCAAGGGTTGCCTGCCCAAAGCCGTATGTTTGGCCTTGATGAGTGTCAGCCACTGACGCCCGATCGCTGGTTAAACGAAGGCGAGAGCGTTAATGTCGGAAACGTGACGCTACAGGTATTGCACTGTCCTGGCCATACGCCGGGGCATATCGTCTTCTTTGATGCTCAATCACGCTTGCTCATTTCTGGCGACGTGATTTTCAAAGGCGGCGTAGGACGCAGCGATTTCCCGCGCGGTGACCACGGTCAGCTGATCCAGTCAATTAAGCAGAAGCTATTGCCGTTGGGCGATGACGTGACGTTTATTGCAGGGCATGGCCCGATGTCGACGTTAGGATATGAGCGGGCACATAACCCGTTCCTGCAGGATGAAATGCCTGTCTGGTAAATCCCATTAAAAAAGCCTGCACATTGCAGGCTTTTTTGTAGGTCGGGCAAGCGCAAGCGCCACCCGAAAGACTTTTACAGCACAGCGACAATGGCTTCGCACAGCGGGGCCATGTTGTCTGGCGTCATACCTGCCACGTTCACACGTCCTGAAGCCACAGCGTACACACCAAACTCTTCGCGCAGACGCAGAACTTGTTCTTTAGTCAGGCCGCTGAACGAGAACATCCCATTTTGTTTGATGATAAAGCTAAAGTCGCGGTCCGCGCCTTTCTCAGCCAGCGTGTTCACGAACAGCAGACGCATGCGCTGAATGCGCTGACGCATGTCGTTCAGTTCCTGTTCCCAGATGGCGCGCAGCGCGTCATTGCTCAGGATTGTCGCCACGACAGAAGCGCCGTGCGCCGGTGGGTTAGAGTAGTTGGCGCGAATGACAGATTTCATCTGGCTGAAGGCACGATCAACGGTTTGCTCATCGGCAGCCACCAGCGTACAGGCACCCACGCGCTCATTATACAGACCAAAGTTCTTGGAATAAGAACTCGCCACGATCAGTTCCTGATGAACAGCGGCAAAAGCACGCAGACCTTCAGCATCTTCTTCCAGACCACGTGCGAAGCCCTGATAGGCGAAGTCGAACAGCGGCAGCCAGCCTTTCTCTACGGAGAGTTTCGCCAGTTGTTCCCACTGTTCCAGCGTCGGATCGATACCGGTTGGGTTGTGGCAGCAGCCGTGGAACAGCACTACGTCACCGGCCTGTGCTTCGCTCAGGCTAGCCAGTAGGCCGTCGAAGTCAAGAGTATGGTTCGCCGCGTCATAATAAGCATATTCACGCACTTCCAGACCCGCAGAGTTAAACACGCTCTTGTGGTTCGGCCAGCTCGGATTGCTTACCCAAACGCGTTTCACAGAGGTATTCTTCGCGAGGAAATCCGCTGCGACGCGAAGTGCGCCAGTACCGCCAGGCGTTTGGGCTGTGCGAGCACGTTTATCGCTAATAAGCGTGCTGCCTTTTCCAAACAGCAGTTCCTGAGTGCAACGACCAAATTCCGGAATACCGTCGATACCGAGGTAGTTTTTGGTGTTTTCATTTTCCAGCAGATACTGCTCGGCTTTTTTGACGCTAGTCAGAACCGGAGTTTTACCGGTTTCATCTTTATAGACACCAATACCCAGGTTTATTTTTCCAGGGCGGTCATCGGCACGAAACAGATCGGCCAGGCCCAGAATAGGGTCGGCAGGGGCGGCGGTAATGTTCTCAAACATGACGAGGTTCCATTGTGATTACAGAAGTGAAATCCGCTATCAGGTTAACGGTAGATTTACAAAATGCCAACCGTTTGCGACAAAAAGCGTGCGCCTTTTCAAAAGTCGCCATTTTTTACTTCAGCCATAAAAAAAACAGGACCGAAGTCCTGTTTTCTAGGCATTTAGCAGAGAGGGCTGCTTATTAGAACTGGTAAACGATACCCACTGCTGCCTGGTCGTCAGTCGCCAGACCAGCAGATTCAGAGTAAGAGTTGTCGTCCAGCAGGTTGAATTTGTACGCAGCGTACACGTTCATGTTTTTGTTGAAGTAGTACCAGGTACCCACTTCGATGTATTTAACCAGGTCAGCATCGCCACCGTTGAAGGTGCCACGTGCTTTCAGGTCTTTACCTTTGGACTGAACGTAGCCCAGGGATGGACGCAGACCGAAGTCGAACTGGTACTGAACAACCGCTTCGATGTTCTGAGTTTTGTTCGCGAAGTTGTTGTCAGCTTCACGAGTCATGTTTGTGGTTTCAGCGTACTGAACAGCTGCATACACGTTGTTTGCATCGTATTTAGCAGCAGTTGACCATGCTTCAGCACGATCGCCGCCTGCGCTTGCCCAATCAGCAGAGGTGCCAGCTGCAACCTGCTCGTTGGTACGGTCAGCAGTTTCATAACCCGCTGCCAGACCGAAGCCTTCGCCGAAATCATATTGTACAGAAGAGCTGAAGCCGTCGCCGTTACCTTTAGCGCCGTTACCGCCACGACCGATGTTGATCAGCTGGCCGTTGTCATTGTAGGTCGCTGCGATCGCATTGCTGCGGTCGTTTTTACCCTGGTACTGCAAGGCGATAGCCAGGCCATCAACCAGACCGAAGAAGTTGCTGTTACGGTAGGTCAGCAAGCCAGATGCACGGCCGTTCATGAAGTTGTCGGTAGCAACCCAAGAGTCACCGCCCCACTCAACCAGCATATCGGTATAAGCCGCAGCATCGTAGATTGCGCCGTAGTTACGACCGTAATCCAGGGAACCTGCGTCACCGAAGTTCAGGCCAGCGAATGCCAGACGGGTTTTAGTACCCTGTGAACCTTCAGCGTTGGAAGCATCCATATTGTATTCCCAGTGACCATAACCAGTGATCTGGTCGTTGATCTGGGTTTCACCTTTGAAGCCGATACGGGCATAGGTGGTGTCTTCGTTGCTGGTGTCACCGTTGGTGGTCCAAATGTGTTCGCCTACAGCTTTACCGTAGAAGTCCAGTTTGTTGCCGTTTTTGTTATAGATTTCTGCAGCGTTTGCTGCACCGGCTACCAGCAGAGCAGGGATAACCACTGCCAGAATATTGCGCTTCATCATTATTTATTACCCTCATTGGTTTTTTTATGACACTCGCCACTGCCGTCAATAAATTCTGTCAATAAATATTTCCGGAACTATTGATGAGAGTTTGGTGTCTTTATGTATCTGACAGGCATCTTTCCATTCATATAACCGTTTCGCTAGCCTGAAAGTGCTACAAAGATAAAGATTGAGTAACAAAAAGAAATAATGTGTAACTAAATGTGAAATATTGGGAACTTTGTGAAGCACCTCAAATTTCAGAACTGATTGCTGAATTAAACGGCTAACCCATTCCTATATATATGAATTGCTTATGTTTAATTTTGATAAAGGCATTTCATATCAACAGATGTTAAACAACGCGTTTTTTCTTATTGTATACATTAGCCATCCGGAAGGCCGAGATTGTGTCTGTTTTTTGTGCTAAAGCATTTCAGTAGCATTAGGCGCAATAAGAATGCGGTTTATTTTTTGTTCGTAGATGTTTCGTGGAAATAAAACGTAACAGGTGGAATATTTGGCGGGGTTGCAATTGGAATTTACTGACTTTCGGCTGACATAAATTGACAGTGCAGAATAAAATAACGGCCAGCAGTTGCTGGCCGTTATTAATAGTTGCGTTTAGAAACTGGCGTTGCGTGGCGTACGTGGGAACGGAATAACATCACGCACGTTCTGCACGCCGGTGACGTAGGCAATCAGACGCTCGAAGCCCAGACCAAAACCGGAGTGTGGCACGGTGCCATAACGGCGCAGGTCGCGGTACCAGCTGTAATCGGCTGGATTCAGGCCCATCTCTTCCATACGGGCGTCGAGCACGTCCAGGCGCTCTTCACGCTGGGAACCACCGATAATTTCACCGATGCCAGGGGCGAGAACATCCATTGCAGCAACGGTTTTACCGTCTTCGTTAAGGCGCATGTAGAAGGCCTTAATGTCTTTCGGATAGTTTTTCACGACCACCGGTGCTTTGAAGTGTTTCTCAGCCAGGTAGCGCTCATGCTCGGAAGACAAATCCACACCCCAGTAAACCGGGTTCTCGAATTTCTCTCCGCATTTTTCGAGGATTGCCACCGCATCGGTGTAATCCACCTGTGCGAAGTCCGTAGAGACGAAGCGCTCCAGACGGGCGACCGCATCGCTGTCAACGCGCTCAGCGAAGAATTTCATGTCGTCAGGACGTTCTTCCAGAACCGCTTTGAACACATACTTCAGCATGGCTTCAGCCAGACCCGCTACATCATTCAGATCGGCAAACGCCACTTCAGGCTCCAGCATCCAGAATTCCGCCAGGTGGCGGCTGGTGTTGGAGTTTTCAGCACGGAAGGTTGGGCCGAAGGTGTAGATTTTGGACAGGGCACAAGCGTACGTCTCACCATTCAGCTGGCCAGATACGGTCAGGAATGCTTCTTTACCGAAGAAGTCCTGGTCGAAATCAACTTTGCCTTCTGGCGTGCGCGGTAAGTTTTCCAGATCCAGCGTCGAAACGCGGAACATCTCTCCAGCACCTTCGGTATCGGATGCGGTAATCAGCGGGGTAGATACCCAGAAGTAGCCCTGCTCGTGGAAGAAACGGTGCAGCGCCTGAGCCAGCGTATGACGTACGCGAGCAACTGCGCCGATCATGTTGGTACGCGGGCGCAGGTGAGCCACTTCACGCAGATACTCGATGCTGTGACGTTTTGCCGCCATCGGATAGGTATCCGGATCTTCAACCCAGCCGGTAACTTCTACCGATGTTGCCTGCAGCTCAAAGCTCTGGCCCTGTCCTGGAGACGCAACGACAGTACCGGTCACGATAACGGAACAACCGGTGGTCAGGCGCAGAACTTCGTCATTGTAATTGGGCAGAGAATTATTAATTACGGCCTGTACAGGATCAAAGCAGGAACCGTCATAGACGGCGAGGAAGGAGATGCCAGCTTTAGAATCTCGGCGAGTACGCACCCATCCGCGCACGGTGACTTCTTGGTCAACGGCGACGCGGCCCTGGAGTACGTCGGCTACAGGCACAACGCTCATAATATTCTCTCTGTTAATAGTCGGAAAAAATAGATATTTGTCCGCCCTTATAGGGGGGATATCTATGTTACCTGGCATCCGCCATCAGACAAGCAGATTTCGCAGAGAAAAGAGAAGAAATTAGAAAAAAATGAGACAGGGGGCCGGAAAGCCCCCGTGGAGAGGATTAACTGGCTTTCTTAATCTGTGGCAGATCGAAGGCTTTACGCAGTGCACGCACGAAGGCTTTGTCATGACAGATGGTTTTGCCGGGACTGTCAGAAAGCTTCGCCACCGGCTTGCCGTTACATTCCACCAGTTTAATCACGATATTCAGCGGTTTTACCTGGGGGATATCGCAGGTCAGGCGTGTGCCAATACCAAAGCTCAGGTTAACGCGGGAAGAGAACTGGCGATAAAGATCGACCGCTTTTGAGAGATCTAAATTATCGGAGAAAACCAGCACTTTAGTGAGCGGATCAATGCCCAGCTTTTGATAGTGAGCGATGGCTTTTTCACCCCATTCAACCGGGTCCCCGGAATCATGGCGCAGGCCTTGATAGCGGTCGGCAAATTCCGGGCCGAAGTCACGCAGGAAAGCGTCCATCGTAATACAGTCCGTAAGGGCAATACCCAGCTGATCCGGATATTCTTCAAGCCAGGCGGCGAGCGCGGCACGCTGGCTGGTGGCGAGATCGGGGCTGATTTGCTGGTGCGCCTGGAACCATTCGTGGGCCTGGGTGCCCATCGGCGTCAGGTTGCGACGACGCGCTAAATCGTAGTTACTGGTGCCGACAAACCACGGCTCCTGCTGCAAACGTTCAACGATGGCCTGCTGCACTTCGCGAGAGAAACGACGGCGGGTACCGAAATCCATAAGACGAAAACGGGACATATCCACCGATTCCGTCATCCGATTGAAATCAACCAGCTTGCTTTCGAGCGATTCCAGCGCCTGCTCAACGCCCACTTCTGGTGAACGGTAGCGGTGCACAATCTCGCTGATCACCGCCAGCAGTGGCACTTCCCACATGATCACTTCCCGCCACGGCCCGGAAAGGCGAATGTGCAGTCGACCATTATTATTGGTGACGGTGACCTGTTCGGGGTTGTAGCGGAAATCGCGCAGCCAGTCTAAATAGTCGGCTTTAAAGAAGGGGAGGCCAGAGAGCCACTGGTATTCGTCGTCCTGCAGAGTCAGATGCTGCATGGCATCGACCTGTTCACGGATCGTATCAGCGTAAATACCGAGCAAGTCATCACCACGGCAGCGGAATTCAGCCGCTACTTGTACATCATAGTAATGGTGAAAAACGGCTTGCTGCATATGCAGTTTATACGCATCGGTATCCAGCAGTGTATGCAGAACAGGGGAAGCGAATTGAGTCATAGGTGCGCAGTAGCATCCTCTCACGGGAGCGTTTAGTACAATAAACAACTATTGAAACCGCTGGAGTATACCTTGTTTAGCGATTTATTGAACCCCGATCACAACATAAGCTGCCGTTATGGTCGAGTGCATTTTGTGCCTCGTGTTATACAAATGTAGCAAAAATGGGT
The DNA here is from genome assembly GCF_016771845.1 of Lelliottia jeotgali. Taxonomy (NCBI): domain Bacteria; kingdom Pseudomonadati; phylum Pseudomonadota; class Gammaproteobacteria; order Enterobacterales; family Enterobacteriaceae; genus Lelliottia; species Lelliottia jeotgali. Next base: position 335,525 of record NZ_JAENMQ010000003.1, on the reverse strand, counting down.
TTTCTCCCTGAAAAGATGAACATTCTGCGTAGCGCGTTTTGTGCAACAGGAATAGACTGGATTCGTTATTCGACAAACGATGCATAAGGTTTTCTATGACACAACAGCCACAAGCCAAATACCGCCACGACTACCGTGCGCCGGAATACCTGATTAGCGATATCGATCTGACTTTTGACCTGGATGCCACCAAAACCGTTGTTACGGCCATAAGCCAGGTCACACGCCAAAGTGCGACGGCTGTACCGCTGCGCCTCGACGGTGAAGACCTGACGCTGGTCTCCGTGCACGTGAACGACGAAGCGTGGACCGACTATAAAGAAGAAGAGGGTCAGCTGGTCATTAACAATCTGCCAGAGCGTTTCTCCCTGCGCATCGTGACCGAAATCAGCCCTGCGTCCAATACGGCGCTGGAAGGTCTGTATCAATCAGGCGTGGCGCTTTGCACTCAGTGCGAAGCCGAAGGTTTCCGCCATATTACCTGGTATCTGGACCGCCCTGACGTTCTGGCGCGTTTCACCACCAAAATCATTGCCGATAAAAAACTTTATCCGTACCTGCTCTCCAACGGTAACCGCGTCGGGCAGGGCGAGCTGGAAAACGGTCGTCACTGGACCCAATGGCAAGATCCATTCCCAAAACCGTGCTATCTGTTTGCGCTGGTGGCGGGTGATTTCGACGTTCTGCGCGATACCTTCAAAACCCGTTCCGGTCGCGACGTAGCGCTGGAGCTGTTTGTCGATCGCGGCAACCTTGACCGCGCACCGTGGGCAATGACCTCATTAATCAACTCCATGAAGTGGGACGAAGAGCGTTTCGGCCTGGAATACGATCTCGACATCTATATGATCGTTGCCGTCGACTTCTTTAATATGGGCGCGATGGAGAACAAAGGCCTGAACGTCTTTAACTCCAAATACGTGCTGGCGCGTACCGACACTGCGACCGATAAAGACTACCTCGATATCGAACGCGTCATCGGCCACGAGTATTTCCACAACTGGACCGGCAACCGCGTGACCTGCCGCGACTGGTTCCAGTTGAGCCTGAAAGAAGGCCTGACCGTGTTCCGTGACCAGGAGTTCAGCTCCGATTTGGGTTCACGCGCTGTCAATCGCATCAGCAACGTGCGCACCATGCGTGGCCTGCAGTTCGCTGAAGACGCCAGCCCGATGGCGCACCCGATTCGCCCGGACAAAGTGATTGAGATGAACAACTTCTACACCCTGACGGTGTACGAGAAAGGTTCTGAAATCATTCGCATGATCCACACTTTGCTCGGTGAAGAGAACTTCCAGAAAGGAATGCAGCTCTATTTCGAACGTCACGACGGCAGCGCAGCCACCTGCGACGATTTCGTTCAGGCGATGGAAGACGCGTCCAACGTCGATCTGTCCCATTTCCGCCGCTGGTACAGCCAGGCCGGGACGCCGATTGTCACCGTCAAAGACGACTACAATCCTGAAACCGAGCAGTACACCCTGACCATCAGCCAGCGCACGCCGCCAACCGCCGAGCAGGAAGAGAAACACCCGCTGCACATTCCGTTCAGCATCGAGCTGTATGACAACGAAGGTAAAGTGATTCCGCTGCAGAAGGGCGGTCATCCTGTGCATCACGTGCTGAATGTGACCCAGGCGGAGCAGACCTTTATCTTTGATAATGTCTACTTCCAGCCGGTTCCGGCGCTGCTGTGCGAATTCTCTGCCCCTGTGAAACTGGAATATAAGTGGAGCGATCAGCAGCTTACTTTCCTGATGCGTCATGCGCGCAATGATTTCTCCCGCTGGGATGCTGCGCAGAGTCTGCTGGCGACCTACATCAAACTGAACGTCAACCGTCACCAGCAAGGACAGCCGCTGTCGCTGCCTGTGCATGTTGCCGATGCGTTCCGCGCGATCCTTTTGGATGAGAAAATCGATCCGGCGCTGGCCGCAGAGATTCTGACCCTGCCATCCGCAAACGAAATCGCCGAGCTGTTCGAGGTTATCGATCCGATCGCGATTACCGCTGTGCGTGAAGCTCTGACCCGTACGCTGGCGACTGAGCTGGCCGACGAGTTCCTGGCAATTTACAACGCCAACAAGCTCGACCAATACCGTGTGGAACACGCCGATATCGGCAAGCGTTCTCTGCGTAATACCTGCCTGCGCTATCTGGCCTTCGGTGACGCGGAACTGGCAAATACGCTGGTCAGCAAGCAGTATCACGACGCCGATAACATGACCGACGCATTGGCAGCTCTGGCGGCAAGCGTGGCGGCTGAGTTGCCGTGCCGCGATACGCTGATGCAAGAGTACGATGACAAGTGGCATCAGGATGGTCTGGTTATGGATAAGTGGTTTATTCTGCAATCCACCAGCCCGTCAGCGGATGTTCTTAGCACGGTGCGCAGCCTGCTGAAGCACCGCTCTTTCACCATGAGCAATCCGAACCGCGTGCGTTCTCTGATTGGCGCGTTTGCCAGCAGCAATCCGGCAGCGTTCCATGCAGAAGATGGCAGTGGTTATCAGTTTATGGTGGAAATGCTGACCGAGCTGAACAGTCGCAACCCGCAGGTGGCGTCGCGTCTGATTGAGCCGCTGATCCGTCTGAAACGTTACGATGCGTCGCGCCAGGCGAAAATGCGCGCCGCGCTGGAGCAGTTGAAAGGGCTGGAAAATCTGTCGGGCGATCTGTTCGAGAAGATTACGAAGGCGCTGGCGTAGGTAAATGCAAAACGGCAACGCAAGTTGCCGTTTTTAGTGTTTTCTCCCTCGCCCTGTGGGAGAGGGCCGGGGTGAGGGCATCAGGCATTAGCGAATGCGGCCGCCGCCCGGCTTTTTTCTATCCGTGACGCCGGACCTGCACTTCGGTCGCCCCACGTTTCATCACTCTTTCCAGCACTTCCGCTTCCAGCTCCGCCAGCCGTGCCGATCCTTTACGCCGTGGGCGCGGAATATCCACCGCCACATCCAGCCCGATTTTGCCTTCCTCAATTAACAAAACCCTATCGGCCATCGCCACCGCTTCGCTCACATCGTGTGTCACCAGCAGCACCGTAAAGCCATGCTCCTGCCAAAGCGACTCGATCAGATCCTGCATTTCAATGCGCATCAGCGCATCCAGCGCCCCGAGCGGTTCATCCAGCAGTAATAGGCCGGGGCGATGGATCAACGCCCGCGCCAGCGCCACACGCTGTTTTTGCCCACCGGAGAGAGCGGCTGGCCATTCGCCCGCGCGGTTTTCCAGCCCGACGGCGCTCAACGCCTGACGCGCGTTGTCCCGCCAGTTGTCTTTGAGCCCCAGCCCGACGTTATCGATTACCGTTTTCCACGGCAGCAGGCGTGCATCCTGGAACATCATCCGGGTGTCATCCTGAATATCCGCCAGCGGCGTATTGCCCGCCAGCAGCTCGCCGCCGTTAGGCGCCTCCAGTCCGGCAAGCAGTCGTAATAAGGTGCTTTTTCCGCCACCGCTGCGCCCGACTACGGCAACGAATTGTCCGGCGGGAATATGCAAATCTAAGGCATTCAGGATTGTGTTATCGCCATAGCGTTTATTGACGCCGTTAAGCAGGAGCGGCGTGCCTTGGTTTAAACGAGCCGTAGTCATGCGTTCGCCTCCTTCGTGGAATAGGCCGGATTCCAGCGCAGCCAGCTACGCTCCAGCCACTGGGCGCTGATGTCGGCGAGTTTGCCGAGCAGGGCGTAAAGGATGATGGCAACCACCACCACGTCGGTTTGCAGAAATTCACGGGCGTTCATCGCCAGATAGCCGATGCCGGAGTTCGCCGAAATGGTTTCTGCGACGATCAGCGTTAGCCACATCAGGCCGAGCGCAAACCGCACCCCGACCATGATCGACGGCAGCGCGCCCGGCAGGATCACATGAATAAACAGCGAAAAGCCGGATAAACCGTAGCTGCGCGCCATCTCGACCAGCCCGCGATCGATGTTGCGAATGCCGTGCCAGGTGTTGATGTAAATCGGGAATAGGGTGCCGAGTGCGACGAGGAAAATTTTGGCGCTCTCATCGATGCCAAACCACAAAATCACTAGCGGGATCAGCGCCAGATGCGGCACATTACGCAGCATCTGGATTGACGTATCCAGCAAACGCTCGCCCCAGCGGGACAGGCCACTGATAAGGCCCAGCGTCAGGCCAATCGAGCCGCCGATGGAAAAACCAATCAGCGCGCGCCAGGAGCTGATCGCCAGATGTTGCCACAGCTCACCGCTGGAACTGAGTGACCAGAACGCTTCCACCACGCCCTCCGGAGAGGGCAGAATACGGCTCGACAACCATCCCACGGAGGAGGCGAGTTGCCAGACAATCACGATGCCGACGGGCAGAAACCAGGGGGCCAGCCTCAGCAGCCATTTTGGGGATGGGTTCGCCATACGGACCTCGTTAGCTCTGCGCGACTTTTCGCGGGATAAACTCATTCGCCACGGCTTCGCCCTGAAGCTGGAGCGGGCGCGGCTGTGGAATTTCGGGGATCGAGACATCCAGATGCGGGAACAGCAGTTCGCCGACTTTGTACGCCTCTTCCAGGTGTGGATAGCCGGACAAAATAAAACTGTCGATACCGAGATCCGCATATTCGTTAATTCGTGCCGCGACCGTTGGGCCATCGCCTACCAACGCTGTACCCGCTCCGCCACGAACCAGCCCTACACCCGCCCACAGGTTCGGGCTGATTTCGAGATTCTCCCGCTTGCCGTTATGAAGAGAAGCCATCCGGTGCTGCCCTACGGAATCGGTTTTCGCCAGTGCGGCCTGCGCTTTGGCGATGGTCTCATCGTCAAGGTGCGAAATCAGACGATCGGCGGCCTGCCAGGCTTCCGCATTGGTTTCCCGCACGATGACGTGCAGACGAATGCCGAAACGCACTTTGCGCCCGTGCGCGGCGGCTTTGGCGCGAACTTGCTCAATTTTCTCTTTCACCTGCTCCGGCGGTTCGCCCCAGGTCAGATACAGATCAACCTGTTCGGCGGCCAGATCCTGCGCCACATCCGATGAGCCACCAAAGTAGAGCGGGGGACGTGGCTGCTGGACCGGCGCAAACAGCAGCTTCGCATCGCGCACGTGAATATGTTTGCCCTCGTAAGTGACGGTTTCAGCCTCCAGCAAACGTCTCCAGACGCGGGTAAATTCTGCTGATGCTTCGTAGCGTTCCGTATGATCGAGAAACACCCCGTCACCCGCAAGTTCCTGCGGGTCGCTGCCGGTGACAAGGTTAAACAGAGCGCGGCCATTGGAAAGCCGGTCAAGCGTTGCGGCCTGACGGGCAGCGACGGTAGGTGAAACGACGCTCGGGCGCAGGGCGACCAAAAACTTCAGCCGCTGTGTGACTGGAATCATCGATGCCGCGACCAGCCATGCATCTTCGCAGGAACGTCCTGTCGGGATTAGCACACCGGTAAAGCCGATTCTGTCCGCTGCCTGCGCAATTTGCTGCAAGTAGCCGTAGTCCACTGGGCGGGCACCCTCTTCGGTTCCAAGATAGTGCCCGTCACCGTGGGTCGGTAAAAACCAGAATAGATTCAGACTCATGATTTCGATCCTTCTTTGTCAGAGGGTTGCCAGATGCGGTCGCGAATATCGATTTTTTTCGGCACGAGATGGTTCTCGTAGAAAAGATCCGCGGTCTGCTGTTGCAGGACGGCGGTTTTGGCGTCGACGGGTTTGATCACTGTCGTCGGGCGATGATCCAGATAGCTTGCGATCACCGGCTCTGGCAGACCCATCGTTTTGGCGAGCAGGGCGATGCTTTCCTGACGCTGGCTCTGAGTGAGCGCATCTGCCTCGCTAAAGGTATTCAGCACGCCCTGAACAAATTCACCGTTCTTTTCGGCATAAGGGCGAGCGGCAAGGTAGAAAGAACCGGTCTGTTTCAGCGTTTCGCCATCTTTCAGCACCCGAACGCCACCCTGCAGTAACGCGGCGGAGTAATACGGGTCCCAGATTGCCCAGGCATCCACATTATTTTGCTGGAACGCTGCGCGGGCATCCGCCGGGGTTAAATAGATGGGTTGAATGTCGTTGAACGACAGGCCCGCCTGTTGAAGTGCGCGCAGCAGTAAATTGTGCGAACTGGAACCTTTCTGGAACGCGACTTTATGGCCGTTTAGATCCGCGACGGTTTTTATCGGGCTGTTCTCAGGCACCAGAATCACTTCCGCTTTCGGCTTCGGTGGCTCTACGCCAACGTAGACCAAATCAGCGCCAGCGGCCTGGGCAAAAATCGGCGGAATATCGCCGGTACTGCCTAAATCAATGCTGCCGACGTTCAACGCCTCCAGCATCTGCGGTCCGGCAGGGAACTCGACCCAAGAGAATTTAGTGTCCGGGTAGCGCTTTTCCAGCAGCTGATGACTTTTCGCCAGCACCATACTGACGCTGCCTTTTTGGTAGCCAATACGCAGGCTTTCCGGCGCAGGTTCCGCCGCCTGTGCCAGAGCAGAAACGGCGAGCAGAGCGGTGATAAGAGCTTTAAACATGAGCGACTCCTTTCAGACGGCCAAAGGCGGGGACGGGAGCATCACGACGATGCAATGCCTGCCAGAAGGTTTCTAGCGCGCTATCAAGGCGCAGGTGTAAATTCGGCGTGAACTGCGGTTTATGCTGGTAATCGACAACCTGAGAATCATCGGCAAATACGCCGTGAAGGATCTCTTGCGCCTTCAGCGCGTTCAGCACTGGCTTGAGTGCGTAATCTACCGCCAGCATGTGTGCGACGGTGCCGCCGGTCGCCAGAGGGAGAACCACTTTCCCTTCGAGCGCACGTTCAGGCAGTAAATCGAGAAGCGTTTTCAGCGCACCGGAAAAAGAGGCCTTATAGACAGGTGTCGCCACAATCAAGCCATCAGCCCCTTTAAGCTGTTCGATTAACGCCTGAAGCGCCGGGCTATCAAAGCGCGCATAAAGCAGATCTTCCGGCTCGAAGTTGTGCAAATTCCAGTGACATACCTCAACGCCCAGTGAATTGAGCTGTTCGCGGGCATATTCCAGTAAAGCGCTAGAGCGTGAAGGGAAACGCGGACTTCCGGCCAACGTGATGACGCGCATGCTTTCTCCTTATAACTATTTGTTTGCTTTTATCTAACATTCATAACAATTTTCACGAGTGTGACATTGCAGGGTTATTCCACTAAATGATTTATCTGAAATTAAAATGCCGAAAATTGCATAAGAAAGAAGCAGAAAGGGAAACGATTGCGCTTTACGATGATTTTTTGCCGCAGGTCAATTCCCTTTCACGGCGCGATCGCAGATAATCCGTGTCCGGTTTGCACACCGGAATCCAGGAGAGTTCATGTACTACCCCTTCGTTCGTAAAGCCCTTTTTCAGCTCGATCCCGAGCGCGCTCATGAATTGACATTCCAGCAGTTACGCCGCATTACAGGAACGCCTCTTGAAGCGCTGGTGCGCCAGAAAGTGCAGGAAAAACCTGTCTCGTGCATGGGCCTGACGTTTAAAAATCCTCTGGGGCTGGCAGCAGGCCTCGATAAGAACGGCGAATGCATTGACGCCCTGGGCGCGATGGGGTTCGGCTCCATTGAAGTCGGCACCGTGACGCCGCGCGCGCAGGACGGGAATGACAAGCCGCGCCTGTTCCGCCTGGTTGAAGCCGAAGGGTTGATCAACCGGATGGGCTTTAATAACCACGGTGTTGATCACCTGGTAGAGAACGTGAAAAAAGCCCATTTTGACGGCGTGCTCGGAATTAATATCGGCAAAAATAAAGATACGCCGGTGGAGCAGGGGAAAGATGACTATTTGATTTGTATGGAAAAAGTCTATGCCTACGCCGGTTATATTGCGATTAATATCTCTTCGCCAAATACCCCAGGCCTGCGTACGCTGCAATATGGCGAAGCGCTGGACGATCTCTTAAGTGCGATCAAAAATAAGCAGAATGAGCTGCAGAATACCCATCATAAATATGTTCCGATCGCGGTGAAGATCGCCCCGGATCTTTCTGTCGAAGAATTGATCCAGGTGGCCGACAGTTTGGTTCGCCATAATATTGATGGTGTTATTGCCACCAATACGACACTCGATCGCTCCCTGGTTCAGGGAATGAAAAACTGTGACCAAATGGGTGGCTTAAGCGGTCGTCCGGTACAATTAAAAAGCACCGAAATTATTCGCGCGCTGTCGGCGGAATTAAAGGGTCGCTTACCGATCATCGGCGTGGGTGGCATCGACTCTGTCATCGCGGCCCGCGAGAAGATGGCGGCGGGTGCGTCGCTGGTGCAAATCTATTCCGGCTTTATTTTTAAAGGCCCACAATTGATTAAAGAAATCGTTAATCATATCTAATCTTTTCTCCATATCAGACAACCAGGGCTTTATTTCCAGCCCTGGTTGTTTTATATTCCGTCTTTGTTGCTTATTTAGACATTATGGTCTTTTATTATTGATGTTATAAAACGAAGCGACAATTCGGACATTTTAAGAACAGGACGTTGTGGGGAAGGAGAGGAAAATGCGAATAAAACCTGACGATAACTGGCGCTGGTATTTTTGCGATGAGCACGATCGAATGATGCTCGATTTAGCCAATGGTATGTTATTTCGCTCTCGTTTCGCTCGCCGAATGCTGACCCCGGATGCGTTTGCGCCGTCAGGCTTTTGTGTTGACGATGCGGCGCTGTTTTTCTCGTTTGAAGAGAAATGTCGCGATCTGATCCTCTCTAAAGAGCAGCGCGCCGAGCTGGTGCTGAATGCGCTGGTGGCGATCCGCTTCCTGAAACCGCAGATGCCAAAAAGCTGGCACTTCCTCGCTCACGGTCAGTCCTTGTCGCCGATCACCGGTGATGCGGCCTGCGTCAATCTGAGTGATACCTCGGAAGAGGTGAGTTTGCTGGTGGTCGAGCCGGGCGAAAATGCCGCCCTGTGCCTGCTGGCGCAACCCGGCGTGGTGATTGCCGGGCGCACAATGCAGCTGGGTGATGCGATTAAAGTGATGAATGACCGACTGAAACCGCAACTGCGTATGGATTCGTTCAGTCTCGAACAGGCCGTTTAAAGCTCTAGCTGCACAGACGTTTTCGGAATGCAGCTACAGCACAGAATGGTTCCATCCTCGCTTACCGCTGATTTCTTCAGCGCCGTCACTTGGCCATCGACCAGGGTGATGCGACAACTTCCACAGATCCCCGCACGACACGAATAAGGCACGCGGATCCCCGCTTGTTCCAGCTGTTCCAGCAGTACCTGCTGATTATTTCCCGGCAGCGTTTTGCCTTGCCACTGAATGGTCACCGCCGAAACCGGCTGGGTGATCGCTTCTGGCTCTTCTTCTTCCTCCGGCCCGTGACCGTAAACTCTTGCCGGTCCCGTTGACAGAATTTCGATTTCATCACCCACGCGGATCACGCCGCTGCTGCGTGGGATCAGGTTCTGACCGAAATCGACGTCGCCGTTATCCTGCGCGGTGCGGAAAGATTGCAACGTTTTCAGCGGCTCGCCGGAAGGGTGCTTTTGACCTTTCTCCGGGCTGATAGTCGTGAAGATGCAGCGGCTGCAGGGTTTCACCACATCAAAAATCACGCTGCCAATGCGGATAACCTTCCAGGTGTCCTCTTCCCAGGCCTGTGCGCCGGTCACCACCAGGTTGGGGCGGAATTGCTCCATTTGCACGCTGGCGGAACAGCGGTTTTGCAGATCGCGCAGGGAGGCGTCGTTGGTCAGCAGGTAAGGAAAACCGTCGGCAAAAGAGAGGGGAACCGCTTCGAAGCGCTTCACGCGACGCGTCAGTTCCGGTCCGACCCAGCGCAGCTGTACGGCGCGAGAAAAGAATCCGCTGAGCCAGGTGTTGATCTCTTCGGGGGCGACGCGGGCAGTGAAATGGTTGCCCCAGACTTCGGTGGGCGCATCGACGGCGGCGAAGTCGCTAAAGCGCGCGATCGCGCTGGAACCGTCCGGCGCGGTCAGATGTAAGCCATCGTGTAGCGGAGCAGGAATGAAGCGCACCATCTGCGGGAACTGGCGGGCGGTGATAAAGGTGCCGTCCGGTTCGGTGATCATAAAAATGCGATCAAAGGCAAAGCCGCTGACGTCAGCAAGCGCGTGGGTCAGGCCAATACCGCGCATGGATTTGACCGGATGAATAAAAAGCCTGGATAACGTCGCCACTTCGCACTCCCACAAATGAAAATAAGCCCTCAACTTTAGGACATAGCGCACATATTAGCTATAATGCGCAGCAATTTTCTACGAGTAATAAGTGACGATATGAATCCTCTGTTTGCCAGTACGGCCCGTGGGCTGGAAGAGCTGTTAAAAACTGAACTGGAAAGCCTTGGCGCACGTGAGTGTCAGGTGGTTCAGGGTGGTGTCCATTTTGAGGGCGACACGCGGCTTATTTACCAGAGCCTGATGTGGAGCCGCCTGGCGTCGCGCATCATGTTGCCGCTGGGTGCCTGTAAGGTCTATAGCGACCTTGACCTGTACCTCGGCGTACAGGCGACCGACTGGACAGAGATTTTCGCCCCAGGCGCGACCTTTGCCGTGCATTTCAGCGGTCTGAACGACGAAATTCGTAATAGCCAGTACGGTGCGCTGAAAGTGAAAGACGCCATTGTCGACAGCTTCACGCGTAAAAATCTCGAGCGTCCGAACGTTGATCGTGAAAATCCCGATCTGCGCATTAACGTGTGGCTGAATAAAGAGACAGCACATATCTCGCTGGATCTGTGCGGCGAAGGCCTGCATCAGCGCGGCTATCGCGATCGCGCCGGTATTGCGCCGATCAAAGAGAACCTGGCTGCGGCCATCGTGATGCGTTCCGGCTGGCAGCCGGGCACGCCGATGCTCGACCCGATGTGCGGTTCCGGTACTTTGCTGATCGAAGCAGCCATGATGGCGACGGATCGTGCGCCGGGCTTGCACCGTGGGCAATGGGGTTTTAGCGGCTGGGCGCAGCACGACGATGCCCTCTGGAAAGAGGTCAAAGCCGAAGCGCAGGTTCGCGCGCGTAAAGGCCTGGCGGACTATGGTTCTCGTTTCTACGGCTCGGACAGCGACGCCCGTGTTATTGAACGTGCGCGCAGCAACGCCCGCCGTGCCGGTATCGGTGAGCTGATCGACTTCGAGGTGAAAGACGTCGCCCAGTTAACCAATCCGCTGCCTAAAGGCCCGTACGGCACGGTGATCAGTAACCCACCGTACGGCGAACGTCTGGATAGCGAACCGGCGCTGATCGCGCTGCATAGCCTGTTTGGTCGTACCATGAAAGACGCTTTCGGCGGCTGGAATCTGTCGTTGTTTAGCGGCTCTCCGGAACTGCTGAGCTGCCTGCAACTGCGCGCCGAGCGCCAGTTCAAAGCCAAAAACGGCCCGCTGGACTGTGTGCAGAAAAACTACCATCTGACCGAAAAAGACGGTGACAGCAAGCCGTCCACCGTGGCGGAAGATTATGCCAACCGTCTGCGTAAGAACCTGAAAAAATTCGAAAAGTGGGCGAAACAGGAAGGTGTTGAATGCTACCGCATTTACGATGCCGATCTGCCGGAATATAACGTAGCGGTAGACCGTTACGCGGACTGGGTGGTGGTTCAGGAATATGCACCGCCGAAAACGGTGGATGCGCAAAAAGCGCGTCAGCGTCTGCTGGACATTATCGCCGCAACCATTGGCGTGCTGGGTATCGCACCTAATAAACTGATCCTGAAAACCCGTGAGCGTCAGAAAGGGGCCAATCAGTATCAGAAGATGGGTGATAAGGGCGACTTTATCGAAGTGGGCGAGTACAACGCGCGCCTGTGGGTCAACCTGACGGACTACCTCGACACCGGTCTGTTCCTCGATCACCGTATCGCGCGTCGTATGCTGGGCCAGATGAGCAAAGGAAAAGACTTCCTGAACTTGTTCGCTTACACCGGCAGCGCCAGCGTTCATGCGGGCCTGGGCGGTGCGCGTAGCACCACCACGGTCGATATGTCGCGCACCTATCTGGAGTGGGCTGAGCGTAACCTGCGTCTCAACGGCCTGACCGGACGTCAGCATCGCCTGCTGCAAGCCGACGTACTGGGCTGGCTGCGTGACACAGATGAGCAGTTTGACCTGATCTTCATCGATCCACCGACTTTCTCTAACTCGAAACGTATGGAAGACTCGTTTGACGTTCAGCGCGATCACCTGCGTCTGATGACCGACCTGAAACGTCTGCTGCGTAAAGGCGGCACCATTATGTTCTCGAACAACAAACGCGGCTTCCGCATGGACAATGACGGGCTGGAAAAATTGGGACTGAAAGCACAAGAAATCAGCCAAAAAACGCTGTCTCAGGACTTCGCCCGTAACCGTCAAATTCACAACTGCTGGTTAATTACCGCAGTCTGATAGGAAATTTTAAATGTCATTAATAAGCATGCACGGCGCATGGCTGTCTTTCAGCGATGCGCCACTTCTCGACGACACTGAACTGCACATCGAAGATAACGAACGCGTTTGTCTGGTGGGCCGTAACGGCGCGGGTAAATCCACACTGATGAAGATCCTTAACCGTGAGCAGGGGCTGGATGATGGCCGCATTGTTTACGAACAAGATCTGATTGTTTCCCGTCTGCAGCAGGACCCACCGCGCAACGTTGCGGGCAGCGTGTACGATTTTGTCGCTGAAGGGATTTCAGAGCAGGCCGAATACCTGAAGGGCTATCACGATATCTCGCACCTGGTCATGACCGATCCGAGCGAAAAAAATCTCAACGAGATGGCGCGTCTTCAGGATCTGCTGGATCACCACGGCCTGTGGCAGCTGGAAGATCGCATTAATGAAGTGCTGGAACAGCTCGGTCTTGAAGCCGATATGGCGCTGGCGTCCCTTTCGGGTGGCTGGCTGCGTAAAGCGGCTCTGGGCCGTGCGCTGGTCAGTGGACCAAAAGTGCTGCTGCTCGATGAGCCAACAAACCACCTCGATATTGAAACCATCGACTGGCTGGAAGGGTTCCTGAAAACCTTCAACGGCACCATCATCTTTATCTCGCACGACCGTTCATTCATCCGCAATATGGCAACGCGTATTGTCGATCTCGATCGCGGCAAGCTGGTCACCTATCCAGGCGATTACGACACTTATCTGCTGGAGAAAGAAGAAAACCTGCGCGTGGAAGAGCTGCAAAACGCCGAGTTCGATCGCAAGCTGGCGCAGGAAGAAGTCTGGATCCGTCAGGGCATCAAAGCCCGTCGTACCCGTAACGAAGGCCGTGTGCGTGCCTTGAAAGCGATGCGTAACGAACGCAGCGAACGCCGGGAAGTGATGGGCAGCGCGAAGATGCAGGTCGAAGAGGCCTCTCGCTCCGGCAAGATTGTCTTCGAGATGGAAAACGTCAATTACCAGATCGACGGCAAAGTACTGGTGAGCGATTTCTCCGCTCAGGTTCAGCGTGGCGACAAAATCGCCCTGATTGGCCCGAACGGCTGTGGTAAATCCACGCTGCTGAAACTGATGCTCGGCCAGTTACAGGCTGACAGCGGACGCGTTCACTGCGGGACTAAACTGGAAGTGGCCTATTTCGATCAGCACCGTACAGAGCTTGATCCGGACAGAACGGTGATGGATAACCTGGCCGAAGGCAAACAAGAGGTGATGGTCAACGGTAAACCGCGCCACGTGCTGGGCTACCTGCAGGACTTCCTGTTCCATCCAAAACGCGCCATGACGCCGGTTCGCGCGTTGTCCGGCGGGGAACGTAACCGCCTGCTGCTGGCGCGTCTGTTCCTGAAGCCAAGTAACTTATTGATTCTCGATGAACCGACCAACGATCTGGATGTCGAAACTCTGGAACTGCTGGAAGAGCTGATCGACGGCTATCAGGGCACCGTGATGCTGGTCAGCCACGATCGTCAGTTTGTCGATAACACCGTAACTGAGTGCTGGATTTTCGAAGGCGAAGGCCGGATTGGTCAATATGTCGGCGGCTATCAGGATGCGCGCGGGCAGCAGGCGCAATCTTTGGCGACTAAACAGTCAAAATCCAAAACTGGATCGCAAACTCCTGTCGCAAAAGCAGAAACTGTCAAAAAATCGACGGTCAAAATGAGCTATAACCTGCAGCGCGAACTGGAAGGGTTGCCGCAACGTCTGGAAGAGCTGGAAGCGAATCTGAGTACTTTGCAGGCTCAGGTTGCTGATGCCTCCTTCTTTAGCCAGCCACACGACTATACTCAGAAAATATTGGCGGAGCTTTCCCAGGCCGAAAAGGCGCTGGAAGAAGCATTTGAGCGCTGGGAGTACCTTGAGGCTCTCAAAAACGGCGCATAAACAGGGATACCCGATGTGTGATCAGCACCATGCCGACCGGCATATTCTATGCTCGCAATGCGATATGCTCGTGGCGCTTCCTGAGCTGGATCACGGACATAAAGCAACTTGCCCCCGCTGCGGGGCAACGCTGACAACTGAGTGGGACGCGCCTCGTGCGCGTCCTACTGCATATGCGCTCGCGGCGCTGTTCATGCTGCTGCTTTCAAATCTTTTTCCGTTCATCTATATGAAAGTCGGCGGGATGACCAGCGAAGTGGATTTGCTGGAAATTCCCGGCGTCATGTTCTCGGAAGATTACGCCAGTCTCGGCACCTTCTTCCTTCTCTTTGTGCAAATCGTTCCGGCGTTTTGCCTGGTGGTGATTCTGCTGCTGGTTAACCGCGTTCGGATGCCTGTCAAAGTCAAAATCATGCTTGCCCGAATCCTTTTCCAGCTGAAAAGCTGGGGAATGGCAGAGATTTTCCTGGCGGGAATCCTGGTCAGTTTCGTCAAGCTGATGGCTTACGGTGACGTGGGCGTTGGCAGCAGTTTTATTCCCTGGTGCCTGTACTGTGTTTTGCAATTGCGCGCTTTCCAGTGTGTGGATCGTCGTTGGGCCTGGGATGATATTGCCCCGGCACCCACGCTCGCACAGACGGTTAAAGTGGGTGTTCCAGGGATTCGACAGGGGTTGCGTTCTTGCTCCTGCTGCACCGCTATTTTGCCTGCAGAGCACGAAGTGTGTCCGCGCTGCGGGACGAAAGGGCACGTGCGGCGTAGAAACAGTCTGCAATGGACGATGGCGTTATTGGTCACGTCGATCATGCTGTATTTACCTGCCAATATTTTACCGATCATGATTACGGATCTGCTGGGGGACAAAATGCCCTCGACGATCCTCGCGGGTGTGGTTCTGCTCTGGGGTGAAGGTTCGTATCCGGTCGCTATGGTTATCTTTATCGCCAGTATCATGGTTCCGACGTTAAAAATGATCGCGATTGCCTGGCTGTGCTGGGATGCTAAGGGGCACGGTAAACGCGACAGTGAACGCATGCATCTGATTTATGAAGTCGTAGAATTTGTTGGCCGCTGGTCAATGATTGACGTGTTTGTGATTGCCGTTCTCTCCGCGCTGGTGCGCATGGGAGGACTGATGAGTATTTATCCCGCTATGGGCGCGCTGATGTTTGCGCTGGTCGTTGTGATGACGATGTTTGCGGCCCTGACCTTCGACCCGCGTTTATCGTGGGATCGTGAGCCAGAGTCAAGCCATGAGGAAGAGTGAGAGCATGGAAAATAAGAGTGGAGAGGCGAAAGTGCAGAAGGTCAAAAACTGGTCGCCGGTGTGGATCTTCCCCATCGTAACTGCACTGATCGGTGCCTGGATCCTGTTTTATCATTACAGCCATCAGGGGCCGGAAGTGACGCTTATCACCACTAACGCCGAGGGTATTGAAGGGGGTAAAACCACCATCAAGAGCCGCAGCGTGGACGTGGGTGTCGTCGAGAGCGCAACCCTGACGGACGATTTAACGCACGTTGAGATCAAAGCGCGTTTGCACTCAGGAATGGAAAAACTGCTGCACGGCGATTCCGTCTTCTGGGTTGTTAAACCCCAGGTCGGGCGTGAAGGGATCAGTGGTCTCGGTACGTTGCTTTCAGGGGCGTATATCGAACTGCAGCCAGGTACGAAAGGCAGTCAGCCGGGAAATTATCAGCTGCTTGATTCTCCGCCTTTGGCTCCGCCGGACGCGAAAGGTATTCGTGTCACCCTCGACAGTAAGAAAGCGGGGCAGCTCAGCCCGGGCGATCCGGTGCTGTTCCGTGGTTACCGCGTAGGCTCTGTGGAAACCAGTACCTTTGATGCGCAAAAACGTGCCATCAGCTATCAGCTGTTTATCAATGCGCCAAACGATCGTCTGGTGACCAGCAATGTGCGCTTCTGGAAAGACAGCGGCATCGCGGTGGATCTGACCTCCGCGGGTATGCGTGTTGAGATGGGCTCACTGACCACGCTGTTTGGCGGCGGGGTGAGCTTTGATGTACCGGAAGGGATGGAACTGGGTCAGCCGGTTGCGCCGAAAACCGCGTTCAGATTGTTTGACGATCAGAAAAGTATTCAGGATGCGCTTTATACCGACCACGTCGATTATCTGATGTTCTTTAAAGATTCGGTTCGCGGCCTGCAGCCAGGTGCACCGGTGGAATTCCGCGGTATCCGTCTGGGCACCGTCGGCCAGGTGCCGTACTTCGTACCGGGCCTGCATCAGGTACTGGATGACGACTATCGTATTCCGGTATTGATCCGCATTGAACCAGAACGCTTACTGGCCCAGATTGGTAAGGATCAGGATATCGGAGAGCATATTAATCAGCTGATGAATCGCGGATTACGCGGCTCGCTGAAAACCGGCAACCTGGTAACGGGAGCGCTGTATGTGGACATGGACTTCTATCCGAAAGCCCCGGCGATTACCGGTGCGCGCCAGTTCGGTGGATACACCATTATCCCAACTGTCAGCAGCGGCCTGGCGCAGATCCAGCAGCGTCTGATGGAAACATTGGATAAGATTAACAATCTGCCATTGAATCCGATGCTTGAGCAAGCCACAAACAGCCTGACTGAAAGCCAGGCAACCATGCGTCGTCTACAAACTACGCTGGATAACATCAACAAAATTACGGCTAACCAGTCGATGCAGCAGCTTCCGCAGGATATGCAGAAAACGTTGCGTGAGCTGAACCGCAGTATGCAGGGCTTCCAGCCTGGCTCGGCGGCGTATAACAAGATGGTGGCGGATATGCAGCGCCTGGATCAGGTTCTGCGCGAGCTGCAACCGGTTCTGAAAACGCTGAATGAGAAGAGCAACGCGCTGGTATTTGAAGCCAAGGACAAAAAAGATCCTGAGCCTAAGAGGGCAAAAGAATGAAAAAGTGGCTATTAATCGTCGGAGCACTGGTTTTAACAGCCTGTAGTTCAGGAAGTGATACTAAAAGTTACTACCAGCTGCCGCTGGGGGCACAGACGGGCGGGCAGAGTACCGCCAGTCAGGGGCATCGTTTGCTGTGGGTTGAGCAGGTGACTATTCCGGATTCCCTCGCCGGAAACGGCGTGGTGTATCAGACCAGTGAAGTGCAGTACGTCATTGCGAATAACAATCTGTGGGCGAGTCCGCTGGATCAGCAGTTGCGCAATACGCTGGTGGCGAACCTGAGCAGCCAACTGCCGGGCTGGGTAGTTGCCTCTCAGCCTCTGGGTAGCGATCAGGATACGCTCAATGTGAATGTGACCGGCTTCCACGGACGTTACGATGGCAAGGTGGTGATCAGCGGTGAATGGCTGCTTAACCATCAGGGACAGCTAATTAAGCGTCCGTTCCATTTGGAGCTGAAACAGCAGCAAGATGGCTATGACGAGATGGTGAAAGTGCTGGCTCAGGGTTGGGCTCAGGAATCAGCCAGCATCGCTCAGGAAATTTCGCGGCTGCCATAAGTAAAATTCATAACGCTAAACCGCAATCAGCTTCTTGCTGATTGCGGTTTTTTTTTCGCCTTTGGTTCAGGCTGTTACTTGCCTGGTGCCACAATATTTGTACAAATAATCGTCTTTATAGCTCACAAATATGACACTGGCGTGAATTTTGCGCATTGACGCATGGCACGATTCGGGTTATTCGTTATCTGTGCTTGCATGTTTTGCAACCACTGTTTTCTTTCCACCAGACCAAAGAATGAGGGAAACGAGGCATGAAGAGACAGAAACGAGATCGCATGGAAAGGGCTCATCAACGTGGTTATCAGGCCGGCATCGCTGGACGCTCTAAAGAAATGTGTCCTTATCAGACGATAAATCAAAGGTCACAATGGCTGGGAGGCTGGCGAGAAGCCATCGGAGACAGGGTACTTCTTGCTTGATAACGTCTCTTTAAAAACAGAAACCTCCGCAATGCGGAGGTTTCGCCTTTTTTGCTCAGGGATAAGCAAAAATTAGAACGCGGAGGTATCCTGGAACAGACCGACTTTCAGGTCGTTGGCGGTGTAGATAACACGGCCGTCAACAAGCACTTCGCCATCCGCCAGACCCATCACCAGACGACGGTTCACAATGCGTTTGAAGTGAATACGGTAGGTGACTTTCTTCGCAGAAGGCAGAACCTGACCGGTGAATTTAACTTCACCCACGCCCAGAGCACGGCCTTTGCCTTCGCCGCCCAGCCAGCCCAGATAGAAGCCAACGAGCTGCCACATAGCATCCAGACCTAAACAGCCCGGCATCACTGGATCGCCAATGAAGTGGCAACCGAAGAACCACAGGTCCGGATTGATATCGAGTTCCGCTTCCACGTAACCCTTGTCAAAGTTGCCGCCGGTTTCGGTCATTTTCACGACACGGTCCATCATCAGCATGCTAGGTGCAGGTAACTGCGGGCCTTTAGCGCCAAACAGTTCACCACGACCAGAGGCAAGAAGATCTTCTTTTGTATAGGATTCGCGTTTATCTACCATGTTCTCAGTAAGCCTTATTTTAGTGAAGCACGCAGGATAGCTAACACGTGTACGCTGAACAAGTCCGATCAGTTCGGGCTAAACCAGCTCAGCCAGCGTAACGGCCACGGGTAACGGTGACGAGCGTCCTGCTGCATTGCCTGAGCGATGCGTTCCTGGATAGCCTGCATCAACGTATTTTGTACTTCGCCATCCCAGACCTGGTTCGTCAGTAAGGGTAGCGCATCCGTAATATCTTCGATGGCCCAGATACTGAATTGCTCTGCTTCCACGGCATCAAGCACCGCTTGACTCAGACTCAGATGACGTGCATTTGGCGCAGGAATAATCACCCCTTGTTTCCCGCTAAACCCACGCTGCTGACAGATGGAGAAGAAACCTTCGATCTTCTCATTCAGACCGCCAACAGGCTGCGCGCGACCAAACTGATCGACTGAACCGGTGATTGCAATGCTCTGGTTAATTGGCACATCCGCAAGAGCACTGATCACTGCGCACAGCTCGGCCATAGACGCACTGTCGCCATCCACTTCACTGTAAGACTGCTCAAACGTCAGCGAGGCGGAGAAGGGGAGCTGTTGCTCCAGTTGAAGCTGTGACATCAGGAAGGCCTGCATGATCATCATGCCTTTAGCATGAATGTTCCCGCCCAGCTCGGCTTTGCGTTCAACGTCGGTAAACTCGCCGTCGCCAATATGAATAACGCAGCTGATACGCGAAGGCTCGCCAAAGGCGCGCGGGTGACCAGGGAATTCGATGACAGACAGGGCGTTGATTTGGCCTACACGCTCGCCTTCAGTTTCCACCAGAATCTGTTCAAGCAGGATCTCATCCTGCATTCGGTCAGCGAGATAACCTTCACGCCACTCGCGCTGTGCCAGCATTTGAGCAAATTGCTCGCCGGTAAATTCGCCAGAACCGCTAATGACACCGACTTCGCGCAACTGCTTGCTGATCCACAGTGGGCAAAGTGGCAAGGTTTCCTGATCGCCGGTATCACGCGTCGCTTCACGAACCAGGCCTGTCCAGGCGTCTGCCGCAGGCGTTGGCAAAGTGTTGCGCTCAGCGACGGCCAGCACCCACTGGCACCACTGCGTTACGTCATCCGCGTCGGCAATCTGGATGTTGTCTTCAAATTCGCTATAGACCGCCTGTTCGGCGAGTTCCGGTTCCATCTCCTGGAAATCCGCCAGCGACTCACGATCGCCCGTCAGAATGACTTTCAGTGTGATGGGCATCGACGGTATCGCGACGGGCAGCGGGCGGGATTCGTCGTAAGCAATCCAGTCGAAGCGCTGATGCGTCACAATATTCTTCAGGCGCATCCACAGCAGGGGTTGTGCAAGCAATGTTCGCAGGGAGATAACCAGCACACCGCCGTTGGCTTTATGTACCAGCCCTGGCTGCAAGCTCAGTTCACCGTTGAAGTGACGAAGGCAGCCAAATAACTGTTCAGCCTCGGCCCACTCCGCGGTAATGACTTCACCCGTTGCGGCAAAATTATCATCTGCTGACGTTGCAGGTTTGAAAGTGACATCACTTCCCACGATACGATATTGTCCGCCAAAAACGGTATCTGTTTCTGGCTGCAATTGACGCACGGCATCTGCCAGCAGTGCCAAATATTCGGCTTCTTCTGGCGCCTTCAGTAACATGAAGGGGGAGGTTGTCCACGGGCTTAGCGTTTGCTCTAGCGCGTAATGTAAACGCGGTTGCGTGTCGCTAAGGATGTAGTCGTGTTCTTTTGCGAGGTCTGGCTGTGCGAAGAGTTCCTGATAGCTATCGGTATCTGGAACCAGGTCACGCCATGCTAGTTTCGTAATGGTCAAAGTGGATGTTTTTTTAGTTAGATGTAAAACGATGGATTATACCGTAAGCGCTGACCCATTCCCATGCAGGATTAGGGATTTCAGGGGGGAATGCGGCGTAAGAGCTCACAGGATATGATTTCTTTTCAGCAGATTGCCAAAAAACTGATATTCTGAACAGAGTTACGAGGTAACACTGAGATCGCGATGAAATATCAACAACTGGAAAATCTCGAAAGCGGCTGGAAATGGAAATACCTGGTCAAAAAGCATCGAGAAGGCGAGCTGATCACCTGCTATATCGAAGCCAGTGCTGCAAAAGAAGCGGTGGATTTGTTGCTGATGCTCGAAAATGAACCGGTCCAGGTCAACGGGTGGATAGAGAAGCACATCAACCCGGCGCTAATGAACCGCATGAAGCAGACCATTCGCGCGCGGCGCAAACGGCATTTTAACGCTGAACATCAGCACACGCGTAAAAAGTCTATCGACCTTGAGTTTATGGTCTGGCAGCGATTAGCAGGGCTTGCGCAACGACGAGGAAAAACATTGTCCGAGACGGTGGTGCAACTCATTGAAGACGCGGAACATAAAGAGAAATACGCCAATCAGATGTCGACGTTGAAAAACGACCTGCAGGCAATGCTGGGAAAAAAATAGTTTCTCACGTTTCTTCAGACAATAAAAAACCCCGCATGGCGGGGTTTTTTTATAAGACGATAACTTATGCCGCAGGCTGAGTTACAACGTCTTTGATACCTTTAACTTCGATCTCAACGCGACGATCTGGTGCCAGGCAGTCGATCAGTGCAGCGCGAGCTTTCACGTTGTCACAGGTAGAACCAGTAACTGGGTTAGATTCGCCCATACCACGTGGGGAGATCTTGTTAGCTGGGATACCTTTAGATACCAGGTAATCAACTACAGACTGAGCACGTTTCTCGGACAGATTCTGGTTGTATGCGTCAGAACCGATACGGTCGGTGAAGCCCAGAACTACTACTGAACCGTCTTTCGGGTCAAGGTTGCTCAGCTGGGTGTACAGCTGATCCAGTGCCTGCTGACCTTCTGGTTTCAGAGTTGCTTTGTTGAAGTTGAACAGAACGTCAGACTTCAGAGTGAAGTGCTTGGTCTGTACTTCAGGAGCTGGTGCCGGAGCTGGAGCAACGATTGGCGCTGCTTCTTCCTGCTGGCCGAAACGGTAGGAAACACCTACGCTCAGCATGCCGTTGTCCGGACGAACGCCAACGGTGTTACCGTCGCCGATGTTGTTAACCCACTGGTATTCCAGACGGGTAGCGATGTCGCGGGTCATTGCCCACTCAACACCACCTGCGAATACTGGAGAAACGCCAGTGTCGTGGTCGTCGCCAGCAACGCTGTTGCTGGAGTCAGCGCGCCATACCATGCCGCCCAGACGAGTATAAACGTCCAGATCGTCAGTTACTGGGTAACCCAGTTTAGCGGTCAGCTGTACGCCCTGAGCTTTGAATGCGCCGTTAACGTTGTCGCCTTTGTATGGCATACGACCTAACCAGTCGTAACCCATTTCAAAACCAACATACGGGTTAACCTGATAGCCACCAAACGCACCTGCACCGAGCTGGCTTTCGTGAGTTGGGCCATCGTTGTTCAGGGAGCTGTTGTACCAGCCAGTGTCGTGGAACTGAGACCAGCCCAGTTTGCCACCTGCATACCAGGTATTATCTTTCGGAGCGGCCTGCGCTACGGTAGCGAAGCCAGCCAGTGCCACTGCAATCGCGATAGCTGTCTTTTTCATTTTTTGCGCCTCGTTATCATCCAAAAATCGCCATGAAGATCTCGTCGAGAAATCACGGTTAAATCCTTCACCGGGGGGCGAGCTCAAACTAGTAACTCTACCGATATCTTCGGCTTAGACCGAGCACCCCTGGCGATGTAAAGTCTACAACGTACTTGAAAACTTACAAGTGTGAACTCTGTCAGGCATATGAAAAAAAAAGTTCCGTATACGCAATATTTAACATTTTTGGCGAGAATTTTATGCTGTAAAATTAACGGAAACCGCGCCAGACAAGCTTTCTCGACGTTTTGAGTTATGGAACTAATTGCACTTACTGATGTCAAAAAAAGTTCCAGGAAAACTCTTAAATTTACTTAATGATACAAATTTGAGTGAATTTTTAGGCCAGACAGGTGTCCTCTGGCGAGAGGATCCAGACGAATCGGACGCATAATGAAGCCGATAGCCTCACCTTCTTCCGCTGCTTCTGCCAGACGATGATGCTCTTCTTCCGTCAATTCTTCAGACAACCAACCGATAACCACGCTGTAATTCCCTGTGCGCAATGCGCGAATCATCGAATCGACGGTATGACACGGAGCGATCTGGCTGGTTTGCATCATTTTTGTTAAGGGTAATCCTGCTGACTGTACCCATTCACGACTGAGTTTTTGCTGTGGGGTCAACCAGAGCTGCCAGCGTGATTGCTGACCAAGCTGTTGTAAAAGCGGCAACAGTAACATTTGCGTCATCATGGGCTGGTCTTCGCGATAAACCACTTCACTTATCAGCCCGGTAGAAACACGCCCGGAAGTTTTTTGCGTGCCATTGCCTGCGGAAGAAGAAAAAGATGTTAAGCGATTTGCATAGCCTGAAGTGTGCATAATCATTCCAGCCCTGTAGTTACTGTATGGATATACAGTAACCCCTGTACAACCAAAGATCAACCCCATTTTCGGAAAGCGTCTCGCAAATTTCGTTCGATTATGGCGTGTCTCGCAAAATGATCTTGCCGAGTGACAATAAGTTGCCTATTTTCCTGCTAACGGATCCGGTAGTAAGAAAAATGTGTTGTTACTCTATGATTTATATGGTGAATATCATGAAAAAGATATCTTATGAACGGATCTATAATTCTCAGGAATACCTTTCACCCTTGGGTGAAATCCATCATCGTGCTTTGTTCGGGGGTTATACCCTGGCGGTTGATGAAGCCGTGTTTGCGATGGTATCAGACGGAGAGCTCTATTTGAGGGCCTGCGAACAGAGCGCCCAGTACTGCGTAAAACAATCCTCTTCCTTTTTAACGTTGCTTAAACGTGGCAGGCCCGTGCTGTTGAACTACTACCGTGTCGATGATGGGCTGTGGCAGGACCGGGAAAGGCTCTTGCAACTCTCAAGCTTTGCGCTTGAGGCAGCCCGACAGGAGCGCGTTAAGCGCCATCAACGGCGGCGCCTCAAAGATCTACCCAATCTGACGTTCCAGATTGAAATTCTCCTTTGCGAAGCGGGGGTCACTAGTGAAGCCATGCTTCGGACACTTGGCGCTGAGGCGTGTTGGCTTAAAATGCGAGCGAAAAATAAGCATCTTAGTTTCAAGGTCTTGTTTGCGCTGGCCGGGGCAATCGATGGGATGCATGAGGCAGCGCTCCCGACGCTCAGGCGTCAGGAGCTTATGGAGTGGTTTAACGCGCTTCCTGTGCTGCTGGATAGTCATTCCGATAGGTAGCAATTTGCTGCTGCAGCCGGCAAATCTCGGGCAAGAGTGCAATGAGCAGGCCAATTTGCTGGAGCACGAGTGGAGCCTTGTTATCTGCGCTGGAATCGAAATGCGCAATACGCTGGCTAAGTTCATCTATTGCAGTTCGCACACGTGGCTCATCTGCCGGGCGATGATGAAGCGCATCGTCAACGTAGCAAACGGCGTCATCTAACAGAGCGAGGATGTTCGGATGGGTTAATTTTTCGCGATGAGCACCCAAAGTTGAAATGTAACTGGTGAAGGTATGGTTAAGACAAAGTAGTCGGAAGGCGACTTCGCGAATTTCTGCCGTTGCGCGTGGTTCCGTCGACATGTTTGAAACCACCGACGCCAGTTCCGCATCGCGGTTATGGGCATCACGTCTGGCAATTCGATAGGCCAGGCGGTTATCGCGACCCTGATGATATTGCTCGAGAATGGCATCCAGATAGCGGCAGTTGGCGTTAATGGCAAGATCCAGCGCGCGTGGCAAATTGCGAAAACGCCAGTCTGGCCAGATAAAACTCACGGCAGCCCAGGCTATCGCACAGCCAATCAGCGTGTCGATCACGCGCGGCAGAGCGACTTCAAATCCTTCACCCAACAGATTGAAGCACAGCAGCACCAGTAGGGTGATAAACATGGTGGCATGCGCATACTGAACATTACGAAAGGCAAAGAATAATACCCCGGTGATAACGATCAGAATTAATTGCCCTTCTACAGAAGGGACGAAATACAGCACCGGCAAACCAATAGCAACACCCACTAGCGTACCGATGACGCGTAACGCCAGACGGTGGCGGGTGGCGTTGTAGTTCGGCTGACAAACAAACAGGCTGGTGAGCAAAATCCAGTAGCCGTGATGCAGACCAGTAATCTGTATAAACGCATAACCGACGCACAGCACAGCAGACATTCTCACCGCATGGCGGAAGAGGGCGGACTCGGGCGTGAAGTTGCGGCTCAAACGTAGCCACATATCCGCGAAACCATGCGGACTGTCGTCAGCAAGCTGATTCTCTATCTCATTGCCCGGCATCGATAGCGCCTGCTCAGACTGAATTGTCGCCAGTTGAGCATCAATGGCGCGTAAGTTATTGAGCAAGAATCCCAGCGCTTTCATCTGTTCCTGGGATGTGCCGCTGGCCTGAACGCGATCCAGTGCGGCATCCAAATGACTAAATGCGCGCTCGAAGCGGGGATCGTGTTGGTATGGCGTTCGCAGCAGAATTGAACGCGCCAGCTGCTGACATGCCTGAGATTGCATTGAAAGCAGCCGTTGAAAACGGAACATGACGTCGCTGTAGCGAAATTTTTCGCGCAACGCAGCATATTGAATGTGTGATGAGCTGGCGCGCTCATGGATATCCTGAGCGACAAAGTAGTAATGGAGCGTTTGCCGGGTGCCGCGCTGACCACGGTCGCCTCGAAGGCGCGTCAGCAGTGAGGCCTTGGTTTGATTAAGCGTGGTGACCAGTTGCCCATTAGCCAGCGCCAGATCGTAAAGCGGAGCCTGGCTCTCTTCTTCGATGTCCGGATCAAACAGTCGGGATTTGAGTTCCAGATAATGCGCCAGCTGTTCATAACTGCGTGCAAGATTGTCTTGCAACGGGCGAATCGGGAAGATCAGATGCCCGGTCAGAGTGAGCAGGTTATACCAGACTGCGCCCACCAGCAGCAGTAGCGGCTGTTGGTACCACTGGTCGTAAAGGGATACGCCCAGCATGGTATAAATGGCAATCAGCAGTGCGCCAAAGGCGATGGTCGCGTAGCGTTGCCCCAGCCCGCCCAGCAGAATGAATCCGGTGGTGGAAATCATTAGGCCGAGGGCAAACAACCACGGCCAGGGAAAGAGTAGTTCGACAGATGCGGACGCGATGAAAAAGCAGATCAGCGTAATCACCAGGTTGCGCAACCGCCCGGCCAGGCGATCGTCCAAATCTGCCAGCGCGCCCGCCACCACACCAAGCGTTAGCGGGATGGTCAGCTTAACGTCGCCGAGCCACCACGGCACGGCTGCTGCGCCGCAAAGCGCGATAAAAATCCTGACGTTATAGAGCCAGGCACTGTTCCATGTGTATCTGCGAAGCAACGGGCTTAGCATAAAAGCGGCGTATCCTTATTTACTGAAAACGACGACGGGCATTGGCTTCGCGCGCAGCCTGAGCCACTTCGACCGGCACGACGCGGCGCCCAACGGGCCACAGGGCAATAGCGGCAATTTTGAAGTTGGCGATACCGACCGGAATGCCAATAATGGTAATGCACTGCGTAATCCCTACCGCAATGTGCATCAGGCACAGCCACCAGCCAAAGAAAATAAGCCACAAAATGTTGAGCAGCGTTCCACCCGTATTCATCAAGACGCTTTTGCTGTCCGGGTTGAGTTCATCAACGTGAATGGCTTCGTTACCGTAAGGTACCAGGGAAAGTTTGGTGATTTCCCAGCACGAGCGCGTCAGGGGAAGCGTGAAGATCAGCACAATACTGACCAGAGTGGCAAACAGCCAGGAAAGGGTGGTGGCAAAACCGCCAAGGACAAAATTCAAAATATTCAGAACGGTACGCATAAACCCTCACTTCCTTTCGATATGATTAAAGCCTGTTGATTGTAACGTTTTTTTGGGCTGGAGCACCTGAAAACTGGCGGTTAAACTAATGGGCAAACTATCACTTCGTGGATCAGGCTGGACATGGAACTAAAAGCAACATCATTAGGCAAGCGCCTGGCGCAACATCCGTACGACAAGGTTGTCCTTCTCAACGCCGGGGTAAAAGTCTCTGGTGAACGCCACGAATACCTTATTCCATTCAATCAGTTGCTGGCAATTCACTGCAAACGCGGTCTGGTATGGGGCGAGCTGGAATTTGTCCTGCCGGCAGATAAAGTGGTGCGTCTGCACGGTACCGAATGGGCCGAAACCCAGCGCTTCCATCACCACCTGAACACGCTCTGGCAGCAGTGGAGCGCCGAGATGAGCCAGGTGGCCGAACAGGTATTACAGCAGGTTTTGGCTGACATCGCGCAGAGTCATGAACAAAAGAAATGGCTCACGCGCGCCCAAACGACGGGGATGCAGCAGCGCATTCAGCAAGCCCTGACCGCGCTCCCCATGCCAGCTTCTCGTCTTGATGAGTTTGAAAATTGCCGCGAACCGTGGCGCCAGTGCAAGGCATGGCTAAACGATATTGACCAAAGCCGACTCAAGCATAATCAGGCCTGGACTGACGCCATGCTCGAACAGCACGCGGATTTTTTCAGCACGATCGAATCCTCACCTTTGAATCCGGCACAGGCGCGCGCCGTGGTCAATGGAGAGCAATCCCTGCTGGTTCTTGCGGGAGCAGGCAGCGGTAAGACGTCGGTGCTGGTTGCCCGTGCAGGATGGCTGCTCGCCAGAGGTGAAGCCACCGCTGACCAAATATTGCTGCTCGCGTTTGGCCGTAAGGCTGCGCAAGAAATGGACGAGCGGATTCAAGAGCGGCTGCATACGCGCGATATCAGCGCCCGGACGTTTCACGCATTAGCGTTACATATCATCCAGCACGGGAGCAAAAAAGCGCCGGTTATCAGCAAGCTGGAAAACGACACTCAGGCCAGGCTCTCGCTGTTTATCACCACCTGGCGCCAGCAGTGCAGTGAGAAAAAGGCCCAGGCGAAAGGATGGCGGCAGTGGCTGGAAGAAGAGCTGAACTGGACGGTGCCGGAAGGCAGTTTCTGGCAGGACGAGAAATTGTCGCGGCGATTGGGTTCGCGCCTTGATCGCTGGGTGAGCCTGATGCGTATGCACGGCGGCTCGCAGGCAGAAATGATTGAGAATGCGCCCGAAGAGGTGCGTGCGTTGTTTTCGAAACGTGTGAAACTGATGGCTCCGCTGCTGAAAGCCTGGAAATTGGCGTTAAAAGAAGAGAACGCCGTGGATTTCTCTGGGCTGATTCATCAGGCCATTATCATTCTCGAAAAAGGCCGTTTCGTCAGTCCGTGGAAGCATATTCTGGTGGACGAATTTCAGGATATCTCTCCTCAGCGAGCGGCACTGCTGGCGGCACTTCGCGCTCAAAATAAACATACTTCGCTCTTTGCGGTAGGCGACGACTGGCAGGCGATTTACCGCTTCAGCGGCGCGAAACTGTCGCTAACAACCGCGTTCCATCATTATTTTGGTGAGGGAGATCGTAGCGATCTCGACACGACCTATCGTTTCAACTCTCGTATCGGTGAGATCGCCAATCGCTTTATTCAGCAGAATCCGCATCAGCTGGTGAAGCCGCTGAACAGCCTCACTGCCGGGGATAAAAAAGCAGTCACGCTATTGCCACAGGATCAACTTGAGGCGCTGCTGGATAAGCTGAGTGGCTTCGTCAAAACCGAAGAACGTATTTTGATTCTGGCGCGCTATCACTATCTAAAACCGGCAATCCTTGAGAAAGCAGCGACGCGTTGGCCTAAGCTCAATCTCGACTTTATGACCATCCATGCCAGCAAAGGGCAACAGGCGGATTACGTGATTGTGCTCGGGTTGCAGGGCGGTAGCGACGGCTTCCCGGCCCCGGCGCGTGAATCGGTGATGGAGCAAGCGTTGCTGCCTGAAGTGGAAGATTTCCCGGACGCCGAAGAGCGCCGCCTGCTGTATGTAGCAATCACCCGCGCACGGCATCGCGTCTGGCTGTTATTCAACAAAGATGAACCGTCGCATTTCGTGGATATTTTGAAGAATATTGACGTGCCCGTCGCGAAGAAACCGTAGTCGTTTATGCCGGGGCAGGCCCCGGCATAAACACTTATTTCAACCGTTCAGCCAGATAGCGCGGATAATCCGGAATAAGGATCTCAATCGGCGTGTTGAACTGCGGCGACTCGATGATAAAGTCTGCGGTTGAGAGGTTGGTGGCAACCGGAATATTCCATACCGTTGCCAGCCGTAAAAGAGCCTTCACGTCAGGATCGTGCGGCACCGCGTTCAGCGGGTCCCAGAAGAAAATCAGGACATCAATTTTCCCTTCCGAAATCTGCGCGCCGACCTGCTGATCGCCACCCATCGGGCCACTCAGCATGGCGTTAACTTCCAGCCCGGTTTCACGCTGAATCAGATTACCGGTGGTACCCGTGGCCGAAAGTGTGTGTTTTTCCAGCAGGGACTGGTGGCGCTGAACCCAATTCAGCAGCATTTTTTTACAGTGATCGTGCGCGACCAGAGCGATGTGCTTGCGCTCAGGCAGGGTGCGTGTCGTCAGTTCCATCATCTTTTTCCGTCAGGTTAACTTAACTGGCTACACGATGACGGGAACCGCCTGATGCTGCAAGAGAAAGGGCAAAAAAATGCGGCTTATGACGAAGGTTGTTGCTTCGCCCATTGCAAAAAACGTGTGCGGGTATCGGGATCCGCCTGCTGAAACCAGAATTTGAGGCGCTGCTCGGTGAGCGTCTGGGACTGAGGCGGGATCACGTCAAGTTCTGAAACGCCGGACAACAGCGTGCTGTCATCCGCCATCATGGTGGCGAATTTAGGCAGAGACGCGGTTTTTCCCGCTTTGTTGTAACGTTCAGTATCCGCTTCATAATCCAGCCCTTTCGGGGTTTTGGTCAGCGCCAGAATATCCAGCTTCACGGGGATCGGCATGGCATCGCCATCCAGTAATTCCAGTTTAGGCGCAGATTCGAAGGCGATGGACTCTTTTTCCGTTTCCAGTCTGGGTAGATTAAAATTAACCTGACTGATTTTCTGCGTGTTAAAACTCACTACTAACGGCGGGGAGATGTACAGACGCTCCTCGTGATTAGAAGACAGGCGAATATTTTTCTCGATCCGAAAGACAATCTGATGAGGTCCGTTGTCCAGCTCAATGCTGTCGGCTCCGCGAAGCAATGAACTGGACACTTTTTTACCGTCCAGTACCAGAAGATCAATGTCGGTTGAGAGCCTCAGCGTCGTGGCAAACACGCAGACCGGCATAATTAATGCAATCACAGCAGAGGCAATGCCGGTCTTCATAGGGCGCTCCTGTTGAAAGTACTTTCGTCGTAATAATGTATCTAAATTTTTCGATAAACACGTTTACTAACATATAGACATATTCTGCGGTTTTGCCCTCATACAGACGTATGGGATGAATGGTTGCCTGATGTTCTTTGGCGTACACTTTAAAAAAAGCCAGGAGAAACACCATGAAAGAGAACGAAATTATCAACATTCTGACGTCGACCAGGACGATCGCGCTGGTGGGGGCGAGTGATAAACCTGACCGTCCAAGCTATCGCGTGATGAAATATCTTCTCGACCAGGGCTATCACGTTATTCCCGTCTCGCCGAAAGTGGCTGGTAAAACGCTGCTGGGGCAACAGGGTTATGCAACGCTTGCCGATGTGCCTGAAAAAGTGGATATGGTGGATGTGTTTCGTAACTCGGAGGCGGCCTGGGGCGTAGCGCAAGAGGCCATTGCCATCGGGGCGAAAACCTTGTGGATGCAACTCGGTGTGATTAACGAACAGGCGGCAGTGCTGGCGCGAGAAGCAGGGCTAAACGTGGTAATGGATCGCTGTCCGGCAATTGATATCCCGCGTCTGGGCCTGGCAAAGTCATAAAAAATGCCCGAGCTTTCGGGCATTTTAGGGGTTAGTTCCGCAGGCGAGGGGCCTGGAGATGTTTGCGAATGGTCTGAGCCAGTTCGTCCATCGTCGGCTGCTCGGGATGTTCAGCCTGTAACTCACTGCTTAACTGCGCTTCGGCGAGATAAGTGTGAACAGGCTGACCATCGTCGTCCTCCATCACCACATGGTACCAGGGGGCGGCGCGAAGTTCTGGGTTGACCGCCAGCTCATCTGCTGACGGTTCCTCAAGGGAGTATTCCGGGTCAATATCCACCACTACACCCAGATACCCTAACAGGGTGTGGCGCACCTGTTGGCCGATACCGTATTTGCTGGCAATCATAGTCACCTCCCGAAAAATGTTACTTACACCAGAAGTGTGGGCAACATTCCGCTTTTCAAGCTACATGACGCGACAGGCAAACCCTTTCAGATACAGCCCTTCCGGGTAGGTAGCGATCACCGGGTGATCCGCCGCCTGACGGAACTGCTCTATAAATTGTACATCACGACCCGCATCTACAGCGGCATCTGCCACCAGTTTCTGGAATAAATCGGTGGTCATCAGGCCAGAACACGAGAACGTCAGTAAGATGCCGCCAGGATTAAGCAGCTGGATCGCGAGCATATTGATGTCTTTATATCCCCGGCAAGCGCCCATCAGTTGGCTTTTGTTTTCAACAAACTTCGGCGGGTCCATGACGATAACATCGAACTTTTCGCCCTGGTCACGGTATTTGCGCAGCAGTTTGAAAACGTCATCGCGGACAAATTCGGCTTTGCTCAGATCCAGTTTGTTCAGCTCGACGTTCTGTTTCGCCACATCCAGCGCTTCCTGCGAGGTGTCGACGCTGACCACCTGGCTGCAACCGCCCATTAGCGCGGAAACGGCAAAGCCGCCGGTGTAGGAAAAGCAGTTCAGCACGCGTTTGTTTTTAACGTACTGACGCGTCGCCAGGCGGCTGTCGCGCTGATCGAGGTAATAGCCGGTTTTGTGGCCGCCCTGAATATCGACGTACAGCTTCATGCCGTGCTCTTCAATC
Organism: Lelliottia jeotgali; assembly: GCF_016771845.1. Taxonomy (NCBI): domain Bacteria; kingdom Pseudomonadati; phylum Pseudomonadota; class Gammaproteobacteria; order Enterobacterales; family Enterobacteriaceae; genus Lelliottia; species Lelliottia jeotgali. The sequence continues at coordinate 303,833 of NZ_JAENMQ010000003.1, read as the reverse complement.
GGCAGCAGGGCAGGCGGCAGTTCGCCGGTAACCGTGCCTTGCGTCAGTTCCATGCCCTCTTTTTTACGCACTGCTACGTCGCTGCGATCGTAAATGGCGCATTCCGGATAGAGCGTTTGTAACGCACTGATTAACGCCGCGCGCTGATATTCTGCGCCTGCACTCAGGAGTTGAAGTACCAGGAAGTTGCCGAAGCGGTCGATGGTCACACCCGGCAGGCCGTCGGATTCCCCGGCGATCAGACGATAGCTGTCCAGCCCGTCTCGTTGTGCCAGCCAGTTGCGCCACTCTTGCGCCTGCTGTAAACGGCGCGTGAAGAAGGCGATGTCGATGGTTTCGTCTTTATCGAAGCTCCAGACGCGCGCGCGGATCTGCGAGGCTGGCGAGTATGCGCCGCGAGCTAACCATTTCCCCTGATGGTCAACGATATCGATGGTTTCACCGAGGCTGGCTTTCCCTTCCATGCGGGCGACCGCTCCGGAAAAGACCCAGGGATGGCGGCGGAGTAATGACTTCTCACGCCCTTTGGCTAACACTAAACGTACGCTCATAATTTGCTATTCTGTTGATTCAATGAATTGGCGGCCATTTTCCCGAGTTCAGTGGGGAAATGCAACGCGCCAGACAGGTTTAAGGGGAACGATGATGTCAAAAGTCTGCACAATCGCCTGGGTTTACGGCACCGTTCAGGGCGTCGGGTTTCGCTACAGCACTCAGCGCGAAGCATTACAGCTCGGGCTGACGGGCTATGCGCGTAATATGGATGATGGCAGCGTAGAAGTGGTGGCCTGTGGTGACGCTGAGCAAGTCGAAAAACTGGTCGCCTGGCTGAAAGCCGGTGGGCCACGCAGCGCACGAGTTGAAAAGGTCTTAACCGAACCGCATCAACCCGGCCGCGAATATATGAACTTCGGTATTCGCTATTAAATGCACTTCACGGGCTTGGGCAGACCGGCGATTTTGGTCGCCTGTTTCGCCGGGCCTTTCGGGAACAGGCGATACAGATAGCGGCTGTTGCCTTTCTCTTCGCCGAATTTATTGGCCATCGCCTTCACCAGCATACGAATAGCCGGGGAAGTATTAAATTCCAGATAAAAGTCGCGCACAAAACGCACCACTTCCCAGTGCTCTGGCGTCAGGGTGATCGCTTCTTTTTCGGCAATCACCTCGGCAAGCCCTTCGCTCCACTGGTTGCTCTCTTTCAGATAACCGTCGTTATCGGTTTCTATCTCTTTACCTTCAAAGCTCAACATAGTCATTCACACGTCAATCCAAAACCCGCGCAGTGTACCAAAAAACAAAGCCCCGCATAAGCGAGGCTTGGTTCAAAGCACTGTCTATTAATCGCGGCTGGCGAAGCCCAGGATGCTCAACAGGCTGACGAAGATGTTGTACAGCGACACATACAGGCTCACGGTAGCGCGGATGTAGTTCGTTTCGCCGCCGTTAATGATGTTGCTGGTTTCATACAGGATCGCGCCGGTGGAGATCAGGATGAACACCGCGCTAATCGCCAGGTGCAGGGCAGGCAGCTGCAGGAAAATGTTTGCCACCATTCCGATCAGCACAACTACGATACCTGCCATCAGCATACCGCCGAGGAAAGACATGTCTTTGCGCGTCGTCAGCACGTAAGCAGAACAGCAGAAGAACACTAATGCCGTACCGCCCAGCGCCAGGCCGATGAGATCGCCCATGCCTGCAGACAGATAAGCGTTCAGCATTGGCCCCAGGATATAGCCCAGGAAACCGGTAAAGGCGAACGCAGACAAAATACCAATCGGTTTGTCAGCCGTTTTGTAGGTCAGGAACATCAGACCATACATACCGACCAGCGTCAGGATCAGACCCGGAGACGGCAGCATCAGCACGGTGCTGGCCGTTGCGGTGATCGCCGAAAACGCCAGCGTCAGGCTGAGCATGAAATAGGTGTTGCGCAGCACTTTGTGGGTGCTGAGTAGCGATGTGCGGTCGCGTGAAGAACTAATAATACGATCCATGAGTCACTCTCTTATGACAGATGTAATTAACGGCAAGAATAGGAAAGGTCTCGCCAGTTACAAAGTGGTTTTACCCATCTTTACTCAGCACCTTAGGGCCTGAACTGGTGCTTTCTTTCAAAGAAATCCATTTCAACAGAATGAACATCGGTTTGGTGAATTTAATCAGATCAACATCTTATAGGTTACTGAAAAATATTGCCTTATTTATATTTGAGCGCTAAGAGTGAATACGCATCGTCAAAAACCCACAATAAGGCGAAATAATGAAATTAGCATCACGCAATCACTTTACACTCTCTTTACTGACGGCAGGGATCTTGTGCGCCAGCACAACGGCCTGGGCCGCCAGTGTGCCAGCAGGAACACAACTGGCAGAGAAGCAGGAACTGGTCAGAAATAACGGCAGTGAGCCGGCATCGCTCGATCCGCACAAAGTCGAAAGCGACGTCGAATTCAATATTATCAGTGATTTGTTCGAAGGACTGGTTCGCGTATCACCCGCAGGCGAGATAGAACCACGCCTCGCCGAGAAATGGGAGAATAAAGACAACACCGTCTGGACGTTCCATTTGCGACCCAACATCACCTGGAGTGACGGCTCCGCGATTACGGCTCAGGATATCGTCTGGAGCTGGCAGCGCCTGGTCGATCCCAACACTGCGTCACCGTACGCCAGCTATCCTGGCAATATGCACATTGTGAATGCTGCCGATATCGCGCAAGGCAAACAAAAGCCGGATACGCTGGGCGTGAAGGCGCTTAACGACACCACCCTCGAAGTGACGCTCACGCAGCCGAATGCGGCATTCCTCGCGATGCTGGCGCACCCGTCGCTGGTGCCGGTCGATAAAGTGCTGATTGGTCGCTTCGGCGATAAATGGACCAAGCCCGAGCATTTCGTCAGTAGCGGGGCGTATAAGCTCTCGCAGTGGGTCGTAAACGAACGCATTGTGGCCGAGCGTAATCCGCGCTACTGGGATAATGAGCATACGGTAATCAACAAAGTGACGTATCTGCCGATCACCTCAGAGGCCTCCGACGTTAATCGCTACAAAGCGGGTGAGATCGATATCGTCTATACGGTGCCGATTAACCAGTTTGCGCAGCTGAAGAAAACCCTCGGCGCAGAGTTGGATGTTTCTCCCCAACTCGCCACCTATTACTACGAGTTCAACACCACCCGTCCGCCGTTTAACGATGTACGGGTACGTAAGGCGCTGAACATGGCGCTGGATAAGGACATCATTGCTGAGAAAGTGTTAGGGCAGGGGCAGCGTCCGGCGTGGGTCATCAGCCAGCCGGATATTGGTGGCGTAAAACTCAAGGCACCGGACTACGCCAGCTGGCCGATGGATAAGCGTATCGCGGAAGCGAAAAAGCTGCTGAGTGAAGCAGGTTTCAACGACACGCATCCGCTCAGTTTCAATCTGCTCTATAACACCTCGGAATCGCATCAGCGCATCGCCATCGCGGCTAGCTCGATGTGGAAGAAAAATCTCGGCGTGGAAGCGAAGCTGCAAAATCAGGAGTGGAAGACCATGCTCGATACTATGCACACGCATAACTTCGATGCCGTGCGCTACGCCTGGATTGCCGATTACGACGATGCCGCGACTTTCCTGAACAACTTCCGCACAGGTGACAGCGAAAACACCAGCCAGTACAGCAACCCGGCGTATGACAAAGCGCTGGTTGATGCGGCAAAAGCCAAAACCACCGAGGAGCGCGGCAAGTATTATCAGCAAGCGGAAGACTTGTTGGGGCAGGATGTGCCGGCCATTCCGGTGTATCACTACGTCCGTACGCACTTGATCAAACCGTGGGTGGGTGGATTTACGCCAGATAAACTGGGTTATTACTTCACGAAGGACATGTACATCAAAAAGCATTAATCCTTAAATGGGCGATTTTATGCTGACAAAATAGCCAATGCGTTGTTGTTTCAACCGATTAACATCAATTTGGCTATTTTTAAAGCAAACGAACACATTGATGCTTTACACGAAGTTCGGAGGTGTTTATAGTGCGCCCCATACCGGAAGCGTGGCCGAGCGGTTGAAGGCACCGGTCTTGAAAACCGGCGACCCGAAAGGGTTCTAGAGTTCGAATCTCTACGCTTCCGCCAAATATGAAACCCAGGTCGTTATGCGACCTGGGTTTTTTCTTTTGTGCTGCTTAGCAGTATTCCATTGCCCTTTAGCTGGTATGGTTCTCCAAAAGAAAAAGTTCCGGGCGAACCGTCTGGCAACCTGCTCATCACACCGTACTCACTCGAGTCTTTACTCATTAACTCCTCGGGCTGGCTTACACAGGCCTTTTCATCAGTGGCTTACGTTGTCATTACACTGAGAGATCTGGGTAAAGTGCCAGTTCTATTGCTCCCGTATAAGCGACTGCCACTCATAGCGTGTGTACTGACTACCTTGATCAGAATGAACCAATACGTGTTTCTGGGATTACGTCGCCACACAGCCATCAGACGCGCATTCAGGGCAATAGCTTTTGTCATTCGGGATTGCATTGACCAGCCGATGATTTCGCGCAAGAACAGGTCAACAACCACGGCAAGCTACAGCCAGTCTTCATAAATTCGTATATAAGTTATGTCTGTTACTAAGCGCTCAACCGGTGCTTCCGGTTTGTGCGGTGGATGAGTTTTACGCCGAGGTCGTCCTCAACCTGCTGTATCGTTGACACTTATCACACAAACCAGAAGCAAGTATCCAGGGGCTCTGTTCCCTATACCTCTTTTTTTTCCGGATGCGCAAGCACGCAAGATGGCGTTGAAGAAAATGGGTGCAATTGAAGGCAGGAACATAACCCTGGCGCGGCTCGCAGGCCAATGTAGTCAAAACGTAATCAAAGAGAAAATCATGAGAAAAATCGTTTCGTTTGTTCATGTGTCGCTGGATGGTTTTGTCGCTTCTACCGCGGAGGGCCCTGCGGGTCTGGACTGGATAAGCATTAGCCCCGACTTGTTTGAGTACGTGGAGCAGCGAATCCAGCAGACCGACACCGCCTTATATGGGCGCACCACCTACCAGATGATGGAGTCGTACTGGCCAACTGCTGCCGATAAGCCTGACGCCAGCCCGCATGACCATGCACATTCGCGTTGGTATAAATCTGCCCACAAAGTGGTGTTGTCGAAAACGCTGTTGCCAAAAAATCACCCTGATACGCAAATTATCAGTAGCAATTTAAACGACGAAATCAACAAGCTCAGACATAGCGCGGGCAGCGAAATCTTACTGTTTGGCAGTCCCTCAGCGACTCACACGCTAATGGCGGAAAACCTTATCGATGAGTATTGGCTCTTCGTCAATCCGATTCTGCTGGGGCAAGGCATTCCCTTGTTCAAAAACATAAAAGACAGAACATCACTTATGCTGGTGAAGAGTAACGTTTTCCCGTCGGGCGTCGTGTGCCTGCAATACGAGGTGAAAAGAAATCAATGATGCAGGGTTCTGCATGGGTGCCTGTTCTGAGGGAGGAGCAGATGTCTAAAACTGCCGTCCTGAAACGTTGCGGCTCCCTTCAGACAGCAAAAAAGCCGTAAGCAGTTATCTGCTTACGGCGACAGGCTCGGTGATGATGTTTTCTGGCAATCAGGCCGCTTTCACTGCTCTGATTTTTTTAGCATCAACGGCATCGGATTCTGTTTTATCTGCAACAACGGCGGCATTGGGTTCGGGAAGTTTGCTGGTCCGCAGAATATGCTGCACGGTGTCTTTCTGCTCGGCGAGATAAAGACCAAGATTTTCAGCCTGCGTTTCATCCATTCCCATCTCGCTTTGCAACAGCCAGTCGGTGAACGCATCTGCCATATCAAGCAGCTTGTCGTGAGCGTCAGCTTCTTTCTTACTGGCAAAAGTCATTTTCTCTACACCTTTTCTTACGACAACAAATTTTGTTTCAACAGCCATTATGCGCACCTCATACTGTGTTTATATACAGCATATCAGTTCCGGATTTATGTTGCAGCTAAAAAGTGCTGACATTCTAGCGAGAAGGGGTCACCTTCGAAAATCGTGCACTGATCGCATCACGTTCATAGCCCTGCGGCTGTGTCAGTATCTGATATAAATCAGGACGGCGACCGTGGATCCAGCGGCGTCCGGTGCTCATTGCAAGCAGGCTTAAATCCAGTTCAGCGCTCACCAGCACATTTTCAGCCGCCCAGGTTTCATTCACAATCCTTCCATAAGGATCGAGGATCATGGCATTACCTGTTCGCACTTCGTCATCATCTGCACCGACACCGTTGCTGAAGAGAAGAAAGACTCCATTGTCATGTGCACGGGCAGGTAGCCAGCGCATGAGCCATTCCCGCCCGCTTGGTCCTTTGAAGGCGGCTGTAATTTCTTCCTTGCGCGTTTCCCGCTCCTCCCAGAGCGACAGCGGAATAGGCTTCATCGCGTGAGGACTGCGGGAATCGGTACCCCCCGTTTGATGCGGCGCGAGAAGAATATCGGCACCCAGCAACGCCGTAGCACGCACATTTTCGACCAGATTATTGTCCCAGCAAATCAGGATGCCGACTTTCACTCCCCAGGGCGTATCAAAAACCGTAAAGCTGTTCCCGCTGCTGATGGCCGGATGTTCAAAAGCATGGAGCTTACGATGCGTATGCATTGAACCGTCCGGCATACAGGCAACATACGCATTGTAAAGGCGGCCATTGTCGGCTTTTTCAATAAGACCGGCGCCAATAAGCATGTGATGTTTAATCGCCAGAGAGCGAATTAACGCCAGGGAAGGGCTTCCGGCAATCGGCTCTGCCAGAGCGGACACCTCCGCTGCGGTGAGTTTGGGTACATGCCAGTAGCCGGTGATACACATTTCAGGGAAGGTGAGAATTTTCACCTGCTCAAGCGCCGCCTGTTCAATAAATTTCTCCATTATCAGCAGATTGTAATTTTTGTTATTCGCCTGATGCTGAAACTGTACGGTTGCCGCCTTTAGGGATTGATGTTCGTTCATGATGCGTCTCCAGTTGTCATCGAAACTGAATTACATAACGCTTTCCGATAACTGTATAATCAAATTATTTCTGCTTTTAATAACTATCTGGAATGTAAAATTGAACATCCGGTTGCTTAAGGCCTTTGTGATACTGGCTGAAAAAGGAAATTATGCCGATGCGGCGCGGGCGCTGTTTATCTCGCAACCGGCCTTGACCAAACAGATTAATCTCCTCGAATCCCTGGTGAATATCGCTCTTTTTTCTCGAGGGCGTCACGGCGCAGTCCTGACGGCTGGCGGTAGACGTTTGCTGCCAGAAGCTGAGAAAGTGGTCAGGCAGACCCAGTTATTGATGCAACATGCTGAGCGGGTATCAAAAGGGGTCGAGGGGCATATAAGTGTAGGGTTCGGTCTCTCAAGCTTTTATCTGGCACCACGTTGTATCGCTGACTTTCGTCGAGACTATCCGGGAGTAGAGATGTCATTGACGGATCTTCCCTCCTTTCAGCAGTACGAGCTTTTACAAAATGATGAGCTTCAGGTCGGTTTTGTCAGGGTTCCGCCCCCCGTGGCGCTTGAATACCTGCCGTTATTTACCGAGCGGCTGGTTCTGGTTGCGCCGGCAACATCGCCGACAATGCCTGCGGTTGAGTGGCTAACGAAACGTCCCCTGTTGCGCCTTCATGATGAGCGGGGGCAGGGTTTAAATACGCAGATCGACCGTTTTCTGCACGATAACGGTCTTTTCATCTCATCGACTCAACTGACTGATGATATACAAACCATCGTTGCGATGGTGATTGCGGGGATCGGTGTTGCCATTCTGCCGACCAGCGTTACGCATATCGCGCCCCCGGAACTGGTGATTATTCCGTTAACGGGAGAGTCAGTCAGCTGGAAGGTCGGCATCGCCTGGGACGCAAGCAAGGAGGACGTCATTCGCGACAACTTTATTGCCAGTATACGAAAGGGTATTTCCGTCGATGGCGGCGAATGATTCCTTCGGGAGCCATCCCGCACGACGCTCGACCTGGATTACTGACGTAGCGGCTGCGTTTCCGGCCCACCTAAATTCCGCCGCCATGCCCCGGGCGCCTGACCATACTGGCGCTTAAAGCTGCGGTTGAAGGACTGCTGAGAGTCAAAACCCAGGGCGATCGCCACGTTTAAAATTGGTTCATCGCTGCGGGTTAAGCGCTCAACCGATTTTTGCAGCTTTTGCGCGCGAATATACCCGGCGAGGGGATAACCCGTATGTTCTTTGAACAGGCGCTGGAGGTGCCATTTTGAGTAGCCGGATCGCCTGGCGACGGACTCAATGTCCAGACGGCTATCCAGGTTGTTGTCAATCCAGTCGAGTAAATCATGCATAAATGCGCCAGTGTTCATCTGGTTACCCTCACACAGTCCGTCTAAAAGTATCTTTATCTGTTGCATTTAAAGGTGGCCCGTTTTTATATGAATTGCAAGTTTTATTGTTGCATTTAAATCCTTGTGCGAAACGGGTCTTTTCTCTCTGACTCAAATAGCACATAAAGTGCAACAATTATTCTTGCACTTAGTTAAGCGCCTTCCTACAATCGCCGCAAATAATGTATTCATTATTGTTACAGTTTTGTGGCGATGAACGGCACAAATGGCCCTTAAGCCAGCCCGGACAAAGGAAGTGGCGCGGCATCTCCCGCGGCGTCTTGTCCGGCGGCAACAATTACCGGAATAAAAATAATGAGCCTGCAAAAAACCAGGGGTAACTTGCATCTGAGCGCGCTGGGGGTCATGTTGCTCGCCGTGCTGCTCGTCGGATGTGATAACAGTGTCGCGCAAAATGCTGCGCCACCTGCGCCTGCCGTCAGCGCGGCTGACGTGGTTGTGAAATCCATTAGCCAGTGGGATAGCTTTAACGGCCGGATTGAAGCGGTGGAAAGTGTTCAGTTACGTCCGCGCGTCTCCGGCTACATTGATAAAGTGAATTACACCGACGGCCAGGAAGTGAAGAAGGGCGAGGTGCTGTTCACCATTGACGACAGAACCTATCGAGCAGCGCTGGAACAGGCGCAGGCGGCGCTGGCGAGAGCCAAAACGCAGGCCAGCCTGGCGCAAAGCGAGGCTAACCGTACCAATAAACTGGTCAATACCAACGTGGTCTCCCGTGAAGAATGGGAGCAACGTCGTTCGGCTGCCACCCAGGCACAGGCCGACATTCGCGCTGCCCAGGCGACGGTAGACGCCGCACAACTCAACCTGGATTTCACCAAAGTCACCGCGCCTATTGAGGGTCGCGCCAGCCGGGCGTTGATCACCAGCGGTAATCTGGTCACTGCGGGTGACAGCGCCAGTGTGCTCACCACGCTGGTCTCGCAGAAAACGGTTTACGTCTACTTTGACGTGGATGAGTCAACCTACCTTCACTATCAAAACCTCGCCCGCAGCGGGCAGGGCGCGTCCAGTCATCACACGGCGCTTCCGGTGGAAATAGGCCTGACGGGCGAGGACGGTTATCCCCATCAGGGCAAAGTGGATTTTCTTGATAATCAGTTAACGCCGAGTACCGGCACCATCCGGATGCGTGCGCTGCTGGATAACGCGCAGCGTCAGTTCACGCCTGGACTCTTTGCCCGTGTGCGCCTGCCGGGCAGCGCTGAATTTAACGCCACATTGATTGACGATAAAGCGGTGCTGACCGATCAGGATCGCAAATACGTGTATATCGTGGATAAAGAAGGAAAAGCCCAGCGTCGCGACATTACGCAGGGGCGTCTGGCAGACGGTTTACGCATCGTGCAGCAGGGGCTGAACCCTGGCGATAAAGTCATCATCGAGGGTTTACAAAAAGTGTTCATGCCGGGGATGCCGGTTAACGCGAAAACCGTTGCCATGACCGGCAGTACCGCCCTTAACTGATCCCTTACCTGAGAATCCGACCCATGGACTTTTCCCGTTTTTTCATCGACAGGCCAATTTTTGCTGCCGTACTGTCGATTCTGATTTTTATCACAGGACTGATCGCCATCCCGCTGTTGCCGGTGAGCGAATATCCTGACGTGGTGCCGCCAAGCGTTCAGGTACGCGCGGAGTACCCGGGCGCCAACCCGAAAGTGATTGCCGAGACCGTGGCGACGCCGCTGGAAGAGGCTATCAACGGCGTTGAAAACATGATGTACATGAAATCCGTCGCGGGCTCGGACGGCGTACTGGTGACCACCGTCACTTTCCGTCCGGGGACTGACCCTGATCAGGCGCAGGTTCAGGTGCAAAACCGGGTCGCACAGGCCGAGGCGCGTCTGCCGGAGGACGTGCGACGTTTAGGCATCACAACTCAGAAACAGTCGCCAACGCTCACGCTGGTGGTGCATCTGTTTTCGCCCAACGGTAAATACGACTCCCTGTATATGCGTAACTACGCCACGCTGAAAGTAAAGGACGAGCTGGCGCGTCTGCCCGGCGTCGGCCAGATTCAGATATTCGGCTCGGGCGAGTACGCCATGCGCATCTGGCTGGACCCCAACAAAGTGGCGGCACGCGGGTTGACCGCTTCGGATGTGGTCACGGCGATGCAGGAGCAGAACGTACAGGTATCCGCCGGGCAGTTGGGTGCCGAACCGCTGCCGAAAGAGAGCGATTTCCTGATCTCCATTAACGCCCAGGGTCGTCTGCATACTGAAGAAGAGTTTGGCAACATTGTCCTGAAAACGACGCAGGACGGTACGGTTGCCCGCCTGCGCGACGTGGCGCGTATCGAAATGGGCTCCGGCAGCTATGCCCTGCGTTCTCAGCTGAACAACAAAGACGCGGTCGGGATTGGTATCTTCCAGTCTCCGGGGGCAAACGCCATTGATTTGTCTAACGCCGTACGCGCAAAAATGGACGAACTGTCCACGCGTTTCCCGGCAGATATGAAGTGGGCGGCACCTTACGATCCGACCGTTTTTGTACGCGATTCCATTCGTGCGGTGGTACAAACGCTGCTGGAAGCGGTGGTGCTGGTGGTTCTGGTCGTGATTCTGTTCCTGCAAACCTGGCGCGCGTCGATCATTCCGTTGATCGCGGTGCCGGTCTCTGTCGTGGGGACGTTCAGCATTCTCTACCTGCTGGGCTTTTCACTTAACACCCTGAGTCTGTTCGGGCTGGTACTGGCTATCGGTATCGTGGTGGACGACGCCATCGTGGTGGTGGAAAACGTCGAGCGAAATATCGAAGAGGGCCTGACTCCACTTGCGGCGGCGCATCAGGCGATGCGTGAGGTTTCGGGGCCGATTATTGCGATTGCGCTGGTGCTGTGTGCGGTGTTTGTGCCGATGGCATTTCTTTCGGGCGTTACCGGGCAGTTCTACAAACAGTTTGCGGTGACGATCGCGATTTCAACGGTGATTTCCGCCATCAACTCGCTGACGCTTTCTCCGGCACTGGCGGCTCTGCTGTTAAAGCCACACGGCGCAGCGAAAGATTTTCCAACCCGGCTGATTGACCGTCTGTTCGGCTGGATTTTCCGTCCGTTTAACCGCTTTTTCCAGCGCAGCTCGCACGGCTATCAGGGGCTGGTGGGCAAAACGCTCGGACGGCGCGGCGCGGTATTTGCGGTTTATCTGCTGCTGCTCTGTGCGGCGGGTGTGATCTTTAAAGCGGTACCCGGCGGCTTTGTTCCGACGCAGGACAAGCTGTACCTGATTGGCGGCGTAAAAATGCCGGAAGGCTCGTCACTGGCGCGCACCGATGCGGTGATCCGCAAAATGAGCGAAATCGGAATGAACACCGAAGGCGTGGACTATGCGGTGGCGTTTCCAGGGCTGAACGCGTTGCAGTTCACCAATACGCCGAATACCGGAACGGTCTTCTTTGGCCTGAAACCTTTCGATCAGCGTAAACACTCTGCGGCGGAAATTAACGCTGAGATCAACGCAAAAATCGCGCAAATTCAGGAGGGCTTCGGTTTCTCCATCCTGCCGCCACCCATTTTAGGGCTGGGTCAGGGGTCGGGCTATTCGCTGTATATCCAGGATCGTGCGGGACTTGGGTATGGCGCGCTGCAAAACGCGGTGAACTCGATGTCGGGTGCGATTATGCAAACGCCGGGGATGCATTTCCCGATCTCGACCTATCAGGCTAACGTACCGCAGCTGGATGTGCAGGTCGATCGTGATAAGGCGAAAGCGCAGGGCGTGTTGCTGACCGATCTTTTCGGGACGCTGCAAACCTATCTGGGCTCGTCGTACGTGAATGACTTCAACCAGTTTGGGCGAACCTGGCGCGTGATGGCGCAGGCCGATGGGCAGTTCCGTGACAGCGTGGAAGATATCGCTAATTTACGCACCCGTAATAACCAGGGCGAAATGGTGCCGATCGGCAGTATGGTGAACATCAGGACCACCTACGGGCCGGACCCGGTGATTCGCTACAATGGTTATCCTGCGGCGGATCTCATTGGCGATGCCGACCCTCGCGTACTCTCGTCCACACAGGCCATGACGCAGCTCGAAGGCATGTCGAAGCAGATCCTGCCAAACGGGATGAACATAGAATGGACAGACCTGAGCTTCCAGCAGGCCACGCAAGGTAACACCGCGCTGATCGTCTTCCCGGTCGCCGTTCTGCTGGCGTTCCTGGTGCTGGCGGCGCTGTATGAAAGCTGGACGCTGCCGTTGGCGGTGATCCTTATCGTTCCGATGACGATGCTGTCCGCGCTGTTTGGCGTCTGGCTGACCGGGGGCGATAACAACGTGTTCGTGCAGGTGGGTCTGGTGGTACTGATGGGGCTTGCCTGTAAAAACGCGATTCTTATCGTGGAGTTTGCCCGCGAGCTGGAAATGCAGGGCAAGGGCATTATGGACGCCGCGCTGGAGGCCTGCCGCCTGCGTTTACGCCCGATTGTGATGACCTCCATCGCCTTTATTGCCGGGACGATACCGCTGATCCTGGGCCACGGTGCAGGTGCGGAAGTGCGCGGCGTTACCGGGATTACCGTCTTCTCCGGGATGCTGGGCGTGACGCTGTTTGGTTTGTTCCTGACACCAGTGTTCTACGTGACGCTGCGTAAATTCGTGACGCGCGGCAAAGTGGAAAGGGAAGTGCTGCCTGCGTAAGGACCTTGCAGATAATAAAAAACCGCCTTCAGAGTGAAGGCGGTTTTTTTTCGCAACAGGGAAAGCGTTAAGACGTTTTTTGATACTGGGCTAAAAGCTCGGGGAGCGGATCACATCCGCTAGTATCGGCGTTTTTCACCGCATCGAGGGCGCTTGCCACGGTATGGCGGGCTAAAACCGCTAACGACGCCTGCTCAGCTTCTTCAGAAACCGATTTAAAGTACCAGCAGGCGTTAGCGCTGACCACGCAGCGGGCCGGAACCTCAGGGCGCGACGCCCACAGCTTTTTATCTTCGATAACGGACAGGTAGATGTCACGCAGGGTGATCTCTTCCGGCGGGCGACCAAGATGAATTGAGCCGTTACGGCCAAGCGTTGAGACGATAATGCCGTCACGCGTCAGCGGAACCATCAATTTGCGGATGAAGCTCGGATTGGCTTCCAGGCCGTAGGCCAGAATGGCACTCGTCGAACGTTCACCCAATTGCTCCGCCATCGCTACGCTGAGAACCATCTGCAAAGCTGTCGGGAAGCGGTAATCTAGCATTTTTCTATCCTGGGTTGCGGTGAATCTTGTTCTTTTTGGCACCGCAGAGGTGAATAAGTAATAAACAACAATATAACAAATACGGTAATTATTTTGAAGCAATCTGCGGCATTCGTGATCGAACATCAGATTCTTTTCACGCGATGCGAGTGGTAGGCCGGCGGTCTGTTGAGACCACAGTATCCTTACCGCCTGCACCCTTTATCTGACAACACACATCGGCCTGCCTGATATCGGCTCGGGGTGTATCTCCGTTTCCACGCTGAATACGGTCCTCAGCAATCCCGTGTTCATCACCTCTTCTGGGGTGCCTTGCGCCATAACCTGTCCGTTCGCCATGACCACCAGATGATCGCAGTACCGGCTGGCCTGATTAAGGTCGTGCAGCACGGCGACCACCGTTTTCCCCTGAGTCCGGAGTTCTCCCATCAACCGCATCAGTTCCACCTGGTGATTGATATCGAGATAGGTGGTTGGCTCATCGAGCAGTACCACGGGCGTATTCTGGGCCAGGACCATCGCCAGAAATGCGCGCTGGCGCTGGCCGCCGGAAAGATCGGTTAACCGACGATCGGCAAGATGATGGATCCGGGTCTGGCTCATGGCGGCATTGACCCGCGCATTATCTTCAACGGAAAGACGCCCCCAGAGTGACAACCACGGGTTGCGACCGTACGAAACCAACTCCCGAACGGTGATCCCCTCTGGCGTTAAATGGTGCTGCGGCAGCAGTGCCAGCTTACGTGCCAGCTGGCGCGATGAGAGCGTGTCGGTGGGATGATCACCCAGAAATACGCTGCCGGACTGCGGCCTTAACAGCCGCGAAAAACAGTTTAACAGCGTCGATTTCCCACAACCGTTAGGGCCGAGCAGGGCGGTAATCTTCCCCGCTGGCAGTACGAGTGAAACGCCGTCAAGCACCTTGTTTGTCCCGTAACTGACCGTTAGATTTTCAGTTCGTAATGTCATTTATCGCATTCTCACAAGCAGCCAGACAAACCACGGCGCGCCGATAATGGCAGTCAGCACGCCAGCCGGAAGTTCCAGCGGGGGATGAATAATTCGGGCCAGCAGATCGGCAACCACCAGCAGCAACGCACCTGTCAGGGCCGAAATGGGCAACAGCCAGCGGTGGCGTCCACCGGTGATGCTGCGCACCATATGCGGCACCACGAGACCAATAAAGCTAATCGGTCCGCAGACGGCCACGCCGGTCGATGTCATGGCGACAGCCAGTAGCAAAGCCCGTAATCGGGTACGTGGCACCGACACACCGAGGGTGGTGGCGCGCGCATCGCCCAGTGCCAGGAGGTCGAGATCGCGGCAAAAACCCAGGCTCAGCGGCAGAAACAAAATCAGCAGCGGGACGGCAATCTTCACAAAGCTCCAGTCACGGCCCCATAAGCTGCCGGTCAGCCACAGCAGGGCGCTGTTCACATCCTGTGGGCGCGAGAGCATCAGATAATCCGTCAGGCTGGCCCAGCAGGCAGAAAGCGCGATCCCCGTGAGCGCCAGCTTCATCGGCTGGCTGGTATCCGCCAGCATTCTCAGCAGGATCAGGCCCGCCATACCACCGGCAAAGGCCAGCAGCGGCAGGGTAATCACGGGGAGTGAAGGTAAGAGAAGCAGGGCGCCCACAGAGGCAAGGCTGGCAGCATGGCTGACGCCGAGAATATCCGGCGATGCCAGAGGGTTACGCACGATCCCCTGCACCAGAACGCCGGCCACCGCGAGGGCGGCACCGACAAACAGCGCCAGCAGCAATCGCGGCAGGCGGTACGCCGTTAACACGTAATGATACTCGCGCCCGGTTTGCCAGTCGGTCAGCAGGGCGCGCCAGGGAACGGTGATCACCCCCATTTGCAGCG
Organism: Lelliottia jeotgali; assembly: GCF_016771845.1. Lineage (NCBI taxonomy): Bacteria > Pseudomonadati > Pseudomonadota > Gammaproteobacteria > Enterobacterales > Enterobacteriaceae > Lelliottia > Lelliottia jeotgali. The sequence continues at coordinate 288,373 of NZ_JAENMQ010000003.1, read as the reverse complement.
ACAGCGCCGAAGTTCCTGCCAGCGCGAGGGCGATGAAAATGACGATCGCAATTTTCATCCGCGCCTCCTGACCAGCCAGACAAAGCAGGGGGCACCAATCAGAGCCACCACTGCCCCGGCGGGCAATTCGCCGGGGAAGGCCAGCGCCCGGGCCAGAACATCCGCCAGTAGCATCAACGTGGCGCCCATCAGCATACTCATCGGCAGGACCTTGCGCTGATCGAATCCCACCCAGAAGCGAGCCAGATGCGGCATCAGCAGGCCGATAAACGCCACCGGGCCTGCCACGCTGACACATGCCCCTACCAGAAGCAGCACCAGCATGTTGATGATCAAACGTAGCTTCGGCAGATTTACCCCGAGCGTACTGGCGGTGCTGTCGCTGACGTTAAGCAGGTTCAGTTGATTAGCCAGCAACAACACCACCGGTACAGCAATCGCCACCATCGGGAAGAGCTGCCAGAATTCCAGCCAGCGTACGTGGGATACGCCCCCTGCCAGCCAGTAAAAAATGCCGTAGGCGTGATCTTCCGTCAGCAGCAGGGTGATGCGGGTCAGGGCCATACAAAAAGCCGAAAACGCGATACCCGCGAGGATCAGTTTGTTTCTGTCCTGGGTATGGCGAAATCCATCGCCCGTGGTCATCACCAGCAGCCAACTTACGCCGCCACCGCAGGCGGCGATAAAGGCGATAGAGTATCCCGTCACGGGCGCAGGGCTGATGGCACTGGTGAGCGCCATCGCCAGCGCCGCGCCGCTGTTAATGCCGAGTAGCGAAGGGGAGGCCATTGAATTATGCGTCAGGGTCTGCAGCAGGGTTCCTGCGAGAGCCAGACTTGCGCCGATCAGAATGGCGACCAGGCTTCGCGGCAGCCGAAGGTTTTGCACCAGCGCTTGTGCAAGCGTCGGCGCATGGCCCGGCAGCAGGGCGCGGATGGCATCACCGCCAGAAACAGGAATGGCCGAGTAGCAAAACAGACTCAGCCAGAAAATGGCGATAAGCGCAGCAAGGGGAAGCCCCCAGTGCAGCGCCGGATGTTTGAGAGCGGTCATTTCACATCGGACAAAGGCTGGTGATGAAAGATTTTTACTGTGTCGCTGGCAATACGTTCGGCGGCGAAAATGCCGCGCATTCGCGCCCAGGCGTTACTGTCGACCGACGCCGTCTGCTGTTTTTGCGCAGCGGTTAACATCTGCCACAGCGGGTCTTGCTGCCAGCGTTTCACGATGCTCTCCTCGCGATAGTGCGCGACCAGCAGCCATGCAGGATTGAGCGCCAGCAGCTGTTCCAGGCCGATGAATGGCATAGACGAACCTGCCATTGCCGCAGGCACCGTCAGCCCCAGCGAGGTCAGGACGCTGCCGGTATACGTCTCCTGCGTATGCAGGTTGAACTGCTGCTCCCGGGACGTACCGAACAGTACCAGCGTGCCTTTTGGCAATTGGCTGGCCCATTTTGACATCTGTTGTTTGTGTTGCTCCAGACGTGACTGCATCTGTGCCTTTTTGCCAACAACCTCGCCGATGATGGCCGCAGACTGAAGATTTTCAGCGTAGGTTTCATTGCGAGACTTAAGCAGCAGCACCGGCGCGATTTGTCCTAAGGCGCTGAAAATGCCCGCATGGCGGCTGCTGTCAGCAATGATCAGATCCGGTTTCAGCACGCTGATGGCTTCTAAACTCGGCTGCGCACGCGTGCCGACAGACTGCCAGGGTTTCAGATGTGCGCGAACCTCTGGAAGAATGCGCGTGGCATCGTTATCGTCGGCAATGCCGACAGGACTGACATCGACGGCGGCCAGCGCGTCCGCGAACGACAGTTCCAGCACCACGATCCGCTGTGGCGTTTTATCAAGCGTAAAGGTGCCATTTTCGTCCTGAACCGTGGCGGCAAAGACGTGGCTGGTGACCAGCAGCAGAGCGGCGAAGAGTGTACGTAATGATATGAACATATGAATTGCCTGTGTCGGATGGTGCTTCGCTTACCCGACCTGCAAAAACAGAATGCAGGCCGGGTAACCAGGGTTTAGAACTTCAACGAGCCCTGCATATACAGCGTGCGCGGCTGGCCTGCGTAGATGCCTTTGTTGTTGTCGTCGTAAGAGCGGGTGAAATAATCCTGGTCAAAGATATTTTTCACACCGAACGCCAGGTTCAGGTCTGCCATCTGCGGACCAAAGTCATACGCCACGCGCGCGCCCCAGAGCATGAAGCCGGGGATGCGGCCGGTGCTACCATCGGCGCTCTCTTTAACGGTGTTGGCATTATCTGCAAACTGGCTGGACTGGAAATCGCTGTTCAGGTTGAATGTCCAGCTGCCTGGCTTGTAATCCACGCCCAGCGTGCCTTTGTGTTTGGGTGAGAACGGCACCTGGTTGCCGTAGGTGTCGCCTTTCTCGCGGATCTCGGCGTTGACGTATGCATAGCTTGCATAGACAGAGACGTTATCGAGCGTGGGGGTCAGCGTGCCGAGGTCATAACGCGCCTGACTTTCCAGCCCGGTATGGCGCGTTTTACCACGCGCGGTAACGGTGTCGTTGGTCTGGTTGGAGTCGTACTGATTATTAAAGTTAATCAGGAACAGCCCCATTTCCGCCGTCAGCGCGCCATCGTCGTAACGTGTTCCGAGCTCCCAGGTTCGCGCTTTTTCCGGTTCCACATTGCCGCTTTGCACAGCCTTGCCAATTTGGCTGTACTGTACGGTGCCGAACGAGCCTTCGGTGTTTGCATAAAGATTCCAGCTGTCAGTGAGGTGATAGAGCACGTTTAACGCCGGAAGTGGGGCGTTATAGCTCACTTCCTCATGCGTGCCTTTGATGGCGTTGTTCTGGTATGACTCGATATGTTCAAAGCGCATACCCGGTGTGATAGTCCAATTGCCCACGTCAATTTTGTCATCCAGATACCAGGCGTGCGCCTCAGTACCGGAACGGGTGTCGCGATCGTACGGGCTTGAGCCGGACGGTAGCTGCCCGCTGCTGGTGGCGGTGTAGTAACGCATTTCATGCGTGGATTCATTCACATATCGGTAACCGACGCCCACCTCATGTGCGCTCGGGCCAACCATAAAGCTCTGGCTGTAGCGCGGTTCAATGCCGCGTACCCAGTAGTTACGCGGTGAAAGTGTGATGCGTTTGCCCTGTTCCAGGTAGCCGCTGCGTAGGGTTTCGGTGTAGAAGCCCTGAATATTGAATTTATGCTGGCTGTCCGGCTGGAACTGATAGCCGAGGCTTGCCAGCTTGCGACGCCCCCAGAAGCGATCGTAAGGGCGCGTGGATTGCCAACGATCGGCATCGTAATCCGCGCGAGACAGGCCGCCTGGCATGTCGGCTTCCCCGTCGTAATATTGCAGCAGGCTGTTGAAGGTATGGACCTCGTTCGGCGCATATTTGCTTTTCAGCATCAGGTCGTCGATGCGCGTTGCGCTGTGCTCACGCCAGTCGCTGCCGCGAGTGCCGGAGTAAAGCAGGGCGGTCCCAAAACCGTTATCCGCCGTGCCGCCCACCATCAGATTGTGCGTCTCTTTTGGGTTATTTTGTGAGGACGTTGGGCTGAGCTGGCCTTCCACGCCAGCTTCGATACCGAAGTCTTGCGGAATGGCGCGGGTGACAAAGTTCACCACGCCGCCCACGCTTTGCGGCCCGTAACGCACTGCGCCACCGCCGCGTACCACGTCGATGGCATCCATGTTGCCGAGCGAGACAGGCGCCAGTGAAAGCTGCGGCTGGCCGTAAGGGGCAAAGGGTACGGGAATACCGTCCATCAGTACGGTTGATCGGCTGGCAAGGCGCGGGTTCAGGCCGCGAATACCAAAGTTCATCGCCAGATCGTGGCTGCCGGTGCCGTTGTTCTCCGGCGCAGTGACGCCAGGGATACGGTTCAGCAAATCGCGCATGGTCGTCGCGCCGGTTTTGGCGAAATCCTCACGGCGGATAACGTCACGCGCGCCAGCATGTTCAAAGACGTCGTTTTCGCGCGCGTCCCCTAGCCAGTCGCCCACCACGGTAAGGTTATCTTCTTTCGGTGTGGGTGCGTGCTCAAGCGTCCAGCTGTTATTCCCCAGCGCTTTCACCTGCAGACCGCTACCGTTCAGCAGCTGTTGCAGACCGGTTTCGATGTCGTAGTCACCGTGAAGACCGTGACTCTGTTTGCCGCGCGTCAGGCTGGCGTCCACCGACAGGGTCATTCCGCTTTGCGCGGCATACTGGTTAAGGACTTTGTCGAGCGAACCCGGTGCGATATCAACCTGCGCTGCGAAGGCGGATAACGATAGCCCGGCCAGCGGCAGCAGGCTCAGGCGAATTGCGTAAACCAAAGGTGTTGTTTTGCGAAAAACGCGTAAAGGCGTCATACCTTCTCCATCATCATTTTTGTTGTGTTCATCTATGAGTCGAACGAGAAGGGGAAAAGGGACAATGGAAATGAGAATTATTTTTCTTACACGGCTGAAATATTGACCCAGTACCGCGTAACTGACTGAATTTTAACTGGAAGAGTCTTCGCGATAACATTCAGAATGGCATCGGTATCTTTCAGCGGGAAAGTCCCGCTCAGGCGCAGCCCGGCCACTGCCGGATCACAGCGCAGCACGCCGTTGCGATAACGGCTCAGCGTGGCAATCACCTCACCCAGCGGTTTATCGCTGAAGCTCAGAACGCCCTGAGTCCACGCGGCGCTTTCATCATCCGTTGAGGTTATTACACCCAATTCCGACGCGCTAAACTGCAGGCTCTCGCCGGCACTGACAATGCGTTTTTCCTGCGGACGGTTTGCCAGTAAGACTTCAACAGCGTGTTGTTGAACGGCGACGCGCGTGACGTTGTCCTGCTGGTAGACGGTAAATTCTGTGCCTAACGCGGTGAGCTGGCCCTGGCGGGTCATCACGCGGAAAGGTCGCTGCAGAGCATCTTTTGCGGTGCTGATGGCAATTTCGCCATACCAGAGGTGGACAGCGCGCTGATGCGCATCAAAACGAACGTCAGCGGCGCTTTGTGTGTTGAGCGTCAGCAGCGAGCCATCTTCCAGCCGCTGATGGCTGACCGCGCCTTTAGCGGTGCGGTAGTCCGCGCGAAGACCTTCACCGGTTTCGGATTGCCAGAGCTGCCAGCCGCCGCCCACGCCGAGCAGCAACAGCAGTCCTTTCATGACGTGACGACGAGTAAGGCGCGTATCGTGCAGCGCCCGGCTGGCGACATTGGCCGGAACCTGGCTGAGCTGGCTGCGCAGGTTTTCAACCTGTTGCCAGGCCCACTGATGATCCTTGTCCTCTTCATACCACTGTTGCCAGCGCGCTTCCTGCTGCGGACTGACGCGCTCGCCGCTCAATACGGCATACCAGTGTGATGCCGAGCGCAATGCCTGGCGGCGAGAATCGGTGACAGAAGCGTTCACAGGCCGTGCTCCAGACGAAACAGCAGACAATGTTCGATAGCCTTTGCCACATACTTTTTCACCGAGCTGACGGAGACACCCAGGTTCAGCGCGATCTCGCTGTATGTCAGACCATCCAGTTGTGAAAGCAAAAACGCTTCGCGTGTTTTTCCGTTTAACCCGTCCAGCATCCTGTCGATCAGTTGCAGGGTTTCGAGCTGACTTTCGCGTTCCTCGGGCGAAGGCGCCAGCCCCTCCGGCATCAGCGCCAGCATCTCCAGATAGGCTTTTTCCAGCGCGTTTCGGCGGAACAGATCGACCATCACGCGTTTGGCGATAGTGCACAGGAATGAGCGAGGATCGCGGATCGTCGAGAGCGTGTCGCTGCCCATTACCCGCACAAAAGTGTCCTGGGCAATATCATCTGCATCAAACGCCGACTGGAGTTTGTGCGTCAGCCAGCTTTTTAGCCAGCCGTGATGTGAGCCATAAAGCGACTCGAGCGTTAAGGAAGCAGTGGTAGTGGCGCTGTCAGACATGCGGAGTGCATCAAAAGTTAATTATCACGCGCTTATATTAATATGAGAATGGTTATCATTACAATTGGAAATAAAAATGTGTGTCGTTGTGTTTTTTAACGTGTTGTTTTTTCGATAAATGTTATGAGGTGGGGAGTGGCACGCGTTTGATGTGTTTGTGGCTGAAAGTGCCCAGTGGCATCGCGCTTTGCGGTATCTGTGCGGGCGTCTATTTTTCGGTAGGGTGGGCGGCATACTCTATTGTAGAAGTGTGCCAACATTACATGGAGAAAAGCATTACCGGAGAATAACGTGTTCGGAAAATTATTATTAAACTACATGCCCGGTTTACAAAATTTATTAGCCTACGATAAAAGTTGGCTAAAACATGATGTTAAAGCGGGGTTATCTGTTGCGGCTGTAGCGCTACCCGTTGCTATTGCTTATGCCGAGTTGGCGGGTGTTGGGGCAATCGTAGGGCTGTATTCATGTGTTCTACCGATGATAGCTTATGCATTGTTTGGTTCTTCACGTCAGCTTATTGTTGGCCCCGATGCAACAACCTGCGCGGTAATTGCGGCCGTCGTGTTTCCTCTTTCTGCCGGAAATCCTGAACTGCACTGGCAACTGACGATCATTATGACCTTGATGATGGGCGGATGGTGTTTGCTTGCCAGTAAATTTCGCCTGGGCGCACTGGCCGATCTGCTTTCTCATCCCATTCTTACCGGTTTGCTTAATGGCGTAGCCGTGACGATTATTGTCGGGCAATTAGGCAAGGTTTTGGGAATCAAGCTTGATGAGGCACAGGTTATTGAGAAAATAATTGCCTTGCCAGGCCGAATTTCAGACAGCCATTTATTAACCTTCGGGCTATCACTTTTAACGTTAGCTATTTTAATGGTTATCAAAACGTATCGCAGCCACTGGCCAGCACCGTTGATTGCCATTCTGATAACAACGGCACTGGTATGGGGAACATCTGCACAACATTATGGTATTGCCACTATTGGAGGGGAAGGGTTCCAGCCTGGTTTACCTGTCGTTAACTGGGCAGCGTTCCAGCCGGGTCCGATGCGTGATTTAGTTATCCCGGCGCTGAACCTGGCTTTGGTCAGTTTTGTCAGTCTGATGCTGACCGCTCGCAGTTTCGCCGCGAAAAATGGCTATGAAATTAATGCTGATGCGGAGTTCAGAGCTCTGGGTATTGCGAATATCATGTCGGGATTATCTCAGGGGTTTGCGATCAGCGGAGCCGACTCACGGACTGCAGTTAATGATTCCACTGGGGGAAAAAGTCAGCTGGTTTCCATTATCGCAGCCTTACTTATTGGAGTCGTAGTGGTATTTTTCACTCAGCCGTTACAGTTTATCCCGGTATCCGCATTAGGTATTGTTCTAATGTATGCATCGTGGTCATTGATTGATTTACGTGGATTATGGAACCTGAGACGAAGAAATAAACAGGCATTTCGCCTGGCCTTCTTCACGTTTGGCTGTGTTTTAATTATCGGCGTTATCCAGGGGATAGGTCTTGCGGTGTTGCTTGGCTTGTTACAGTTCCTGCGAACAGTCTTTCGTCCCTCTGAGCATTTACTGGGAACGGATGAAAATGGAATGATTCACTCATTAGGGAATACAACCGATATTAAAATGGTCCCAGGCGTGCTGATGTATCGATTTAACTCCCCGTTGACCTATTTTAATGTGGCTTATTTTAAACGTCGGGTACTGAACTTAGTTGATGGCGCAGCATTACACCCTAAATGGGTGGTCATTGATGCCGTTGCCTGCTTCACTTATTCAGATATCAGTGTCCTGGCAACGATTAATGAGTTAAAGCGTGACCTGAAATGTCGACAGATTACGTTAATCCTGGCGGGCAGGAAAACGGAATTAACACGCTGGTTTAAAGAAAGTCGGCCAACAATGAATGATGATGACATGCTTCTTGCGCCAGACCTCTATTTGGCACTCCGGTTCATTCAAAGCAAAGAGAGTGTAAGTGAGAGTGAGTCAGGCGGTGATGGATAGGGTTAAAAGTTGAATATACCTTCCAGGTTACACGATTTTTGAAAGGAGTCCGATAGTGCTGATCTACAACGTTTTTGGACGACATTTCTGCTTCACGAGCATTTTTCGTTCCTGTACCAGCCAGTTTTGACTCACTGGTCCGCCAACCCACAGCGGACCCGCAATCCTTATTTAATCCTCTTCCCATCCTTATCAACCACCTTCTCCCCGTCCTCCTTGGTAAAAGCTTGCTGCTGTTGAGAGGGCAGAATATCGAGCACCACTTCAGACGGACGGCACAGTCGCGTTCCGATCTCAGTGACCACAATAGGGCGGTTAATCAGAATCGGATTTTCCAGCATCAGCTCAATCAGCTGAGCATCGGTGAACTTATCCTGTGCCAGGTGAAGTTGCTCGTAAGGTTCGACATTTTTTCGCAGTAGCTCACGCACCGAAATTGCCATATCCGCAATCAGTTTTATCAGCTCATCACGCGAGGGTGGCGTTTCAAGGTAATAGATAATAGTGGGTTCAGTGCCGCTGTTGCGGATCATCTCCAGCGTATTACGCGATGTTCCGCATGCAGGATTGTGGTAAATGGTGATGTTGCTCATTTCAGATTCTCGTGGTTAAGCGAAAGAGAGACGCAGCGCCAGTGCGGCGAGCGTCACTAACAGGACGGGCAGCGTCATGATGATCCCTGTACGGAAATAATACCCCCAGGTGATGGTCATATTTTTCTGAGCAAGGACGTGGAGCCAGAGCAGCGTAGCAAGGCTACCGATTGGCGTGATTTTTGGCCCGAGATCGCTGCCAATCACATTGGCATACACCATCGCCTCTTTGATGACGCCCGTCGCGTGGCTGCCGTCAATCGACAGTGCGCCAATTAATACGCCCGGCATATTATTCATCACCGATGACAGGAACGCTGTAATGAAACCGGTGCCCAGCGTCGTTACCCACAGCCCATGCTCTGACAGAGTATTCAGCACGTCAGACAGAGAGCGAGTGAGACCAGCATTCCTCAGGCCGTAGACCACCAGATACATGCCCAGTGAGAAAATCACAATCTGCCAGGGCGCGTTGCGCAGGACCTTTCCCGTATTAATCGCATGTCCTCGCTTCGCGACGGCGAATAAAATCAGAGCACCCGTGGCGGCGATTGCGCTAACAGGTAATCCCAGCGGTTCAAGGACGAAGAATCCGGCCAATAAAAGCAGCAGAACTACCCAGCCCGCTCTGAAGGTGGCCAGATCTTTAATGGCGGTCGCTGGGACTTTTACCTTCGCTAATTCATAGGTCGAAGGAATATCTCTGCGGAAAAACAGGTGCAGCATCGCTAATGTCGCGGCGATGGCGGCAATATCGACCGGCACCATAACCGATGCGTATTCGGTGAATCCGATATTGAAGAAATCGGCTGAGACAATATTCACCAGGTTCGACACAATCAGTGGCAGGCTGGCGGTGTCGGCAATAAACCCGGCGGCCATTACGAAGGCCAGCGTCGCCTGGGGGCTGAAACCCAGCGCCAGCAGCATGGCAATAACAATGGGTGTCAGAATTAAGGCTGCGCCATCGTTGGCAAACAGCGCCGCTACGGTAGCGCCCAGCAGAATAATCCAGGTGAATAACAGTCGTCCTCGACCCTTGCCCCAGCGAGCAACGTGCAGCGCCGCCCACTCAAAGAAACCGGACTCATCCAACAACAGGCTGATGATTATGACGGCAATAAAAGTGGCGGTGGCATTCCAGACGATATTCCAGACCACGGGAATATCACCGATATGAATAACTCCGCACGCCAGAGCCAGAACCGCGCCCAGGGAGGCGCTCCAGCCAATACTCAGCCCTTTTGGTTGCCAGATAACCAGAACCAGGGTGAACAAAAAAATAACTCCAGCCAAAAGCATGGCGTACTCCATTACATCTGAATAAGTGAATGTATCAGGGGTGGCTTAACACTTTCCTGGCGACAATGATTTTATCTTTTCACGCGTTTCTTCGCGCAGACAGTTCCAGCTGGTATCGATAGTAGTAGCAGCCCACGCTGGCATGTTGGGGGACAGGCGGTAGTAAACCCATTTTCCTTCGCGACGATCGCTGACGAGCGAATACTCACGTAATATCGCCATGTGGCGCGAGATCTTGGGTTGAGATTCTCCGATGGCCGCGCAGAGATCGCAGACGCAGAGTTCGCCAGACTCACGTAGCAACAGCACGATAGACAATCTTGTTTCATCGGAGAGCGTTTTGAACAGCTGAAGAGGATGTAGCATTTTCAGTCTCAACGTTAGTGTGATTACACATATGCTAAACCATATGTGTAATCTTTTAAAGCGTTGGGATCAGATTGAGGTTAACGCCTAATGCCGCTCCTCATATTTGCTGCGTTTATGCTGATATAACAGTTCGTCCGCCTTGTGCATTGCTGTTTCCAGGGTATCTCCGCGCTGCAACTGATAGCCTCCCCAGGAGAAGGAGACCAGTTTTTCTGGATCAATGGAGAGCAACTGTTCTTGAACGCGCGCAATCACATCGCGCGTTTTAGCGAGGTTAGAATCAATGAGGATCAGGGCAAATTCATCACCACCCAGACGTATTCCATAATCACTTTTACGGATTGACTGCGCCAGGGCAAGGCCCAGGAACTGAATCGCTCTATCGCCCATGTGATGGCCTAATGTGTCGTTGATTCTTTTCAGTCCGTCGCTGTCGATAGCCACCGCCGTCACGGGAATATTTCGCTCTACGATTGAACGAATAATCTGCTCCAGCTCAGGGGTAATCACTTTGCGGTTATAAAGCCCGGTCATGGCGTCGGTAATATTATCCCGCGACAGCGATCTCTGGCGGTTAAATTGCTGACGCGCATATCGCAGCATCAGCCAGGTGGCTAAGACATAGAGCACCACCAGCCAGATATTTGCCATCACCACATAAATCGCGTCCAGCTTCGCATGCAAGGTGTAGTACTGCGTCATATCATCTTTATAATTAATGATATCCCGCGACTTCAGTATTGGCTTATGGAAGATGATATTCCCGCCGGTGGTATTGTCGGTGACATACAGGGAGAGAAATTTCCACAATAAAGGGCGATCTGGAGTAATAAATGAGGTGGCCAGATCGTGAACAGTAATGTCGGTGATCAGCAGCCCTTTGATTTTTCCGTCCAGGAATACTGGCGTGATCATACTGATAATATTTTGCTTCGTATAACCATCGTTATAAATATGCGTCACAATATTCTCGCCCTGGATCAGATCTTCCAGCGCGTTATCATCAATGGTAATGGTGTGCGCACTGTGCACAATATTTATCCTGTTGTCATCGGCAACTAGCCAGTTGTTAAAGGCGTAGTCAAAGGTGTTCACCAGATGGTTGATATAAATATAGTTGTGCGCGAGGTCAATATAATAGCGGGTGTTATTAAACTCGTAGCCCGTATAGTTGGAAAAGCTGTATTTGGACGAAGCAGCGGTCTCCATCTCATTGATGACGGGCAGGGCGGGCACATCCCGGCTCCACGCTTCGCAGGCTTTATTTCGTGTCTGAAGGGTGCCCTCCAGGTTAACGATGGTTCTTGCCACCAGATTAAAACCGAAAATGGCGCCGACCGTTTCAATGTGCTGGCAGAGTAATTTGGCTTTTTCCTCGCCATACGAGCCTGAATCTGCCTGTTTAGAAAAGGCGCGGGATAAGCGAAAGGCGATATCCTGATTGATGAACTCTTCATGGAACAGTGCAGACTTGCCGTTTTCGGCAATATATCCCATATAGTTTTGAAGGTTTCTTACTTCATGTAAAACAAGGGCGGCGAAAATTGAGGTTGTGCAGGCAATAATAATAATCGCCGCACTGATATATTTACGTTGTGACAAGATGGATAACTCCCTTGTAATACCACCTAAGAAATTTCGTAAAGTATAGCATCTCAGCGATCGTAAGAATTTGACCCTCAACATTCTTCAGTGGCGCTGATATCGGTGATATCAGCGCGTTGTGTGTTACAAACTGCCGGTTCCGCCATCAACCAACAGTTCTGTTCCCACCGTATAGCTTGATTCATCGGACGCCAGATACAGCGCGGCCTTCGCCAGTTCCGTTGGCGTGCCCATCCGCCCAAGCGGAACCAGGCTTGCAATATCACCCTGTAGCGCTTTCTGCGCCTCTTCGCTCAGCCCCAGTTTGTTCAGCGCTGGAGTAGCAACCGGCCCAGGACTTAAGCCGTTAACGCGAACCCCGCGCGGCAGTAATTCCGCTGACAACGTTCTCGCCAGGGATAACAGCCCGGCTTTGCTGGCGGCATAAACGCTGCTGGTGGGCAGGCCGATGCGGGCGCTAACCGAGCCACACAAAATCACCGAAGAGGGATTGTTCAGCAGCGGCAGCAGCGCCTGAACCAGAAAGAAGGGACCCTTGAGATTGATGCTCATCAGCCGATCCCACGCCTCTTCGCGCCACTCCTCAATAAGACCGTGCGTCACATCTCCGGCGTTGATAAACACCGCATCCAGCCGTGACCAGCGAGTGGCGAGGGTGTCTGCCAGCTGCTGTTGCGCGGAAATATCACCAGCGTCGGTGGCGATCACCCAGGCGTTATCCCCTAAAATTCGTTGCGCCTCGGCCAGTGTTTCCGGGTTACGTCCGGTCACCGCGACGTGTGCCCCTTCGGCGATAAACTCCTGCGCCGTCGCCAGACCGATGCCGCTGGTGCCACCCGTAATAAGCGTATATTTACCTGCTAAACGACCCATGTTTATCTCCTGAAATGTCACTGGAGAAAGCACTATAGAAACGTTAGTATCCAAAAGAAACCAGGTACCATTTGGATACTAATGAGGCGAACGGTGTGCTATGGCGGAAATACTCGACCCGACGTGTGAAAAAAATTCTGCGACTGAATCCTGCCCGATGACCCAGTTTGTCAGCCTGATTTCGGGCAAATGGGCGATCCCCATTCTGTATCGGCTGATCGTCCTCAATGCCCCGGTGCGCTTTGGCGATCTGCTTCGCGCGGCTGCACCGATCACCCAAAAAGAGCTGACCAAACAGCTGCGTTTATTTGAACAGCGTGGGCTGGTGTCGCGGACGATCTTTCCGGAGATTCCGCCGCGCGTGGAATATCAGATAACGGATTTAGGACTTACGCTACAGAGCGCGCTCTCCCCGCTGGCCGCCTGGATGCGGGAATATGGCGACCAGCTGGAACGTTAATTAGCGCGTCAGATAGCGCGGCGCCGGAACGCCGGTCCGCGCACTATTGAACAGGGCCAGACGCGCCTCTTCATACCGCTCCCAGAGTTGCACATCATGCATCGGCGGGATCGTGATCAATTCACCTTTATCCAGCCCGGCCAGCGCCGCGTCCACCATATCGTCCGTGGTCATCACCGAACCTTCCGGCAGATCGTTCATGGAAACGCCTGAAATTTCCCAAATCTCCGTCGCAGTTGCGGCAGGTAACACCGCCTGAATACGCACGCCAGTGTCGGCAAACTCTTCCTGTAATCCACGCGTAAAGTTCAGCACCCAGGCTTTGGTAGCGCTATACAGGGCACTGCCCGCCCGCGCGTGAATCGACAGCACCGAGGCGATATTAATCAGCGTGCCGCGATTGTTCTGTGCCAGGCGCGGCAGGATCGCCAGCGTCAGACGCATCAGGGCCGTGGTATTTAAGGTATTGATGGCCTGGTGCGAGGCCGCGTCGCTGGCGAGGAACGGGGCCATTTGCGCCGTGCCAGCGTTATTGACCAGCGAATCGATCGCCGTATTGCTGTGCAGCACTTCCTCAACGGCGCGGATCCCCGTCTCCTGCGTCAGATCGGCGACCAGAATCTCGACATTAACGCCATACTGCTCGCGAAGCTGTGATGCCAGGGTGTTCAGGCGATCTTCCCGACGAGCAACCAGTACCAGATTAACGCCTCGGGCGGCGAAACGATCGGCATACACTGCGCCAATGCCGGATGATGCCCCAGTGATCAACGCGGTAGAGTGTTGGGTAGTCATTGCGTGTTACCTCAAAGCAAAGTGGGTTAATTGGTTTCAATATGAAACCTAATTTACTGTGAGATATTTGGTTTTATAATGCAACCAATTGACGGAAATTATTTTTGATCTGCGCTCAGGGCGGAGAGGGAACTGTGTCTAAGAGACTGAAAGAGAAGGGTTAGGGAAGTTTCGGGATCACATCTTCCGGCGCCAGTTCCCGGCCATCCTGAGCGATAAGCGTCAGTTTACGCAGCGGTTGACGATGTTCTGCGTCCACCAGTACGCTGCCCAGCTCGTTTTCGGCAAACAAATGTTCATTGCCCCACTGGGATAACGCCACCAGTACCGTCTGCAAAGCGCGGCCTTTTTCGGTCAGCACATACTCCTGCCAGGCGCTGCCATCGGAGGCGGGCTGTAAAATCAGGATGCCTTCTTCTACCAGCAATTTGAGGCGGGTGGCGAGCATATTTTTGGCGATCCCGAGGCTTTTCTGAAATTCCCCAAAACGCTTCAGCCCACGCAGGGCGTCGCGTACGATCAGCAACGACCACCAGTCGCCGATAATATCGAGCGAACGGGCGACAGGACAGGTACTCTCTTCAAGACGGGTTCGTTTCACGCTGGCTCCTCGGTTGATAGTTTTATTATAAAACCTTTTTTCGCTGCCGTAAAAAGCGTTATCTATCACTTTGAGAAATGGTTCCCGGAAATTTGTCATCAATCTGTCACAATCAGTTTGACGAAAATAAACTCTGAGGATAAAGGGATGAGAAAAGCACTACTTGCTATCGCAGTGGCTGGCACTTTAACAATGACCTCTGGCGCGCAGGCGCAAACGGCCCCGGAAGGCTATCAGCTACAGCAGGTTTTAATCATGAGCCGCCACAACTTGCGCGCCCCTCTGGCGAACAACGGCAGCGTGCTGGAACAGTCAACGCCGGGAAAATGGCCTGAGTGGGATGTCCCAGGCGGGCAGCTCACCACTAAAGGTGGCGTGCTCGAAGTGTACATGGGCCATTACATGCGTGAATGGCTGGCCGAGCAGGGGATGGTGACCACCGGAGAATGTCCACCGGCAGACGCGGTGTACACCTATGCCAACAGCTTGCAGCGTACCGTCGCAACCGCCCAATTCTTTATCACTGGCGCCTTCCCAGGGTGTGATGTTCCGGTTCACCATCAGGAAAAAATGGGCACGATGGACCCAACCTTCAACCCGGTGATCACCGACAATTCACCGGAGTTCCGCGAAAAAGCAGTCAAAGCGATGGAAACCGAGCGCCAAGGCATGAAGCTGGATGAGAGCTACAAGCTACTGGAGCAGATCACCAAATACACCGACTCCCCGTCCTGCAAAGAGAAAAAAGTGTGTTCTCTGACGGAGGCCAAAGACACCTTTACCGCCGACTATGAAAAAGAGCCGAGCGTCTCTGGCCCGCTGAAAGTGGGTAACTCGCTGGTGGATGCGTTCACGTTGCAATATTACGAAGGCTTCCCGCTGGATCAGGTGGCATGGGGCGAAATCAAAACCGACCAGCAGTGGCGCGTGCTGTCGCAGCTGAAAAATGGCTATCAGGATTCTCTGTTCACCTCCACCGAAGTGGCGCGTAACGTCGCCAAACCGCTGGTGAAATACATCGATAACGCACTGGTGACCGATCAGGCGAAAGCGCCAAAAATCACCGTGCTGGTGGGGCATGATTCAAACATCGCGTCGCTGCTGACGGCGCTGGACTTCAAACCGTATCAGCTGCATGACCAGCACGAGCGTACGCCGATTGGCGGGAAGATTGTCTTCCAGCGCTGGCATGATAAAAACGCGAATCGTGAGCTGATGAAAATTGAGTATGTCTATCAAAGCTCAGAGCAGTTGCGGAACGCCGATGTGCTGTCGTTGAAATCTCCGGCGCAGCGTGTGACGCTCGAACTGAAAGGCTGTCCGGTGGATACCAACGGATTCTGCCCGATTGATAAGTTTAATACGCTGATGAATGACGCGGCGAAGTAAGGTAAAACCCCCCGCTACTGCGGGGGGAACGATTAGACGTTTTTACGTTCGATGGTTTGCTCGCCCCAGAAGAGCGAGTCTTTGTCTGTTTTATCGAAGGCACGGACCAGCACTTCATCGCTCCCGTCCTCCCAAATTTTCTCCGCCAGCTTTTCATCATATTTCGCGACTTCAAAGATGGCCTCGGCAATTTCTGGAGAGGTATTGCGTAAACTTGCCCACTCACCGACGTGATGAGCTTTAGATTCTTGAGTTGGCATGCTTGTCCTCCTGTTGAGGTTAGCCGTTCAGTTTTTTAGCGAGGCTCGCGACGTGCTCGCCCTGATAACGAGCGATGGCCAGCTCTTCCTGGCTTGGCTGACGCGAACCGTCGCCGCCAGCAATGGTGGTGGCACCGTACGGGGTACCGCCACGAACCTGTGAAACATCAAATAATTCCTGCGCGCCGTATCCGATGGGCACAATCACCATCCCGTGGTGCGCAAGGGTCGTCCAGGTTGAGGTAATCGTCTGTTCCTGGCCGCCACCGGTCCCGGTTGAGCTAAAGACGCTGGCGAGTTTCCCGTACAGTGCGCCGGAAGCCCACAGCCCGCCGGTCTGATCCAGGAAGGTGCGCATTTGCCCGGACATATTGCCGAATCGCGTTGGGGTGCCGAAGATGATGGCGTCATAGTCGGCCAGTTCTTGTGGCGTCGCCTGCTGGGCATTTTGCGTTTTGCCACCGGCTTTCAGGAACGCTTCGGCATTCATGGTTTCTGGTACGCGTTTCACCACGACCTCAACCCCATCCACTTTGTTAGCGCCTTCCGCCACCGCATGAGCCATGGTTTCAATGTGTCCATACATGGAATAATAGAGCACCAGAACTTTTGCCATCTTGCATCACTCCTCGATTGTGGTTTCTGGCAGCGAATCGCTGCGTTCATTTAAAGATAAGACGCCTCGGCCAGACTGCAAATCTTAAAGCCATTTCTTTGATTTATAACAAGATATTTAGGAGCTTTCTTTGTAGCAATATGAAACATTTTTAGCGAATCGGCTTTTCTGAATGATAAGAGGAGCTTATTGGTGACGGCGGCAAGATCTCACACGAACGGCTGATTTCATGTTGCAGAATATTACCGTTTACTGGCTGGATCGGCTCATTCCACTAAGCTTAGTTTCACGCGGCGCAGACAAAGGCTCTGGCCTTGTGCCGTCAGGTGAAAGAATCCTCTTTTACTGAATGCAGTATGATGTCTAATGTTTCACACTCTGGAGGTTAGAGATGGCAAACCATCGTGGTGGGTCAGGTAATTTCGCTGAAGACCGTGACAGAGCATCAGAAGCAGGTCGTAAAGGTGGCCAGCAGAGCGGGGGCAACTTCAAGAATGACCCGCAGCGTGCATCTGAAGCTGGCAAAAAAGGGGGCAAAAATAGCCACGGGAGCAACAATAAAAGTTAGTTGTTCTCCATTTCAGTGTCACCCAACCTGAAATATCCCCCTGCCGCCGGGACTCCCGGCGGTTTTTTTATTTGTGCAACATTGAACTGTAACCAAAGGCATCGCACACTAGCGGATTAACTCTTGCTGTCGGTGTCCCATGTCCTCCTCTCGTTATGCCTTCTCCATCAAACCTCAGGAAGCGATCCTGATTCTGATCACCATGTTCTGGGGCGGAACCTTCCTCGCCGTACAGTATGCCGTGACGCTCAGCGATCCGTTTTTCTTCGTCGGGCTACGTTTTGCCACGGCGGCGATTGTGGTGGCGCTTTTCTCACTGAAAACCCTGCGTGGGCTAACGATGAAAGAACTGCAGGCTGGCGTGGCGATTGGGGTGTCGATAGCGATGGGTTACAGCCTGCAGACCTGGGGTTTACAGACCATTCCCAGCAGTAAATCCGCATTTATTACCGCGATGTACGTTCCGCTGGTGCCGCTATTGCAATGGCTGTGTCTCGGCAGAATGCCGGGGCTGATGTCTTGCGTAGGTATCGTACTGGCATTTATCGGCCTCATTTTTCTCGCCGGACCGGGGGACAATCTGCTGGCGATGGGGCCGGGTGAAATCATCACGCTGATCGGCGCGGTGGCGATTGCGGCAGAAATTATTTTGATCAGCGCCTGGGCCGGAAAAGTGGACGTCAAACGCGTGACCGTTGTACAGCTTGCAACTGCGTCAATCGTCGCATTTGTGGCGATGGTACCCGCAGGCGAATCCGTCCCGCCGATGTCCACTGGGCTGGTGGTCGTGGCTTTAGGTCTGGGTATTTTCAGCGCCATTATCCAGGTGACGATGAACTGGGCGCAGCGCAGCGTTTCCCCGACGCGCGCGACGGTCATCTACACCGGCGAACCGGTCTGGGCCGGGATTTTCGGTCGTCTTGCGGGCGAGCGTTTGCCGATGCTGGCCCTGCTTGGTGCGGCGTTTATTGTGGTGGGCGTTTTGGTGAGTGAGTTAAAGTTAAAAAAGAAAAAGACACAGTCGCAAACTGACAACGCGACAGTAAACCAGGAATCCTGAGATTTTTGCCCGGTGGCGCTGCGCTTACCGGGCCTACAAAAGAAACGTAGGCCGGGTAAGGCGAAGCCGCCACCCGGCACAAACAACCGGCTCCATCAGGAGTCCTGGTGCACCACCTCAGCCTGAGAGATCTCCGCCGTCCGGCGACTCAACAACGCATTCAGCAAAATCGCGCCAAAGGTGGCCGTGCCAATTCCGCCCAGCGTAAAGCCGCCGATGGTCAGCGCGAAATCACCCGCACCCAGCACCAGCGTGACAGCGACCATGATCAGGTTGCCGTTCTGGTTGAGATCAACACGGTTCTGCACCCAGATTCGCGCACCCGCCACGGCGATAAGGCCAAACACCACAATCGATGCACCGCCGATAACCGGGGCTGGAATGGTGTGGATCAACGCGCCAAATTTCGGCGAGAAGCCCAGCAGCAGCGCAATCACCGCTGCAGCGACAAACACCAGCGTGGAGTACACCTTGGTCACGGCCATCACGCCGATATTTTCGGCGTAAGTTGTCACGCCGCTGCCACCGACCGAACCCGACAGCATCGTGGCCAGCCCGTCACCGACAAACGCGCGGCCCATGTACGGGTCCATATTGCGCCCGGTCATTCCGGCGACTGCTTTCAGATGGCCTAAGTTTTCCGCCACCAGAATCACTGCTACGGGTGCAATCAGCATCATCGCCTGTCCGCTAAAAGTGGGGGATGTGAAGTGCGGCAGACCAAACCACGCGGCATTTTGCACCAGCGAAAAATCAACCGGTTTGCCGAGGCCGAAAACGCTGGTCATCAGAGCATAGACCAGACACGCCGCAATCAGCCCGACCAGAATCAACAGCCGCTGAATCATCCCGCGCGTGAATACAGCCACCAGACCAATACACAGCACCGTCATTACGGCCATCCAACTGTCAAAAGACGATGCAGACACCCCTCGAACCGCAATCGGCGCGAGATTCAGGCCAATCGCCATCACCACCGCGCCAGTAACGACCGGCGGCATCAGGCGTTCAATCCATCGGGTGCCCATCTTCATCACGGCAACGCCTATCAGGGTGTAGACCAACCCGCAGGCGATAATCCCTCCGAGTGCGACGCTCAGATTCGGGTTGATCCCCTGACCGTTAAAACCCGTGGCGGCGATCACCACGCCGACAAAGGCAGCGCTCGATCCCAGATAGCTCGGCACGCGCCCACCGGTGATGAAGAAAAACAGCAGCGTGCCGATGCCCGACATTAAAATCGATAAATTAGGATCAAGCCCCATCAGAATAGGCATCAGCACCGTTGCGCCAAACATCGCGACCGCGTGCTGGACGCCCATCACCACGGTGGGTACCAGGGGAAGTCTTTCATCCGGCGCGACCACGCCGCGTTCAGTGGAGGTCGATTTCAACTGCCAGTGGGGAAAACCGAACAAAGCCATGAGCTATCTCCTTAAGGAGGGTTAACAGGCGGGTCGCAAAAGTGCGTGATAGCCGCGATCAAACCACACCAGTCCCTGCGGCGCGGGGTGGCGTGTAATCGATACAATGTCGCAAAAAAGAATGTCGTGCGTGCCGACGCTGACTATCTGGTTGATGCGACAATCAAATGACGCCAGCGCGTCTTCGAGCCGTGGACAGCCGGTTTCTCCTGTCTGCCAGTTTGCCGCCGCGAAGCGTTGGTCCATCGGCGTTTTGCCGCCAAACAGGTTCGATAGCGGCTCTTGCCCGGCGCTCAGCGTATTGACGCACAGGGTGCGGTTTTCGTTAAACGCTGGCCAGACGGACGCGCCGCGATTCAGGCACACCAGCAGGGTGGGCGGAGAGTCGGTCACGCTGCACACGGCGCTGGCGGTAAATCCGGCCTGACCGGCAGGACCGTCAGTGGTGATAATGTTCACCGCCGCGCCGACGCAGGCCATTGCGTCGCGAAAAGTTTGTTGATCCGGTACGTTCATGTTTGCTCCTTACGCCAGCCCGCAGGCATCTTCAAACGTCAGACGCGGCAGACGCTCATAAACTTTGCTGGCGTCGCCGTAGCCGATGTTGATCAGCAGATTGCTTTTCAGGCTTGTGCCGGTGAAAAAGGCCGCATCCACTTTTTGCGGATCAAAGCCTGACATCGGCCCGGTATCCAGCCCCAGCGCGCGACAGGCGAAGATCAGATACGCGGCCTGCAGCGAGCTGTTGCGAAACGCCGTCTCCTGCGCCAGCTCCGGGCTGGAGGTAAACCAGCTGCGGGCATCGCCGTGGGGAAACAGTTCCGGCAAGCGCTCATAAAACTCGCTGTCCCAGGCGACAATCGCCGTGACGGGCGCGGCCAGGGTTTTCGCCAGATTGCCGCTGGAGAGCGCCGGGGCCAGTTTCTCTTTGCCCTCCGGCGAGCGGACAAACACGATCCGCGCGGGGGAACAGTTGGCAGAAGTCGGCCCCCATTTCATCAGGTCGTAGATCTCGCGCAGGGTCTCATCGCTGACCGGAATATCCTGCCAGCCGTTATGTGTGCGCGCCTCGGTAAACAGCGTTTTTAACGCGATTGGATTGATGGCTTCGCTCATCTATAAAACCCTTTCTTGTGCATGCAGCAGACTGGCCAGCCCGTTCAGCAGCAGCGTATTGAAGGTATCGGGATCGGTGACGTTGCAGGCGTGCCCGCCCTCGCGCATCACCACCTTTTCACTGTGGGGCAGCGCGGCGTGCAATTCGGTGGAACAAACGGCGGGCACCAGCAGATCGTCAGTAGAGCAGATAACCATTACCGGGCAGCGAATACGCGCCACATCCCGGCTGAAATCCGCCTGCTTAAGCGCCTGGAGACGCTTAAGCAGATTGGGTTTTCCCTGAAAGTGGGCGAGGGCCAGCGCCTCTTCCGCTTCCATTCGCGGCGCACGGGCCGCCATCCAGTCGGCGGGATAGAGGAACAGCGGCTGCGCTTCCACCCAGGCCTGTGCACCGCCCGCGTGCAGCAGGCGTTCGCGGATCTGGAAACAGCGGCGAGTATGGGCGTTCAGCTTCAGCCAGCCGTTGATTGATACCAGTGCGCTGACAGACTCAGGGCGATCGAGCGCCAGTTGCAGCCCGACCAGCGCACCGAGCGCATGGCCGACCACGCAAAAGCGCTGAGTGCCTGCTTGTGCCAGCGCCTGATACAGCTCGTCTGCCATCTGTGCCACAGAGTAGTTCTCGGGCAACGCTTCGGGGTTATTTCCGGTCCCGCGCTGGTCGTAACACACCACCTGATACTCCTGCTCCAGCACCGCTAACTGCGGCAGCCAGTAACTGCCACCGCCGCCTAACCCGGCGATCAGCACCACGACTGGCGCATCGACAAAGGGGGGCGGTGAAAGCGATATTTTCATGGCAACCTCACTTCCCAATGTGCGCAATAGTGGCGATCTCGACCAGCGCCTCGGGCTTCACCAGCCCGCACTGAATGCAGAATCGCGCCGGTTTGTCGCCGGGGAAAAACTCGGCGTAGATTTCGTTAATCGCGGCGTAATTTTTCCAGTCGGTGATAAAGATGCTGTTGAAGGTCACATCCTCCATCGTGCCACCCGCCGTTTCGATAACGCTTCTGATAGTTTCCAGAACGTGGCGGGTTTGTGCCTTTGGGTCGTCGGGCCAGACCACGTTATTCTCTTTATCAAAGGGCAGCGTACCGGAGACATACACCACGCCATCGGCGAGCGTGCCAGGCACAAAGGGCGCAATCGGCGTGCTGGTGCCAGCGGGAATGATCACGGATTTCGGCATAGTATTGCTCCTCAGGCGATACGGGCTAACGACGGCGGGGAGACGGCATCGCAGAACTCGGCGACGGTGCTGACCCAGCCAAAAAAGGTTTCGATATTGAACAGGGCGGCTTTCTGCGCGAACTCCGGCCCGGCCTGGTGCGTGGCGTCTGCCAGCACCACGCCGAAATACTCGAGGAAAAAGCCGTCGCGCAGGGTCGATTCCACACAGACGTTGGTCGCAATGCCGGTAAACACCAGATGGCGAATGCCACGGCTGCGCAACAGGCTGTCGAGCGGGGTGTTGAAAAAGCCGCTGTAGCGCGGTTTCGGCAGCACGATATCGCCAGGCTGCGGCACCAGTTCGTCGACCAGCTGATAATCCCAGCCGCCTTTTGCCAGCAGTTTTCCCTGTAATTCTGGCTGCTTGCGCATGGTTTTCAGGGCGTTGGATTTATGGAAATTGGGCGAGCCAGGGCCACCGGCTTCAACGTAGCGATCGTCCCAGCCGTTCTGGAACCAGACGATCAGCATTCCCGCTGCGCGTGCGGCGGCCACGGCGATATTGATATTGTCGATAACCGGTCGGGTAGCGGAGACGTCAAATCCGGCCAGATCCAGATAGCCGCCCTGGCTTGCGTAAGCGTTTTGCATATCCACCACGATCAGCGCGCTCTGTTCCGGCGTAAAAGTGATGGCTTCCGGGCGTGCATCTAATGAAATCATTACGCCACCTCCTGCGTCAGCGCCGGGATATGTGCGCGGCACTGCATCAGCGGCTGGATGCGCTCGCCAAAGGTCTCAACGCCCATAAGAAAATCATCAAAGGTTAACAGCACGCCTTCGGCACCCGGCACGCTGGCGACGTCATCGAGCATCCGCGCGACGCTGGCGTAAGACCCGACGAGGGTGCCCATATTGATGTTGACCGCCGAGGTCGGGTCCGCCATCTGGCGCACGTTGGTGTCTGACCCGGAGCGGGTATCTTTTTGGCTCTGCTCCGTTAACCAGCTCAAGGCTTCCTCGTCGGCTCCCGCCTTGTAGTGCTCCCATTTGGCGCGTGCGGCCTCGTCGGTTTCGTCGGCGATGACCATAAACAGCACGTAAGATCCGACATCGCGCCCGGTCACTTCCGCCGCCTCTTTCATGCGTGCGGCGGTGGGGGCGAAGGCGGTGGGGGTGTTGACGCCTTTCCCAAAGCAGAAGTTGAAATCTGCATGCTGCGCGGAAAATGCCATCCCCGCGTCGCTCTGTCCGGCGCAGATTACCTTCATCGGCGTGGAGGGCTGCGGGCTGACGCGACAGTCATTCATGGTGAAGTAGTCGCCTTTGAAATCGCTCTTGCCGGTGCCCCACAGATCGCGCAGGACCTGTACGTATTCGGTGAGATAGTCATACCGACGCGAGAAATACTCATCGCCCGGCCACAGGCCCATCTGCTCGTACTCTGGTTTTTGCCAGCCGGTCACCAGATTCACGCCGAAGCGCCCGCCGGAGATGGAGTCAATGGTCGATGCCATACGCGCCACAATCGCCGGGGGCAAGGTGAGGGTGGCGGCGGTGGCGTAGATCTGAATGCGCGACGTCACCGCCGCCAGACCCGCCATCAGAGTGAAAGACTCCAGATTGTGATCCCAGAATTCGGTTTTGCCGCCGAAGCCGCGCAGTTTGATCATCGAGAGCGCAAAGTCGAAATGGTAATGCTCCGCCTTTTGCACAATGGCTTTGTTCAGCTCAAAGGTCGGCATGTACTGCGGCGCGTGGGAGGAGATTAGCCAGCCGTTGTTGCCGATAGGGACGAATACGCCAATTTTCATCACGAACCTCTCTTCATCTCAGTGTGGGGTGAAAGTCAGACGTGGCGCTGCATCCTGCATTTCCTGTTCAGCCTCGTGATAAGGGTTTTGCAAAGGGGATGCCAGTTTTGAAAAGCGCAATGTTATTAACGTGTTAACTGATAGTTGTTGAAAAGATATCGAACAAAGTGGACTAAATGGTCAAAAGCAATGCACACAAAACAGGCAGTTATGCGCGATCGAGGTGCAGAATGTCGTGAGAAGCGAGGGGTTTTGCTATGCTAAACGCACATTTTCAAGGAGAGCAGGCATGACACAAGGCGCAGTGCAGACACCAGGTAAACGTTCGCGGGCGGTGAGCGCCAAGAAGCAGGCCATTCTGAAAGCCGCGCTGGAGACTTTCTCGCAGTTTGGCATCCACGGCACGCGCCTGGAGCAAGTCGCAGAATTGTCGGGCGTGTCGAAAACCAATCTGCTGTATTACTACCCGTCGAAAGAGGCACTGTATATCGCCGTTCTGCAACAGATTCTTGATATCTGGCTGGCACCGCTGAAAGCGTTTCGCGAAGAGCTCGCGCCGCTGGTGGCGATCAAAGAGTACATACGCCTCAAGCTGGAAGTGTCCCGCGACTATCCGCAAGCCTCAAAACTGTTCTGCATGGAGATGCTACAGGGCGCGCCGCTGTTGCAGGCTGAATTGACGGGAGATTTGAAACAGTTGATCGACGATAAGTCGGCGATTATTGCGGGCTGGGTCGCAAGCGGAAAACTGGCCCCGGTCGACCCGCAGCATCTGATCTTTATGATTTGGGCCTCGACCCAGCACTATGCTGACTTTGCGAGCCAGGTCGAAGCCGTGACCGGAAAAACGCTCCAGGACGAGGCATTTTTCCAGAGTGCGGTGGATAACGTGCAGCGCCTGATTATTGAAGGTATTCGTCTGCGTTAGTTGCCAGGCGGCAGCGGGCAGCTTAAATCGCCTTCTTCGCACTGCATTAATGACGCCAGATACGCCTCGCGCTCGGCGGTTTTCTCGGTCATGCACTGGTTGATAATCATCGGCTGAACGCTCCCGCCTTCGCTGCCGGAACCGGCAAACGCGCAGTCGGCGTCACGCAGGGCAATCCACGCCTGCTGCGCTTTTTTCAGCAACTCTTTCTGTGGCGCAGCGGCCCGTTTCATCGCGGCCTGATAGGTCTGATTCAGTTTTTTATCAGCACTCTGATACTGCTGCGCGGTACAGGTGTTCAAATCGGTCTGTGTGCTGGCACTGGCGCATTCATCCGCCAGCGCGCTGGCGCTGAGCAGCAGTGCTGCTCCGGCAATCAATACTCGTTTCATTCTCTCACCCAATAAAAAAGGCCCCGTTTCCGGAGCCTTATTATCATAGCTTTAACCGATTGTCATCAGGCTGGCGTTACCCCCGGCAGCGGCGGTGTTGACGCTGAGCGAGTGCTCCACGTACAGACGCTCCAGCAGCAGATTGGTTTCGCCACGGGCAAAGCCCTGCACCGAGACAATCGCGCCGTCGCGCGCCGCGACCAGTTCGCACAGTTCGCGCAGCTGATCGGAATCGCCGTGGTAGATCACCGCGTCGAAAGCCTGGGTGGTAATCACATCCGGTTTGGCAAACGTGATACGCGCGGAGACCTCTTTCGGCAGCTGTTTAGCCAGGTCACGATGCAAACCATCTTCCGGCCACAGCACTTCACAGCCTGTTGCCGCAGCGGCAGCCAGCTGAACCAGCGTATCCTGTTCGTTATCGGCGATACACAGCACGCGCTCGCGCGGCATCAGTGTCCAGGTGTTGCGCTCTCCGGTCGGGCCTGGCAGCAGACGCTGCGTACCCGCCTGCGCCTGCTCGCCATACTGCTGGCAAATGGCGCGCAGTTCCGGGCGATTTTCTGCCCATTTGACGAGGGCTTCCAGCGGTTGGGTGATCAGCGTTTTGAGCTGTGCATCCACCGGACGTTCTGCATCCTGACGCGCCAGGGTCACGCCGAGCGCATTCTCAGGGCGGTTCGCCAGCAGACGGTACAGATAGAGCGGACCACCCGCTTTCGGACCGGTGCCGGACAAGCCTTCGCCGCCGAACGGCTGCACGCCGACGACTGCGCCAACCATGTTGCGGTTCACGTACAGGTTGCCGACTTTCGCGCTGCCCGTCACCTGAGCGATGGTTTCGTCGATGCGGGTATGCACGCCGAGTGTCAGGCCGTAGCCGGAAGCATTAATCTGATCGACCAGCGCCTCCAGATTGTTACGGCTGTAGCGCACGACGTGCAGCACCGGGCCGAAGACCTCTTTTTTCAGCTCGTCGAAGCTGGAGAGCTCAATCAGCGTCGGCGCAATAAAGGTGCCGGTGTTCCATTCGCGGGCGTCTTCGCTGTTTTCGCGAACCGCCTGGAAGACCGGACGGCCTTTGGCTCGCATCGCCTGAATATGTTGTTCGATGTTGGCTTTCGCTTCGGCATCAATCACCGGGCCGATGTCCGTGGTCAGACGGCCTGGGTTACCCATCCGACATTCGGCCATCGCACCGCGCAGCATTTTCAGGGTGTGGTCGGCGATATCATCCTGCAGACACAGGACGCGCAGGGCAGAGCAGCGCTGTCCGGCGCTGTCAAAGGCCGAGGCCAGCACATCCACCACCACCTGTTCGGTGAGTGCGGAGGAGTCAACGATCATCGCGTTCATGCCACCGGTTTCGGCGATCAGCGGCGTCGGACGACCCTGTGGATCGAGACGCGTCGCAATGTTGCGTTGCAGCAGCGTCGCTACTTCGGTGGAGCCGGTAAACATCACGCCGCGCACGCGGGTGTCGGACGTTAGCTGAGCGCCGACGGTTTCCCCACGGCCCGGCAGAAGCTGCACCACGCCAGCCGGTACGCCGGCTTCGAGCAGAATGTTAATACCCTGGGCGGCAATCAGCGGCGTCTGTTCAGCCGGTTTCGCCAGCACGCTGTTACCTGCGGCAAGCGCCGCCGCGATTTGGCCGGTGAAGATCGCCAGCGGGAAGTTCCACGGGCTGATGCACACCACCGGGCCGAGCGGGCGATGAGTTTCGTTATCAAAATCGTTACGTACCTGACCGGCGTAGTAGTGCAGGAAGTCGACCGCCTCGCGCACTTCGGCGATGGCGTTGCTGAAAGTTTTCCCGGCTTCGCGCACCAGGATACCAATCAGCTGCTGCATCTGGCCTTCCATCAGGATTGCGGCGCGCTCAAGGATTGCGGCACGTTCCTGCGGCGGCGTCGCGAACCAGATCGGCGCGTTGTTCACCGCATTTTCCAGCGCCATTTCAACTTCTTTAGCGGTGGCTTCGCGGGCAAACCCGACGATATCTTTCGGCTCCGCCGGGTTGATCACCGGCTGCATGTCGCCTGTATCAACGGGCTGCTCAAGGATCGGTTTCGCCTGCCATTTTTGCAGGGCGCTATTCAGCAGAGCAGAAGAGAGGGACGCCAGACGGTGTTCGTTCGCCAGATCCAGACCCGCCGAGTTGGTGCGGTCACTGCCGTAAAGGTCGCGCGGCAGGGCGATTTTCGGATGCGGCAGACCGAGCTGGCCTTCCTGCGCCGCCATTTTTTCCACGGCCTGCACCGGATCAGCGACCAGCTCGTCGAGCGGCAGGGTAGTGTCGGCAATACGGTTGACGAAGGAGGTATTGGCGCCGTTTTCCAGCAGACGACGCACCAGATAGGCCAGCAGCGTTTCATGGGTGCCGACCGGGGCATAAATACGGCACGGTCGGTTCAGTTTGCCATCGGCCACTTTCCCGGTGACCTGCTCGTACAGCGGTTCACCCATGCCGTGCAGGCACTGGAATTCGTACTGGCCCGGATAGTAGTTCTGTCCGGCCAGGCTGTAGATCGCCGCCAGCGTGTGGGCGTTGTGGGTGGCGAACTGCGGGTAAATCAGGTTCGGCACGCCGAGCAGTTTTTTCGCGCAGGCGAGGTAAGAGACGTCGGTGTAGACCTTGCGGGTGTAGACCGGATACCCCTCCAGGCCGTCCATCTGCGCGCGTTTGATTTCGCTGTCCCAGTACGCGCCTTTTACCAGACGGATCATCAGGCGGCGACGGCTGCGCGAGGCGAGGTCAATCAGATAATCAATCACAAACGGGCAGCGCTTCTGGTAGGCCTGAATAACGAAGCCGATGCCGTTCCAGCCCGCCAGTTCCGGCTCGAAGCACAGTTTTTCCAGCAGATCGAGGGAGATCTCCAGGCGGTCGGCCTCTTCGGCGTCGATGTTAATCCCGATATCGTACTGGCGCGCCAGCAGGGTGAGGGATTTCAGGCGCGGGTAGAGTTCGTCCATCACGCGGTCGTACTGGGCGCGGCTGTAGCGCGGGTGCAGGGCGGAGAGTTTGATGGAAATCCCCGGACCTTCGTAAATGCCGCGACCGTTGGAGGCTTTGCCAATCGCGTGGATCGCCTGCTGGTAAGAGACCATGTACGCCTGTGCGTCGGCGGCGGTCAGGGCCGCTTCACCGAGCATGTCGTAGGAGTAGCGGAAGCCTTTGTCTTCGAGCTTGCGGGCGTTGGCCAGCGCTTCGGAGATGGTTTCGCCGGTGACGAACTGTTCGCCCATCAGGCGCATCGCCATGTCCACGCCTTTGCGGATCAGCGGTTCGCCGCTCTTACCGATAATGCGGTTCAAAGAGCGGGAGAGGTTGGCTTCGTTGTGGGTAGAGACCAGTTTGCCGGTAAACAGCAGGCCCCAGGTGGCGGCATTGACGAACAGCGACGGGCTACGGCCAATGTGCGAGTGCCAGTTGCCGTTGCTGATTTTGTCGCGAATTAAGGCATCGCGCGTGGCTTTGTCTGGAATACGCAGCAGCGCTTCTGCGAGGCACATCAGCGCCACGCCTTCCAGCGAGGAGAGGGAGAACTCCTGCAGAAGCCCTTGCACCATTCCGGCGCGGCCGCTGGCGGATTTCTGATTACGCAGTTTGTCGGCGAGCTGATACGCCAGGCTGTGCGCCTGAGAAGCAATCGGCTCTGGCAGACGGGCCTGCTCCAGCAGCATCGGCACGGCGTCGGTTTCGGCACGACGGTACGCGGCGGTGATCGCCGCGCGGCTGACGGATTGCGGCAGGATCTGTTCGGCAAAATCGAGGAACGGCTGGTGGTTCTCTTCGGCGGCGGCGACGGCGTCTTCGCTTTCATTCGCGGCACCGGCCAGCAGAGCAGGCAGTTCTGGTAAATCGTCTTCGGTTTCCAGACGTTCCAGATAATTAAAAATAGCCTGCTTAATTAACCAGTGCGGCGTGCGGTCAATGCGGGTTGCAGCGCTCTTAATCCGTTCGCGGGTCGCGTCATCCAGCTTAACCCCCATGGTGGTCATGCCCATGCCAAAACTCCTGTTGATCTGTAGTGATGTTCGGTCGTTAGCGTGAAATATCCACCATGTTGCAACTTTGTGCAACCGTGTTAAATGTGACCTGGTCTGCAAGCTGAAAAATGAATGGATTGTTAAGCATAAGTTAGCTGGAAAATAAGGCGGAATTCTGCGTGTGAGGCCTGTTTTTATGCGGCAGTTAACACTTTTAAAAGGTGCAACCCGTAAAAGCGTGAGCGAGTGCAACCTATATAAAAGACGTATGAAACCAGGGATGAATTTGATGTAAATGCAGTGTTAAATCATTTGTGCATGAGGAGCGCTTACGGCAGGATACGCGCGCCCAACCGAAATACACTCATCATCACCCCGTTCCGGTGATGGAATAATTAAGGCAACCGGGAAGGTTGTCGCTCGACATTTTTGGAGATTTTAAATGGCAATTAGCACACCGATGCTGGTGACATTTCTCGTTTATATTTTTGGCATGATCCTGATAGGGTTTTTGGCATGGCGATCAACCAACAGTTTTGACGACTATATTCTGGGCGGGCGCAGTTTAGGGCCGATGGTCACCGCGCTCTCTGCCGGTGCTTCCGACATGAGCGGCTGGCTGCTGATGGGCCTGCCGGGCGCGATTTTCATCTCTGGTATTTCAGAAAGCTGGATTGCGATTGGCCTGACGGTCGGCGCGTGGGTGAACTGGAAGCTGGTGGCGGGGCGTTTGCGCGTTCACACCGAAGTGAACAACAACGCCCTGACGCTGCCGGACTACTTCACCGGTCGCTTTGAGGATAAGAGCCGTGTTCTGCGCATCATTTCCGCGCTGGTGATCCTGGTGTTCTTCACCATCTATTGTGCCTCTGGCATCGTGGCCGGTGCGCGTCTGTTCGAAAGCACCTTCGGCATGAGCTACGAAACGGCGCTGTGGGCCGGTGCGGCCGCCACCATCATCTACACCTTCGTCGGTGGTTTCCTGGCAGTTAGCTGGACCGATACCGTGCAGGCGAGTTTGATGATCTTCGCCCTGATCCTGACGCCGGTGATTGTGATTTTCACCGTCGGCGGATTTGGCGATTCGCTGGAAGTGATCAAACAAAAGAGCATCGAAAACGTCGATATGCTGAAAGGCCTGAACTTCGTGGCGATTGTTTCGCTGATGGGCTGGGGTCTGGGCTACTTCGGTCAACCGCACATTCTGGCGCGCTTCATGGCGGCGGATTCCCACCACACTATCGTTCACGCGCGTCGTATCAGTATGACGTGGATGATCCTGTGTCTGGCGGGCGCGGTGGCGGTCGGCTTCTTCGGCATTGCCTACTTCAACAATAACCCGGCGCAGGCGGGCGCGGTGAACCAGAACGCCGAGCGCGTGTTCATTGAGCTGGCGCAGATCCTGTTTAACCCGTGGATTGCCGGGATTTTACTGTCGGCGATTCTGGCGGCGGTGATGTCGACCCTGAGCTGTCAGCTGCTGGTCTGCTCAAGTGCGATTACCGAAGACCTGTACAAGGCCTTCCTGCGTAAGGGCGCGAGCCAGAAAGAGCTGGTGTGGGTCGGTCGCTTTATGGTGCTGGTGGTGGCGCTGGTTTCCATTGCGCTGGCGGCAAACCCGGAAAACCGCGTGCTGGGCCTGGTGAGCTACGCGTGGGCGGGCTTTGGTGCGGCCTTTGGTCCGGTGGTGCTGTTCTCCGTACTCTGGTCACGCATGACCCGTAACGGTGCGCTGGCGGGGATGATCATTGGTGCGGTGACGGTTATCGTCTGGAAACAGTTCGCGTGGCTGGGTCTGTACGAAATCATCCCTGGCTTTATCTTCGGCAGCATCGGGATTGTAGTGTTCAGCCTGCTGGGCAAAGCGCCGTCGGCGTCGATGCAGGAACGTTTTGCAGAAGCGGATGCGCATTACCACACGGCACCGCCGTCGAAATTACAGCCGGAATAAGTTTTGCGGTCTTAAGCCCGGTGGCGCTGCGCTTGCCGGGCCTACAAAACCCGCAAATCCGTAAAATATGTAGGCCGGGTAAGCGTTAGCGCCACCCGGTTTTTTTTTGTATCAGAACTGCACGCACACTGGCTGATCAACCCGCATCACCGATTCCTGTGCAAACCGCGATTTATAAATCCCACGTAACGCTTCGATATTGCTCTCACTCTGGGCGTCTTTCCCGTGGATTAGCATCAAGGCTTTGCTTGGCTCACGCGCCACTTTCCCGTCGTTGCCCAGCCATTGACCGCGCGCATCAAACACCGTTAAGCCATCGCGAAAACGCGGCGTCACGTCCTGATCGACAAACTGCTGCCACTCCTGGCCGGTGATCGCCGCACCTGCCGGACGATTCAGGCCGAAATAGAGGGTAGTTTGCTGCATCTGGTTATCTGCTTTACAGGTGGCGTCAGCGGCAGAGTGAGATGGAGCGTTGCAGCCTGCCAGCAGGAAAAGCGCGGCAGCCATAAGCCCGGTTTTGATGGTCATTGTTCGGTATCCTCGTTGTTCGAAAAAAGCCGGGTGGCGCTAACGCTTACCCGGCCTACGGTTTTGTAGGCCCGTGCAAGCGCAGCGCCGCCGGGCAAAAAATTACAGCACCAGTCCCGCAAAGCTCGCCGACAGCAGGCTCACCAGCGTCGCGCCGTACACCAGGCGCAGACCAAAGCGAGACACCACGTTGCCTTGCTTTTCGTTTAGCCCTTTGATCGCACCGGCAATAATCCCGATAGAGGCAAAGTTAGCGAACGACACCAGGAAGATGGAGAGAATACCCAGCCCGCGTGGTGTCATCTGACCGGCAATTTTTTGCAGCTCGATCATTGCCACAAATTCATTCGCCACCAATTTGGTCGCCATAATGCTGCCCGCATTCAGCGCATCACTCAGCGGAATACCCACCAGCCACGCCAGGGGATAAAACACATAGCCGAGGATCTGCTGGAAGCTCATGCCAAATACGCTGGAGAACAGGGCGTTGACCGCACTAATAAGAGCAATAAAGCCAATCAGCATCGCCAGAATAATCATCGCGACTTTAAAACCTGCCAGAATATACTCGCCCAGCATTTCAAAGAAACTCTGCGATTCGTGCAGCTTTTCCAGTTTGATTTCAGGTTCGGCTTCCGGGCGTGTCGGGTTGATGACCGACAAAATAATAAAGGTGCTGAACATATTGAGGATCAGCGCCGCAACCACATATTTCGCATCCAGCATGCTCATATACGCGCCGACAATGGACAGCGAAACGGTCGACATTGCTGTGGCCGCCATAGTGAACAGGCGTCGAGAGGAGAGATCGCCCAGCACGCCTTTGTAAGCAATAAAGTTTTCCGACTGGCCCAGAATCAGCGAACTGACGGCGTTAAAGGATTCCAGCTTCCCCATACCATTCACTTTGGACAGCAGCGTGCCGATGACGCGAATAAAAATCGGCAAAATTCGCCAGTGCTGGAGAATACCAATCAGGGCAGAGATGAAAATAATCGGGCAGAGTACGCCAAGGAATATGAATGCCAGCCCTTTTTCGCCCATCCCGCCAAAGACAAAATTGGTGCCTTCAGCGGCAAATTTCAGCAATGATTCGAAGAAGCCCGAGACATATTTAATCGCGAAAAGACCGCTCTCGGCATGCAGGAAAAAGAATGCCAGCGCAATTTCAATCACAATAAGCTGCAAAATATAGCGAATACGAATTTTTCGGCGGTCGAAACTCACCAGCCAGGCGAGCGCAAGAATAATCACCAGCGCCAGCAGGAAATGAACAAAGTTATACATTTTTAGATTTTCAGCAGGTAAACGAAGCGCTTATTTAGCCATAGGGCACTGGAGCCGTAAATGGGCATTTACGTTATAACTTATATACATAACGGTAACGAGCGTAACTATTAACTGGCGATGGGTTTACAACTCGTCATCAAAACCCAACACATTTCGCTTGTTTTTCTTTCTGTCGTAATGATAATCACTATCACAGTTATTTACCTTTCTTTGCACCAGTTGACCGCGATAAACATTTAAGGTGTCGGCATGTTTGTTCCATTTCTCATTATGTTACGTGAAGGTCTTGAAGCGGCCTTAATTGTCAGCTTGATCGCCAGCTATCTGAAGCGCACCCAGCGCGGCCGCTGGATCGGGGTGATGTGGATTGGCGTGTTTCTCGCCGCTGCACTCTGCCTGGGGCTAGGGATTCTGATCAACGAAACCACCGGTGAATTCCCGCAGAAAGAGCAGGAGCTGTTCGAAGGAATCGTCGCGGTGATCGCCGTGGTGATCCTCACCTGGATGGTGTTCTGGATGCGCAAAGTGTCGCGCAATGTCAAAGTCCAGCTCGAGCAGGCGGTCGATAACGCCCTGCAAAAGGGCAATAACCACGGCTGGGCGCTGATCGGCATGGTCTTTTTCGCCGTCGCGCGTGAAGGTCTGGAATCCGTGTTCTTCCTGCTGGCGGCATTCCAGCAGGACGTGGGGATCTGGCCGCCGCTTGGCGCGATGCTCGGCCTGGCGACCGCGGTGGTGCTCGGCTTTATGCTCTACTGGGGCGGTATTCGCCTGAACCTCGGCGCGTTTTTCAAATGGACCAGTCTGTTTATTCTGCTGGTAGCAGCAGGGCTGGCCGCAGGGGCGATTCGCGCCTTCCACGAGGCGGGCCTGTGGAACCACTTCCAGGACGTCGCTTTCGATTTCAGTAACACGCTCTCCACCCATTCTCTGACCGGCACCCTGCTTGAAGGTATCTTCGGCTATCAGGAAACGCCGAGCGTCAGCGAAGTGGCGATGTATTTCATCTATCTCATTCCGGCGCTGGTGCTGTTCTTTATGCCATCACGCCCCAGTACTCAGCCGTCGCGTACTGCGCCCTGAAGTGCTTCGTGTTGTTTATACATACTTTTAGAAAGGGAAGGGTCATGGCAATTCAATTTCGACGTACTGCGTTACAGGCAGGTGTGGCAGCGCTGTTTGCTTATGCGTTCTCTGCGGGCGCGGCGGATGTGCCTCAGGTGAAAGTTACCGTGAACGACAAACAGTGTGAGCCGATGACCATCACGGTCAACAGCGGTAAAACTCAGTTTATCATTCAGAACCACAGCCAGAAGGCGCTGGAGTGGGAAATCCTCAAAGGCGTAATGGTGGTGGAAGAGCGTGAAAACATCGCCCCTGGCTTTAGCCAGAAGATGACCGCCAACCTGCAGCCGGGCGAATACGACATGACCTGCGGCCTGCTGACCAATCCGAAAGGCAAGCTGATCGTGAAAGGCGAAGCCACGGCGGATGCGGCGAAAGGCGAAGCGCTGCTGAGCCTGGGCGAGGCGATCACCGCCTATAAAGCCTACGTGACCAAAGAAACCGCTGACCTGGTCGCCGGGACCAAAGCCTTCACCGACGCGGTGAAAGCGGGCGATATCGAGAAAGCGAAATCCCTGTACGCACCGACGCGCCAGCACTACGAGCGTATCGAACCGATTGCTGAGCTGTTCTCTGACCTCGACGGCAGTATCGACGCCCGTGAAGATGATTACGAGCAGAAAGCCGCCGATCCGAAATTCACCGGCTTCCACCGTCTGGAAAAAGCGCTGTTTGGCGACAACTCCACCAAAGGGATGGAGAAATACGCGGAGCAGCTGAACACCGACGTGCTTGATCTGCAAAAACGCATCAGCGAGCTGGCCTTCCCACCGTCAAAAGTGGTGGGTGGCGCGGCGGGCCTGATTGAAGAAGTTGCCGCCAGCAAAATCAGCGGGGAAGAAGACCGCTACAGCCACACCGATCTGTGGGACTTCCAGGCCAACGTTGACGGCGCGCAGAAAATTGTAGACCTGCTGCGTCCGCAGCTGCAGAAAGACAACAGCGAACTGCTGGCGAAAGTGGATGCCAACTTCAAGAAAGTGAACACTATTCTGGCGAAGTACCGTACCAAAGACGGGTACGAGACTTACGACAAGCTGACCGATGCCGACCGTAATGCGCTGAAAGGCCCAATCACCACGCTGGCGGAAGATCTGGCTCAGCTGCGCGGCGTACTGGGTCTGGACTAAGCATCATGAGTAAACATCAAGAAGTCGACGTGGCGGAACCTTCGCGCCGTCGACTGTTAAAAGGGGTGGGGGCGCTTGGCGGCGCGCTCGCTCTGGCGGGCGGTTGCCCGGTGGCGCATGCGGCCAAACCGCAAAGCGCGCCGGGGACGCTCTCCCCGAATGCCCGCATGGAGACGCAGCCTTTTTACGGTGAGCATCAGGCCGGAATTCTGACGCCGCAGCAGGCGGCGATGATGGTGGTGGCGTTTGACTCGCTGGCGAGCGATAAAGCGGATCTGGAACGGCTATTCCGTTTGCTGACCAGGCGCATTGCGTTTCTGACGGCGGGCGGCCCAGCGCCGGAAACACCAAACCCGCGCATGCCACCGATGGATTCAGGCATTCTTGGGCCGTTTATCGCCCCGGATAACCTGACCGTGACGGTCTCCGTCGGGGAAACGCTGTTTGACGCCCGCTACGGACTTACGAAACACAAGCCGAAAACGCTGCAAAAGATGACGCGTTTTCCGAATGATTCGCTCGACGCGGCGCTGTGTCATGGCGATCTGCTGCTCCAGATCTGTGCGAACACCCAGGACACGGTGATCCACGCCCTGCGCGATATCATCAAGCACACGCCGGATCTGCTCAGCGTGCGCTGGAAGCGGGAAGGGTTTATCTCCGACCACGCGGCGCGCAGCCAGGGGAAAGAGACGCCGGTTAACCTGCTTGGATTCAAAGACGGTACGGCGAACCCGGACAGCCAGGATACGACGCTGATGAAAAACGTGGTCTGGACCACGGCGGATCAAGGCGAACCGGCATGGGCGCTGGGCGGAACCTATCAGGCGGTGCGCATCATCCAGTTCCACGTCGAGTTCTGGGATCGTACACCGCTGAAAGAGCAGCAAACTATCTTCGGTCGTGACAAGCAAAGCGGTGCTCCGCTGGGCATGAAGAATGAGCACGATGTGCCGGATTACGCCCGCGATCCTGATGGCGATACTATTGCGCTCGACAGCCATATTCGTCTGGCAAATCCGCGTACGCCAGAAACGCAGGCGAACCTGATGATGCGTCGTGGCTACAGCTATTCGCTGGGCGTGACCAACTCCGGGCAGCTCGATATGGGCCTGCTGTTCGTTTGCTATCAGCACGATCTGGAGAAGGGCTTTTTAACCGTGCAGAAGCGGTTGAACGGCGAGGCGCTCGAAGAGTACATAAAACCTATCGGTGGCGGCTATTTCTTTGCCCTGCCGGGTGTGCGCGACAGTAACGCATATCTCGCTCAAGGGCTGATCGAAGCCTGATAATCCTCCCCGCCAGCCGCGCGGGGAGATTATTTTTTCCTATGACCGCCCCTGTTATATTTCTGTCATATTTCTGTATGAGACTGAACTCAGCTGCAGGGCGAGTCTGAAAAAGTTGCGTTCAGGTAAAATAGTTGTTGCAATTGTGATAAATCCTGATGTACTTAATATAAGACAGCGGTAGTTCCCGGCAGTGATAACGATTCACTATGGAGATCGCGAATGGTTGGGTCCTGTTCTGGACATGGTAAACACAACAACCGCAGTACCCAGCGCGGAGGCTCTGACTCCGGCAGCGATTTCTTCACCACAAAATTCTCCTCCTCACTACCTCAACAAAACTTACCCGACGTGCAGAGCGGTGCGCATAGCCGTTCGGCATCGTCATTCCAAAAGGCAAGCAATGGCTTACAAGGAAGCCAAACTTCAGATGTTAGTTCAGATAATCGCGCTGCCAACGGCGCGTGTGATGAATACCAACAACTCAAGGTGCTATCCATGGGAAGACAAAAAGCAGTGATCAAAGCTCGTCGCGAAGCAAAACGTGTGCTGAGACGGGATTCACGTAGCCATAAACAGCGTGAAGAAGAATCGGTCACCTCGCTTGTGCAGATGAGTGGCGGCGTAGAAGCAATTGGCATGGCGCGGGACAGCCGTGATAATTCCCCAATTGCTGCCCGCAATGAGGCTCAGGCGCACTACCTGAATGCTATCGAGAGTAAACAGCTTATCTTCGCAACCGGTGAAGCGGGCTGCGGGAAGACGTGGATAAGTGCGGCCAAGGCGGCGGAGGCTCTGATCCATAAGGATGTGGACAGAATTATCGTTACCCGTCCGGTATTGCAGGCCGATGAAGATCTCGGCTTCTTGCCCGGCGATATGTCAGAGAAGTTTGCCCCGTATTTCCGGCCAGTCTATGACGTGCTGGTTAAACGCCTGGGTGCTTCCTTTATGCAGTACTGCCTGCGACCAGAGATTGGCAAGGTAGAAATCGCGCCGTTCGCCTATATGCGCGGACGTACATTTGAAAATGCGGTCGTCATTCTCGACGAGGCTCAGAACGTGACCGCTGCGCAAATGAAGATGTTTTTAACGCGCCTCGGGGAAAACGTGACCGTTATCGTCAACGGCGATATCACCCAGTGCGACCTGCCATCTGGCGTCAAATCGGGGCTGAGCGATGCGCTGGCACGTTTTGTGGAAGATGACATGGTTGGGGTGGTGCGTTTCAACAAAGATGACTGCGTACGTTCGGTCCTGTGCCAGCGTGCGCTGCTTGCCTACGACTGAATTGATTATTGATGACAAAGCCCGGGAAACCGGGCTTTGCTTTCTAAAGCGATAAACGACAGGCGAAAAAAAAGCCCGCATTTTCATGCGAGCTCTTCTCTAAATATGGCGGTGAGAGAGGGGTTCGAACCCTCGATACGTTGCCGTATACACACTTTCCAGGCGTGCTCCTTCAGCCACTCGGACACCTCACCGTATTGTTTCGCTGCCTGACCTCTCGGGGGCAACGGGGCGCTACTATAGGGAGTTGCGCTAAAACGGTCAAGCAAATTTTATGCCTGAGTGGCTGTTCGGTTAAGCAATAATCACCTCTGCCGGTTTACGTTCAAATCTGGCCAAAACGACCGGAATTGAAATCGCGAATGGCGTCATTGATTTCCGTTTTGGTGTTCATCACGAACGGGCCGTAACCCACAATCGGCTCGTTTAACGGCTTGCCCGCCATCAGCAACACTTTCGCATCGCTGCTGGCCTCAAGATGCAGTTTTTCCCCGTTCTGGCTGAGAACCACCAGCTGAGCTTCACCGGCCTGGGTAGAACCGTTCACCGTGATGTTGCCTTCGACCACCACCAGCGCGGTGCTCCATCCGTCCGGCTGATTCAGGGACAAATGGCTCCCTTGCTGCAGGGCAATGTCCCACACATTCAGCGGTGAGAAAGTATGCGCCGGGCCTTGATTATCGCCATAACGACCGGCAATGACGCGCAGCTCGCCGCTGTTATCCGGCAACGCAATGACCGGAATATCCTCTTTGGTGATGCTCTGATACCCCGGAGTGGCCATTTTGTCCTTCGCCGGAAGGTTGACCCACAGCTGCATCATTTTCAGCTCACCGCCCTGGCGGGTGAAGGATTCAGCGTGAAACTCTTCATGCAAAATACCCGCGCCTGCGGTCATCCACTGCACGTCGCCGGGACCAATTACCCCGCCTTTGCCGGTTGAATCGCGATGCTCCACTTCGCCGGAGTAAACGATAGTGACGGTTTCAAAGCCACGATGTGGATGCTCACCCACGCCACGCTTCACGCCGTCACCGGGGAAAACGTGTGGGCCTGCATAGTCCAGCAGCAGGAAAGGGCTCAGTGCTTCGCCGTGAGTTTGATAAGAAAACATCGAACGTACCGGAAAGCCATCGCCAACCCAGTGGGAACGCGGTGCGGTGTAGACGCCAGTAACCTGTTTCATCTTTTTCTCCTGCTGTTCGGTTGATGTGTATTAGCTTATATTCGACGCTAATAACCCGGTAGACTGTTAAAACAATACTCAGTGTTCCATAAACAGAACGATGGAGGCGGGATGCAGGATCTTAATGATTTTGCGTGGTTTGTAAAAGTCGTGGATCACGGTGGCTTTGCGGCGGCCGGGCGGGCGCTGGATCAGCCGAAATCAAAACTAAGCCGACGAATTGCTCAACTAGAAGACAGTCTGGGCGTGCGATTAATACATCGCACCACGCGACAGTTTACGGTGACAGAGGTTGGACAAACATTTTATCAGCACTGCAAAGCGATGCTGGTGGAGGCGGAGGCGGCTCAGGAAGCGGTCGCGGCGCTACAGGCGGAACCGCGCGGCGTGGTACGGATAACGTGTCCGGTCACGCTCTTGCATGTCCATATCGGGCCGATGCTGGCCCAATTTATGGTGCGTTACCCAGGCGTGACGTTGCAGCTGGAAGCCACCAACCGCCGCGTCGATGTGGTGGCAGAGGGTATTGATGTCGCGATCCGCGTTCGCCCTCGTCCGTTTGAAGACAGCGATCTGGTGCTGCGGGTTCTCGCCGATCGTGGACACTGCCTTGTGGCGAGCCCGCAGCTCATCGCGCGGCTGGGCAAACCGACTATGCCTGCCGAACTCAGCCAATGGCCTGGGTTGAGCATGGGGGAGGGCAAACAGCTTCACAAATGGGCATTGGCCGGGCCTGACGGGGCGAAAGCGGAGGTTCACTTTACGCCGCGTTTTATCACCACCGATATGCTGGCACTGCGTGAAGCCGCAACGGCAGGCGTGGGCGTAGTTCAGTTGCCTGTTTTAATGGTCAAGGAGCAGCTTGCGCGCCGGGAACTGGTCAGAGTCCTGAACGAGTGGGAGCCGCAAAGGGAAGTGATCCACGCGGTATATCCGTCGCGTCGCGGACTGCTACCTGCGGTACGTGCGCTGGTGGATTTTTTGGCCTCGGAATATGCGCGGATAATCGAAGAGTAATGACATTCATACAGACGAAAAAAAAGCCCGCATTTTCATGCGAGCTCTTCTTCAAATATGGCGGTGAGAGAGGGGTTCGAACCCTCGATACGTTGCCGTATACACACTTTCCAGGCGTGCTCCTTCAGCCACTCGGACACCTCACCGTATTGTCATCCCGTTGTTGCTGGGACGGGCGCTAATGTAAGTAAAAGGGGCACTGGCGTCAATCAACTTTTTCAGATATTTGGCGTGTTTAGACAAAGTTTCAGCAATGTGATTCCTGAATGTGCTGAAAGCGCTTTTTTTATCAACAACACAGTCGGCGGTTTATTTGTTATCCTGATAATCCTCTTGAAAACACCTAAAAATCATCGCAATAAAAAGGCAGGAGTCATTATGGATATCATCTTTTATCACCCTACGTTTGATACTTCTTACTGGATCAAAGCGCTGTCGGAAGCCATTCCCGGCGCGCGCGTTCGTGAGTGGAAGCGGGGCGATAACGAACACGCTGATTACGCTCTCGTCTGGCATCCGCCGGTGGAGATGTTGCAAGGGCGCAATCTGAAAGCGGTGTTTGCCCTCGGCGCGGGCGTGGATTCCATCCTGAGTAAGTTAAAAGCTCATCCAGAAATGT
The DNA here is from genome assembly GCF_016771845.1 of Lelliottia jeotgali. Lineage (NCBI taxonomy): Bacteria > Pseudomonadati > Pseudomonadota > Gammaproteobacteria > Enterobacterales > Enterobacteriaceae > Lelliottia > Lelliottia jeotgali. Next base: position 247,686 of record NZ_JAENMQ010000003.1, on the reverse strand, counting down.
TGCCAGAACATATTCCCCTGTTCCGGCTCGAAGACACCGGTATGGGCCAGCAAATGCAGGAATACGCGGTGAGTCAGGTGTTGCACTGGTTCCGCCGATTTGACGATTATCAGGCGCTCAAGCAGCAGTCGCGCTGGGAGCCATTAGCCGATTATCAGCGCGAAGATTTTACCATCGGGCTGCTGGGCGCGGGCGTGCTGGGATCGAAAGTGGCGGAAGCGCTGGCCCCGTGGGGATTCCCGCTGCGCTGCTGGAGTCGTACGCGTAAAGCGTATCCTGGCGTAGAAAGCTTTGCCGGTCATGACGAACTGCCAGACTTCCTGAAGGGCACGCGCGTACTCATCAACCTGCTGCCGAACACGGCAGAGACGGTAGGGATTATCAATAAAGATGTGCTCAATCAGCTGGCGGATGGGAGCTATTTGATGAACCTGGCGCGCGGCATTCATCTGGTCGAAGCGGATCTGCTGTCGGTTCTGGATAGCGGCAAGCTGAAAGGCGCGATGCTGGATGTCTACAGCCGTGAACCGCTGCCGGTGGAAAGCCCGCTGTGGGCGCATCCGCGTGTTGCTATGACCCCGCACGTGGCCGCTGTCACGCGTCCGATGGAAGCGGTGGACTATATTGCCCGCACCATCGGCCTGCTTGAGCAGGGGAAACCCGCGACCGGGCAGGTCGATAGACAGCGCGGCTACTAGCTACGGTAACCCGGCATTCGCCGGGTTTTTGCTAATAAACGCCGGGCAGACCTGCTATCCTTTGGGTAAAACACCAGAGGAGAGAGAGATGTATCCCGTAGACCTGCATATGCACACCGTCGCCAGCACCCACGCGTACAGCACCCTTCATGACTACATCGCGCAAGCCAAACTGAAAGGGATTAAGCTCTTTGCGATTACCGATCACGGTCCTGATATGGCAGATGCACCGCATTACTGGCACTTTGTGAATATGCGCATCTGGCCTCGTCTGGTGGAGGGGGTTGGGATTCTTCGTGGTATCGAAGCCAATATTAAAAATACGGACGGCGAGATCGACTGTACTGGCCCGATGCTCACCTCTCTGGATCTGATTATCGCCGGTTTTCATGAACCGGTATTTGCACCACAAGATAAAGAGACGAATACTCAGGCGATGATCGCGACGATTGCCAGCGGCAATGTCCACATCATTAGCCACCCTGGCAACCCGAAATTCCCGATCGACATTCAGGCGGTTGCGCAAGCGGCGGCGAAACATCGTGTGGCGCTTGAAATTAATAACTCCTCCTTTACTCACTCGCGTATTGGCAGCGAAGCCAACTGTCGTGCCGTCGCGGCAGCCGTACGTGACGCGGGCGGAATGGTCGCGCTGGGTTCTGATTCTCACACCGCGTTTACGCTGGGTGAATTTGGCGAGTGCCGGAAAGTGTTAGATGAGGTAGGGTTCCCGGAAGAGAGAATATTGAACGTCACACCGCGTCGGATGCTCGATTTCCTCGAATCGCGCGGCATGCCTGTTATCCCTGAATTTGCTGAACTTTAATATTGTAATGGAATAAAGAAATGAACGAGTTTTCAATCCTTTGCCGCGTACTGGGCACCCTGTATTATCGCCAGCCGCAAGATCCGCTGCTGGTGCCGCTCTTTACGCTGATTCGCGAAGGAAAGCTCGCGGACAACTGGCCGCTGGAGCAGGATGAGTTGTTGCAACGACTGCAAAATAGCTGCGATATGCAGCAGATTGCAGCGGATTACAACGCGCTGTTTGTGGGAGAAGAGGGCCGTGTTTCACCCTTCCGCTCATCATGGGAAGAGGGCGCGACAGAATCTGAAGTTCGCGCATTCCTGTCCGAGCGTGGAATGCCGTTGAGCGATGCGCCTGCCGATCATATTGGTACGCTGCTGCTGGCGGCGTCATGGATTGAAGACCATTCCGGCGAGGATGAAAGTGAAGCCCTGGAAACGCTGTTTGGCGATTACCTTCTGCCGTGGTGCGGCGCTTTCCTCGGCAAGATTGAAGCACATGCTACGTCTCCTTTCTGGCGCACGATGGCGCCATTGACCCGCGAAGCCATTTCCGCAATGTGGGACGAATTGCAGGAAGAGAACGAAGAGTGATTTACGTCACATTGTCAATGTAACGGTACATTTCAACTTGCATAAAATGTGCTTGTGATCTCATTTCAATGGCGCGTTTCTGATAAGATGCGCGCCATGAACATACTTCTTTCTATTGCCATTACGACAGGTATTCTCTCCGGGATTTGGGGATGGGTTGCCGTGTCTTTGGGACTGCTCAGTTGGGCGGGGTTCCTTGGCTGTACCGCCTATTTCGCCTGCCCACAGGGTGGCGTGAAAGGGCTGTTTATCTCCGGTTGCACCATGATGAGCGGCGTTGTCTGGGCATTGATCATCATGCACGGCAGCGCGCTGGCGCCACACCTGGAAATCGTCGGCTACATGATGACGGGCGTTGTGGCTTTTCTGATGTGCATTCAGGCAAAACACCTGCTGTTGTCGTTTGTTCCTGGAACCTTCATTGGCGCCTGTGCGACCTTTGCCGGGCAGGGCGACTGGAAAATGATTATTCCGTCGCTGCTGCTGGGGCTGGTGTTTGGCTACGCGATGAAGAACAGCGGGCTTTGGCTCGCGGCACGACGAGAGCGTTCGCAGAATCTCCCGGAATTAAGCAAATAAAAAAGCGAGGCCACAGAGCCTCGCTTTTTATTGGTGCGTTCAGAATCAGGATTCCGGAGGCACCGACATTTCACGGTATTTCACCAGGACTTCATTTTTCACGTCATTTTTATTTTGCAGATCCCACAGACCGCGATCGATACCGTCGTTAATCAGGAAAATAACCCCTGTTTCAATGGCCGACATCAGGCACATCATAACCGGCTCATTCGAGGTATATCCGATTTCGCCTTCCAGAAGACGCTGGTAGTCAATAAAGCGGAATACACCGGCCTGGACTTCATACGAGAGAATCGTTTTGCTGGTAGTGACCGAGGATAATACTTCACCGGTGCTTACGTTAACCACGCGCAGATTGACAGCAATTTGGTCGAGCTGGTATTGCGTATCAGCCCCGATACCGAAATAACGCGCCCCGACACCGCCCGATTTCACATTACTTTCATAGCCGATAATCGACCCTTCAACCATTACGTTAGCAGCAACCAGCGATTGCAACGGTACGCGGTTGTTAACCTCAACCGTGCCATTCTCCTGCGCGGCACGAATGATTTTGCGCTCGTTCAGCAGGTTTTGCAGGCCCTGACGTTCAAGAGGAATAAACCAGCGAGAGTCCTTAAGCGCAGTCACCAGCATCGCGGTGGCACTCTGTGGAACCGCCGTCGAGAAGTTACTCGCCGGATACGGTTTAAACTGGCCGGTTTCATCCTGAATGTTGTAGACCGAAACAAAAATCTTACCAGTAGGAGAGGGCAGATGAGTCAGATCGCGATAGCTTTGCGCCCGAGGCATGAGTGTGGGCTTCGCGGCTTCTTTAGGTGGAGCAGTTAAACAACCGCTCAATAAGCACACTGCAACAAGTATCAGAAAGCGCTGCATGATTGTTGTCCTTATCTCGTTGTTGTTTAGAAATCAGTTGAATTGGTGGCGAGACCCGAAACCTGAATGGTGGAAGTTTTCCCCGTTTTCCGGTCGGTCACATTCAACTGCAGTTGCCCGTCTTTATTCGCAATATCGACAATAAAATCATTGGTCACCATGCGACCCGGTTTGCCGGTATTAATATTCGTTAATAAGCCACCTAATATTTGCGACTGAATAGCCTGAGTGAAGTTATCCAGTGCCGACGGTGTTTCTATACCGAGATCATCGTTATAACTGGGATCTTTGTAGGAGTTCTGGGCCTGGGCTTCATTGAGTAAAAAAGCCCCGTTGTTCGGATTGCCGCCAAAATTTGGGTTACGGAACTGGAAGGTCATATTCCCGGCCCAGCTTAACGGTGCAATCAACATTAGCGAAATAACTGTGTGTGCGAAACGCATTACAGCCTCCGGATCATATATAGCTAAAATTCATCTTTTGCTAAATCGCCAGTGCCTAACAGAGCCTTATCTATTTGCAGACGATTTACCGCTTCTTCAGTTTGTGCCAGTGCAAAACTGATGTTTTTGTCAAAGTCTCTTTTCGTGGGGAATAAAAAGGTCTGGTAAATAACGTCCTGATTAACCGTTATTGTTATCCAGCTTCCCCATCGAGCACTGGGTCGCTCATTGATCGTTAAGTTGCCAGGATAATCACTTTCCCATTTGTCGCTAAAAGCCCGATAAAAATCGTGGCCGATTGATGAGACGGTGTGGTCAGTTAATAGTCCGGGAACTTCCACTTCAACAGCGTGAAGATTTCCGGCAGCAAGCAGAAAGCCGACTGCCGCTATCCAGCTCGACGTGCGTTTCATGTTGTTAACGCCTGAGGTTATCGTTTGCCCATGAAACAGCCTGAGTTCTGTTTTTAACAGCTATCTTCTTGAAAAGATTATAGAGATGAGTCTTCACTGTATTTTCGCTGATAAATAACGAACGGGCGATTTCAATATTTGAAGAACCAATGCGTAATTTATTCAGAATCTCTTTTTCGCGATGCGTCAGCAAAGCGGATTCTGAGCTGTTATAGCGATAATTTCCGGAGTGAGTGATGAGATAGCTGGCCAGCTTTTGTGAAAAGTAACACTCTCCACGTAAAATCCCTTGCAGCCCATCTACCACTCTCGTCTCGTCTTCAGTGACATAAAAGACGCCATTGATATGCGGCCAGCTTTCAATATCCCGGAAGGGATACTCATCAGGTGTATTCAATAATAGCGCGCGGATATTATTGTTTTTCCTGCTTAAGTTATCTTGCCAGTAATGGATAAGCTTTTTATCAGCTTCCATCATATCGAAGAGAATAATGCTGCCAGGAGCAATATCATCATAAGAACGTTGAATATTATGCAATTTCCCGTTCAGTGACAGAGATTGCTTCAAATGCTGTAATAATGCTGTCGCTTGTAAGGAAGGCTTTGTGATCAACAATAATGTATGACCATGTAAACTATGGACTTCATTAAACATGATGAAACCCCACTTTTTTATAACACCCGGCAGTTGTCCCCCGATATATTCAAGGGGACCCCAGAAGTACTGACAGATGTTGCACTGCTGTGTGTAGAATCAGACCATAACCTCCAGCAGGAGGTAAATATGAAAAATAATTCGTACTGCTGATTTCAATCTAGCTATTACGATTTTTAAATCAAGTGTTAATGGTGTAACAAGATGTAAAAATCAATATTAATTTGTGAATTTAAGGGGCTGTGAATGTTTACGAATGATAAAAAAGTTGTACATGAGAATAATGCTGCACACATTTTAAAAATCATACAAATTATTTTAATTATTTGATTTGAATGGATATATGTTATTTGTAATTTGTTTATAACAGGTATGAGAACGATGAAATCTCTAAGACTTTGCCTGCTAAGTGAAAGCACTTAAGAAATCGAGTGAGTTGTGACGAGTGTGTCTGGTGTTGAACCTCGTTACTGTCAAAGTGCCGTCATTCAGGGGATGCACGCTCCCTGTTAAGCTGCGCAAGTGTAACCGTGAAATATTTTATAAAAAACTAACTTACGCTTCTGTCTGAGAATTTTGGCATTAATTAATACTTTGAGGTGATCGAGGGAATGAAAATAACACTCGCGGGTGAGATATTTAAATTGTTTCGATAGACATACTCTTCATCGTAACGCAGCGTTAACAAAAAACGAATCGCGTTAACACCGAGAAGTTTATTATTTCCAGGTCCAGGTGACAACATGAAAAACAAAACGTTATTTATGATGTTTACATTACTGGGTGCGCCTGGGTTATCAATCGCGGCAGGCCCGGATTTGGCAAATTCGGAATTTAACTTCGCGGTTAATGAATTAAGCAAGTCTTCATATAATCAGGCAGCCATTATTGGTCAGCAGGGTTCAGGTAATAATGCTGAAGTTCGTCAGGGCGGGTCTAAATTACTGTCCGTTGTTTCTCAGGAAGGTGTAAACAACCGAGCGAAAGTTGATCAATCAGGGACTTATAACCTTGCTTATATCGATCAGGACGGCAACGGCAACGATGCGAGTATTAAGCAAGGGGCTTTTGGTAATACCGCGATGATTATCCAGAAAGGTTCGGGTAACAAAGCGAATATTACGCAGTATGGTACGCAAAAAACAGCAGTTGTAGTACAGAGACAGTCGCAAATGGCCATTCGCGTTATCCAACGCTGACTATTTCGACGACTTAAATCAATCCGATGGGGGTTTACGATGAAACTTTTCAAAGTGGCAGCAATTGCAGCAATCGTAGTTTCCGGTAGTGCTCTGGCTGGTGTGGTTCCACAATATGGTGGCGGCGGTGGTGGCGGTTGGGGTGGTGGCGGTAATAATAGCGGCCCGAACTCAACTCTCAGCATTTACCAGTACGGCGGCGGTAACTCAGCTGTTGCTCTGCAATCTGACGCGAAAAATTCTGACCTGACTATTACTCAGCATGGTGGCGGTAACGGTGCTGACGTAGGACAAGGTTCTGATGACAGCTCTATCGATCTGCTGCAGAAAGGCTTTGGTAACAGTGCTACCCTCGATCAGTGGAATGGTAAAAACTCCACTATGGAAGTCAAACAGTTCGGCGGCGGCAACGGCGCGGCAGTCGATCAGACAGCTTCCGGCTCAACTGTAACTGTGCACCAGGTTGGTTTTGGCAACAACGCGACTGCGCATCAGTACTAATATCGAATCTGTACTATAAAAAAACAGGGCACTTGCCCTGTTTTTTTTCGGGAGTTTATCATGCACACCTTATTACTCCTTGCCGCACTCTCCAGTCAGATTACGTTCAAAACAACGCATGAGGGGGAGATGACGACCATTATTCCTCAGGTCATATTGACTGAGCCCTGCGTGTGTCAGGTGCAAATTATCTCTTCACGTCAGGGACAGGGCGGACAAAGTACCTCCAGCCAACGCAACACGCTGTCTATTCCCGCTAATCAGCCCATTGATTTAACCCGGCTTAGTTTAAATATCGGCCCTCAAGATTCTGTAAAAATTGTCGTTAATGTATCTGACGGGCAATCGCTACATTTATCGCAACAATGGCCGGGTTCCGAATGAAATATTCACGAAATCAATATATTGGATAATTTGGCGGTTCCCAATGAATGTTTCTATGATGTTAATAAGGAATGCATGACCCCTCAGGGATGATCTCTCATTGAGGAGCCAACCATGGCAGCGTCCACAGTAAAATGTATCTTTGCGGCAGCTATTATCGCTTCAACGGCCCTGACACCGGCGTTTTCAGCAACGTTAGTTAACGGCGGCGTGATTCATTTTCGCGGGGCGATAGTTGAAGATCCGTGTGAAATATCCCCTGCACAGCATCAGTTTGTGCTGTCTTGCCCACATCAGGGGCGCATGCAAACGACTCAGGTAAGTTATCGGGACGCGCTCAGGGGGAATAATCCCTACCCGAACATTGCCACTGTCAGCATGAAATACATTAACCCTGAAAAAACACTAGGCGTTGTACAAATCGATTATCGTTAAACATCAGCTCTCCCGCCTTCGGGCCGGAGGGCTTTTCCAATCAATCTCTTCTTCCCAACCGACCGCTGCTATACACTTAATTAATAGATGGGCAGTAGTAGAGGGTTGGATATGAAACCGCAAATTGAAGTTGTTCTCGGGGATATCACCACGCAGCACGTGGATGTCATTGTCAATGCAGCCAATCCATCACTGATGGGGGGAGGAGGCGTTGACGGAGCCATTCATCGCGCGGCCGGGCCGCAACTGCTGGAAGCCTGTAAAGTTGTCCGTCAGCATCAGAGCGAGCTGGCGCCGGGCCATGCGGTGATTACCGTTGCGGGAGATCTCCCGGCTAAAGCGGTGATTCATGCCGTCGGCCCGGTATGGCAGGGCGGGGAAAATCACGAAGCGAGAAGCCTTGAAGATGCGTATCTGAATTCTCTGCGTCTGGCTGCCGCCAATGGCTATAAAACGCTGGCCTTTCCGGCGATTAGCACCGGCGTTTACGGTTTTCCAAAGGCCGCAGCGGCGGCGATAGCGGTGGCGACAGTTTCAGACTATCTCACCCGTAAGCCACTGCCGGAGCGGGTATACTTTGTTTGCTATGATGAAGAAAATGCCCAGCTATACCAGCGACTCCTTACCCAACGGGAACAAGAACTCGGCGCATAACACGCGGCTCGGGCGAGCGATCTCGCCCGTCAACGCCGAACATCCGGGGCTGTGCGGTTTGCTGCCTCTGGATGACAGCCTCGACGCTTTCGCCTGCCGCTATCGGCTGGCGGAAATGGCGGAGAAAACTCTGGATGTGCAGTACTACATCTGGGAGGACGACATGTCGGGGCGGCTGCTGTTTTCGGTGCTGCTGGCCGCCGCATCGCGCGGAGTCCACGTCCGATTGCTGCTGGACGACAATAATACGCAGGGGCTGGACACATTCCTGCGTTTACTTGATTCACACCCCAATATTGATGTTCGCCTGTTTAATCCTTTCTCTTTCAGAACGCTGCGTGCGCTGGGTTATCTCACCGATTTCGCCCGATTAAATCGCCGTATGCACAATAAAAGTTTCACCGTAGATGGCGAAGTGACCATCATCGGTGGGCGAAATGTCGGGGATGCCTATTTTGGAGCCGGAGAGGCGCCGCTTTTTACCGATCTGGATGTGATGGCCATTGGGCCGGTGGTGGCAGATGTGGCTGACGATTTTGAACGCTACTGGACCAGTGCCTGTGTCGCTACTCTGAAACAGGTGCTTGACCTGTCGGAAGAAGAGATTGAATCGCGCCTCCAGCCTCCTGATGACTGGTATCAAAATGACATTGCCCAACGGTATCTGAATAAACTGGAATCCAGCCAGTTCATCACCCATCTTGAAGCACGCGATTTACCGCTCATCTGGGCTAAAACGCGGCTGCTCAGCGACGATCCACGTAAAGGATTAGGGCGAGCGAAACGCCATTCCCTGCTGCCTGCGCGCCTGATTGATGTGATGGGGTCTCCGGTCGAACAAATCGATATTATTTCCTCCTATTTTGTCCCCACTCGCGCGGGCGTGGCGCTGCTTCTGCAAATGGTGCGCAAAGGTGTCAAAATCGCCATTCTCACCAATTCACTGGCGGCTAATGACGTGGCGGTAGTACATGCAGGATATGCACGCTGGCGTAAAAAACTGTTGCGCCACGGGATTGAGCTGTATGAGCTGAAACCGACACAAGATTTCGTGCCGGGGCTGAGGGATCGAGGATTGACGGGGAATTCTGGCTCCAGTCTGCATGCCAAAACATTCAGCATTGATAACGAGAAAGTGTTTATCGGTTCGCTGAATTTTGATCCGCGCTCAACGATGCTCAACACCGAAATGGGCTTTGTGATTGAAAGCGAAGTCCTGGCGCGGCTCATCCACCGTCGTTTTCTGAAAAGCCGTCAGCAGGAGGCGTGGCAAATCCAACTGGATAAATTCGGACGCTTGAACTGGGTTGAGCAAAAAGAGGGGCAAGAAATTGTTCTGAAGAAAGAGCCGAAAACGCGCTTCTGGCAGCGGGTGCTGGTGCGTCTGGCCTGGTGGCTGCCGGTGGAGTGGCTGCTCTAGACGCGCCGGAAGCCCGGCGCGTCAGGGGAATTACGCCGCTTTGGTTTGCGGCTTACCGGAAAACAGGAAACGCAGAAGCGGAATTCGCAGATGAACTTCATACAGCAGAATGGCGATGCCCACGACAAACACCAGGCCAGTGAAAAAGCCTAATGCATTAGAACTAATGTGCGGAGTGATGTATGCACCAAAAAAGAGCGTCAGCGGGTGGTGAACCAGGTAGATAAACAGCGAAGCATTCACAAAATAGGTCACACGCGTTGATTTGAAATTCAACAGACGATGCCCCAGCGCAAACACCACATTCACCATCCACAGCCCCAGCAGCATGGTAATCACGCTTTCCGTTTCATACATCCACGCATCGCCGCTGCCGTAACGCTGATTCAGCAGATAGGCGGCAAACGCCAGCGCAGAGCCGACAGCGCACCAAGGCGACGGAGTGGTGAACATCTCTTTGAGCTTCGGTGCGATAAAGGCCAGTGCGCCGAGCATAAAGAAAGGGATGTAGAACAAGGTTTGCATCACCACGAAGTTAAACAGCCCATCGCTGAGCACCGGCGGATAAACCACAAACAGAATACGGCGGATCGCGCCGTAGGTGATTCCCAGTGCTAAGAAGAGCAGGGAAAGTTTCGCCCAGGTTATATTGGGAAAGTGCGATTCGTGATGTCGACTCAGTTTGCGGCGTAACTTGCTGAAAATCCACAAACTGACGGTGGTCATCACCACCAGCACTAGCAGGAACCACAGATGTGATACCAGTTCCCAGACCAGGGTGTTGTATTTTTCGTAGAACGTTAGATTCTGCCAGTTATCCGCTTTGCCTTTGACGTACTGCAACATGATGAACTGGGGCAGCGTGAGCAGCGGGATGGCGGTCAACATCGGGATGCCGACGCGCTCTACGCGCACTTTCCACCAACGTTTGATGGGATAGCGCAGAAACAGCATATAAGAGAAATAGCCTGAGATGACGAAAAAGACCTGCATCCGGAAGGAGTGAATAAAGTCGTTGAACAGTGTCAGCCACCATGAGGGCTCTATACTGTTTACATGCCAGGTGTGGCTGGAGTAAATCAAAGAGATGTGAAAAGGGATCCCCAATAGCATCAGCCATGCCCGGATCGAGTCGAGGAAATATTCACGTTGTACAGGTACATTGGTCATATAACTTTGTGCATTCTCAGACTTTTCGCCTTATCCATAAGACTAATAGTGGTTACATTCGAAGCCAACCCTACACCAAGACCGACACCCTGTCTCCAGGATAAGCACGCAAAGTGAAGAGAGGGTCTTCTGATTGCTTAATCCATGAGCCAGCGCGCTGAACAAAGCAGTGATAATGTTGTCGGATTGCCTGAATTTCCAGTAAAATGGATCGGATCGAATTAAGCACACAAAGGGGGAAGTGCTTACTTATTATGAAACATAAATCACAAATGATAAAAATGCGTTGGTTAGGTGCTGCAGTATTGTTGTCACTGTATACCTCTTCTGCATGGTCTTTTTCCATCGATGATGTCGCAAAACAGGCAAAATCGTTGGCTGATAAAGGCTATGAGGCGCCAAAAAGTAACCTGCCCTCCGTCTTCCGCGATATGAAGTATGCGGACTATCAGCAGATCCAGTTCAATCACGACAAAGCGTACTGGAATAACGTTAAAACCCCGTTCAAGCTTGAGTTTTATCATCAGGGTATGTACTTCGACACCCCGGTTGCCATTAATGAAGTGACGGCAACTGCGGTACGTAAGATCAAGTACAGCCCGGATTATTTTAATTTTGGCGATGTGAAGCACGACAAAGACACGGTTAAAGATTTGGGATTTGCGGGCTTCAAAGTCCTTTACCCCATCAACAGCAAAGATAAAAACGACGAAATTGTCAGCATGCTGGGGGCCAGCTATTTCCGCGTGATCGGTTCTGGTCAGGTTTATGGCCTGTCTGCGCGCGGTTTGGCTATCGACACGGCGTTACCGTCGGGTGAAGAATTCCCGCGTTTTCGTGAGTTCTGGATTGAGCGTCCAAAACCAACCGATAAACGCCTGACTATCTACGCACTGCTGGACTCTCCGCGTGCCACGGGTGCCTACCGCTTTGTGATCATGCCTGGCCGAGATTCGGTCATTGACGTGCAGTCCAAAGTTTATCTGCGCGACAAAGTGGGCAAACTGGGCGTTGCACCGCTGACCAGTATGTTCCTGTTTGGGCCGAACCAGCCGTCTCCGGCAACCAACTTCCGCCCGGAACTCCATGATTCCAACGGTCTGTCCATTCTTGCCGGCAACGGTGAGTGGATCTGGCGTCCGCTGAACAACCCGAAACACCTGGCGGTCAGCAGCTTCGCAATGGAAAACCCGCAGGGCTTTGGTCTGTTGCAGCGTGGTCGCCAGTTCTCCCGTTTTGAAGATCTCGACGATCGTTACGATCTGCGTCCAAGCGCCTGGGTCACACCGAAAGGGGACTGGGGCAAAGGGAAAGTGGAGCTGGTTGAGATCCCAACCAACGATGAAACTAACGACAACATCGTCGCTTACTGGACTCCGGATCAGCTTCCGGAAGCTGGCAAAGAGATGAACTTCAAATACACCATTACCTTCAGCCGTGATGAAGACAAACTGCATGCGCCGGACAACGCGTATGTGATGCAGACTCGCCGTTCTACGGGTGATGTGAAACAGTCCAATCTCATTCGCCAGCCTGATGGTACCGTGGCGTTTGTAGTCGATTTCGCCGGTCAGGATATGAAAAAACTGACGCCGGATACGCCTGTGACGGCGCAAACCAGCATTGGTGACAATGGTGAAATCGTTGAAAGCTCCGTGCGTTACAACCCGGTGACCAAAGGGTGGCGCTTAACCCTGCGTGTGAAAGTGAAAGATCCAAAACAGACCACTGAAATGCGTGCTGCGCTGGTCAATGCCGATCAGCCGCTGAGTGAAACCTGGAGCTATCAGCTACCTGCTAATGAATAATACATCTGAATACATCGATGCCATGCCGCTGACAGATATTGAAAAAGCGGCGCTGCCAAAGAGCGACATCCGCGCGGTTCATACCGCGCTGGATGGCGATCATCACGAGTTTACCCGTGATGACGATACGCCACTGGGATCAGTCAAGGCGCGTCTGGAGCAGGCCTGGCCGGATTCGCTGGCAGAAGGGCAACTGATTAAAGACGACGAAGGGCGCACACAGCTGAAGGCTATGCCGAAAGCAACGCGCTCTTCCATGTTCCCGGACCCGTGGCGCACCAACCCGGTTGGGCGCTTCTGGGATCGTTTGCGCGGTCGCGATGTGACACCGCGCTATCTGTCTCGCCTGACGAAAGAACAGCAGGCGTCCGAGCAGAAATGGCGTACCGTGGGCACTATTCGTCGTTATACCCTGCTGGTATTGACGCTGGCGCAAACCGTTGTTGCAACCTGGTATATGAAAACCATCCTGCCATATCAGGGCTGGGCGATGATTAATCCTGCCGATATGGTGGGACAAAATCTGTGGGTTTCATTCATGCAGTTGCTGCCGTACATTCTGCAAAGTGGGATCCTCCTCCTCTTCGCGGTGTTGTTCTGCTGGGTCTCGGCCGGTTTCTGGACCGCGCTGATGGGCTTCCTGCAACTGCTGATGGGGCGTGACAAATACAGCATTTCAGCGTCAACGGTCGGGGATGAAGCTTTAAATCCTGAGCACCGCACGGCGCTGATCATGCCTATCTGTAACGAAGACGTCGACCGTGTATTTGCGGGCCTGCGCGCCACCTGGGAGTCTGTGAAGGCGACCGGAAATGCGGCGCATTTCGACGTCTACATCCTGAGCGACAGCTACAACCCGGATATCTGCGTTGCCGAGCAGAAAGCGTGGATGGAACTGATCGCAGAAGTACAGGGCGAAGGGCAGATCTTCTACCGACGTCGTCGCCGTCGTGTGAAACGTAAAAGCGGTAACATCGATGACTTCTGCCGTCGCTGGGGAAATCAGTACAGCTACATGGTGGTACTGGACGCCGACTCCGTGATGACCGGTGAGTGTCTGACCGGGCTGGTGCGTCTGATGGAAGCGAACCCGAACGCCGGGATCATCCAGTCATCGCCAAAAGCGTCTGGTATGGACACCTTGTACGCGCGCTGTCAGCAGTTTGCGACCCGCGTTTACGGGCCGCTGTTTACTGCCGGTCTGCACTTCTGGCAGCTGGGTGAATCTCACTACTGGGGTCACAACGCCATTATTCGTGTACAGCCGTTCATCGAACACTGTGCGCTGGCACCGCTGCCGGGCGAAGGTTCATTTGCCGGTTCCATTCTGTCCCACGACTTCGTGGAAGCCGCGCTGATGCGCCGTGCAGGCTGGGGGGTGTGGATTGCTTACGATCTGCCGGGTTCTTATGAAGAGCTGCCGCCGAACCTGCTGGATGAACTGAAACGCGATCGCCGCTGGTGTCACGGCAACCTGATGAACTTCCGTCTGTTCCTGGTAAAAGGGATGCACCCGGTTCACCGCGCCGTGTTCCTGACCGGGGTGATGTCGTATCTCTCTGCGCCGCTCTGGTTTATGTTCCTGGCGCTGTCGACGGCATTGCAGGTCGTGCACGCTCTGACTGAACCACAGTACTTCCTGCAACCGCGCCAGCTGTTCCCGGTGTGGCCGCAATGGCGTCCTGAGCTGGCGATTGCGCTGTTTGCCTCGACCATGGTTCTGCTGTTCCTGCCTAAGCTGCTCAGCATCATTTTGATCTGGTGCAAAGGCTCGAAAGAGTTCGGTGGTTTCTGCCGCGTGACGCTTTCCCTGCTGCTCGAAGTGCTGTTCTCGGTACTTTTGGCTCCGGTGCGCATGTTGTTCCACACCGTGTTTGTGGTTAGCGCGTTCCTTGGATGGGAAGTGGTCTGGAACTCACCGCAGCGTGATGATGACTCAACGCCGTGGGGCGAAGCCTTTATGCGTCATGGTTCGCAAATGCTGCTGGGTCTGGTGTGGGCTGCAGGTATGGCGTGGCTGGATTTACGTTTCCTGTTCTGGCTGGCACCGATTGTGTTCTCGCTGATCCTGTCGCCGTTTGTCTCCGTTATCTCCAGTCGTTCTACGATGGGATTACGCACTAAACGCTGGAAACTGTTCCTGATCCCGGAAGAGTATTCCCCGCCGCAGGTGCTGGTGGATACCGATAAGTATCTGGAGATGAACCGCAATCGCTCGCTGGGTGATGGTTTTATTCACGCGGTCTTTAATCCGTCGTTTAACGCCTTAGCCACCGCAATGGCAACGGGCCGTCACCGCGCCAGCCAGGTGCTGGAGATCGCTCGCGATCGCCACATCGAACAAGCGCTGAATGAAACGCCGGAAAAACTGAACCGCGATCGCCGTCTGGTGCTGTTAAGCGATCCGGTGACCATGTCGCGTTTACATTACCGCGTCTGGTCCGCGCCGGAGAAATATTCGTCGTGGGTAAATTATTACTCGACGATAACGCTTAATCCGCAGGCCCTGAAGGCGAAGTAAGCAGAACGAAAATGAAAATACCGGCCAAGGCCGGTATTTTTTTACATGAGGTTTTAATGAGAATACTCATCGTGGTGATAATGGCGCTTATGCTGACCGGATGTGGCAGCATTATCAGCCGCACTATTCCTGGTCAGGGTCATGGCAACCAGTATTATCCCGGCGTGCAATGGGATGTCCGCGACTCCGCATGGCGCTACGTGACAATCCTCGATCTGCCATTTTCGCTGGTCTTCGATACGCTGTTGTTGCCCATCGATGCCCAGCACGGCCCATATGAATAGCGTGAATTAACGCTCATCCCACTCGTCCGCTGCGGTTTGCCCCTCTTCGGTATCCAGCGGCGGTTCAAGCTGAAACTCACCCTCGTCCCATTCGTGAAGGGTGTTTTCTTCAAGCCACTCCTGGCGCAGTTCGATCTCTTCATACTCACCATCGAAAACCGCCTGAGCGGCTTCACCGCTCAGCACCGGCAGACATTCTCCTTCTTCACCCTCGTCGGCGAAGAATTCGGCCTGCCACATAATATCGCCATCCTGCAGGACATATTTTTGGATATTGAGTTGCTGAATATCCGCATCTTCGGCTTCGACGCCAGAATTGTCAGCGAGAAATTCTTCACGAGCGGCGTCAATAGCTTCTTCCAGCGTGGCATACATGGTCATCGGTTTCTCCCTGTGATTCGCAGTGGTGTTCAGGGAAATAATAGCTGATTCTCTGATTTTGCAAGTATGAATGCGCCAATAAGTTATCAGGAGGATGCATTAAGCGCGGGCTGCGAGGCGCGGGCAAGGCTCCACCAAGAATAAATAGCGTTAAACAGCACAACGAGGGCCGTGACGATAAACACGGCGCGGAAACCATAACTGGCAGAGATCCCTGCCCCAACCAGCGGCCCTGTGACGTTGCCGATATCACGGAAAGACTGGTTATAGCTGAAGATCCGTCCGGCAATTTGGTTTGTGGAGTTGTAGACCAGCAGCGTTTGCACCGCAGGGAGTAGCGCCCCGTCTGCAGCACCGAGCAGGAAGCGCAATACGCCCAGTTGCCACGGCGTCTGTACGAACGACATGGGGATCAGAAGCAAGACGGAGATAATCAGTGCGGCAATCAGAATTTTTTCCGGGCCGATGCGATCGCCCAGTTTCCCGAGACGCGGGGCACTGAGCAGCGCGGCGACACCAGGCACCGAGGCAATCATCCCACTGATAAAAGCGATATTGCTGACGTTACCCGCTAACTCGCGAACGTACAGTGTCAGTATTGGGGCGATAGAACCGGTCGCCACCTGAATAATCATCGTCGTGACAAACAGGCTTAATACCAGTTTTGGATTTTTCAGCGAGCCGATAACATCGCGGGCATGCAGCATCTCTTTCTTTGGCACCGGAGTGAAGTTTTCCCGGATAAAGAACGCCGTCAGCAGGAAGCAGGCAAAAAGGACGCTGGCGGTAATGAAGAATACCGGACGCAGGCCGTAGCTATCGGCCATCAGGCCGCCAGCAAGCGGGCCCAACAGTGCGCCGCTGACTGCGCCAGTCGATAACGTTCCTAGTGCCCAGCCGCTTTTATGACGTGGGATTTGTGTGGCGATCAGCGCGTTAGCGTTAGGCACAAAGCCACCCAGTAATCCCAAAAGGGCACGCAGGATCAGAAACTGCCAGATGTTTTGCGCCAGCCCCATCAGCACCATGATGATGGCCATGCCGAGGGCCGAACGCAGGAGCATAATCTTGCGCCCCTTACGATCGGCAAGCCCGCCCCAGAAGGGGGACGCGACGGCTGAAAACAAGAAGGTGATACTGAACACCAGGCCAGACCACATGTTCAGCGCGCTATGGCCAGTCACGCCGAGGTGTTCGACGTACAGGGGCAGAAAGGGCATGACCAGGCTAAAACCGGCACCGGTCAGAAAACAGCCAAGCCAGACAACAATGAGGTTACGCTTCCAGTTTATGGGGGCATCTGAGGGCGACATAGCAATCCGTAACGCAAAAAAAGAAGGTAATAAGCCTGCTAATTATGCGCCTGAGTGATGATTGCTGCAATGCGAAGGGCTTTTAAAGCTAAAAGTGGATGCGGCCTGAAAGACCGCATTGCGATTAATAGCGCGAGGGTTCGCCTTCTGGGCGTGTTTTGAAACGACGATGCAGCCACATATATTGCTCAGGGGCGAGCATGATGCATTTTTCCACGATGCCATTCATCCATCTGGCCGTGGTTTCTGCATCTTCGAGCGGCGGTGTGCATTCCGGCTCAAGCATCATTAACTCGTAGCCTTTTCCGTCGGGTTTACGACGCGGAACGAAGGGCACGATAGCCGCTTTTGACATCTTCGCCAGCATCCAGGTTCCGGTGGTGGTCGCCGTTTTTTCGACGCCAAAGAAGGGGACGAACACGCTGGATTGCTTACCATAGTCGTGGTCCGGCGCGTACCAGATCACTTCACCGTTTTTTAGCGCGCGGATCATTCCTTTAAGGTCTTTACGATCAATCATGCTCTTATTGGAACGCATGCGGCCCCAGGTTTGTAGCAGGTCGATGACCGGATTATCGTTCGGGCGATACACGCCGATTCCCGGTGCTTGCATGCCGAACATCCGTGCCCCGATTTCGAGGGTGAGAAAATGAATCCCAATCAGCAGCACGCCGGTTTTTTGCGCTTGCAGTGTATGCACCGGTTCCATGCCCGTACCGGTCACCTCGAACCAGCGCGCCATACGTTTGTCTGACCAGAACCAGGCCATTCCCGTTTCCATCAAACCCATACCGACGGATTCGAAATTTTTCCTGATCATGCGGTGGCGCTCTTGCGCACTCATTTCTGGAAAGGAAAGTTCCAGATTTCGATTCGCAATTTTGACGCGCCGTTTCATGTAGCGCTGAGCGATATGACCGAGGCCGCATCCAACACGATAAATCACCGGGTAGGGCAGTTGAACCAGCAACCATAAAAGGCCGACGCCAGACCAGATTGGCCAGTAACGCGGGTGGAGCAGCTCCATAGAAAATTTGGGTAATTGGGTCATGTCTTTCCTGTCTTTTTCGTCCTTA
Organism: Lelliottia jeotgali; assembly: GCF_016771845.1. Lineage (NCBI taxonomy): Bacteria > Pseudomonadati > Pseudomonadota > Gammaproteobacteria > Enterobacterales > Enterobacteriaceae > Lelliottia > Lelliottia jeotgali. The sequence goes on along the minus strand of NZ_JAENMQ010000003.1, from coordinate 229,472 downwards.
TGCAATCATTCTCGCATTTTTTAAAACCATAACCAAAACGAATGAGTTCCAGATGAGCGCTTTTACAGCAATTGTTGCGACATTATTTTTTGGATGAGGAAAATGTAGCGCAAAATATGGGGATGTAAATTCTCATTGTATGCTATATGATGCCGCCGATTTTCTTTCTCTTAACGATTGCAGGAACCGTACACCATGCCAGTGTTACACAACCGCATTTCGAATGAGACGTTGAAAGCACGCATGCTGGCTGAAACCGAAGCGCGTGTAACGATTTCATTCTACAAATATTTTTCTATCCCTGAGCCGCAGGAAACCCGCGACGCACTGTATAAATCCTTCGAAGCGCTGAGCGTGTTTGGCCGCGTTTACCTGGCTCATGAAGGCATCAATGCCCAGATCAGCGTGCCAGAAAGTAAAGTCAGTGCTTTCCGCGATTTTCTTTATGGTTTTCACCCGGCATTCGACAATCTGCGCCTGAATATCGCGCTGGACGATGACGGGAAATCCTTCTGGGTGCTGCGCATGAAAGTGCGGGAACGTATCGTAGCGGATGGAATTGACGATCCCTCGTTCAACGCCGCAGATGTTGGCGAGTATCTGAAAGCGGCTGAAGTTAACGCCATGCTGGACGATCCGGATGCGGTGTTCATCGATATGCGTAACCACTACGAGTACGAAGTGGGGCATTTCGAGAACGCGCTGGAAATCCCGGCTGATACCTTCCGCGAGCAGCTGCCGAAAGCCGTCGAAATGATGCAGGAACACAAAGATAAAAAAATTGTGATGTACTGCACCGGCGGCATTCGCTGTGAAAAAGCCAGTGCCTTTATGAAACACAGCGGTTTCAACAAAGTCTGGCATATTGAAGGCGGGATTATCGAGTATGCCCGTCGTGCGCGTGAGCAGGGTTTACCGGTGCGCTTTATCGGTAAGAACTTTGTCTTTGACGAGCGTATGGGCGAGCGTATTTCTGAAGACATCATCGCGCATTGCCATCAGTGCGGAACGCCTTGTGACACCCATACGAACTGCAAAAATGACGGCTGCCATCTGCTGTTTATTCAGTGTCCGAGGTGTGCGGAGAAATTCAGAGGATGCTGTAGCGAACTGTGTAGCGAAGAGAGCGTGTTGCCTGAAGAGGAACAGCGCCGCCGTCGCGCAGGACGTGAAAACGGCAATAAGATCTTCAATAAATCACGCGGTCGTCTGAACACTAAACTCGGTATTCCTGATCCGGAATAACCCGTAATATCCCGGCTGCATCGCGCAGCCGGGATAGTGTTGCACTACTTCTGCTGTACGCCTTCCACGGAAATAATCAACTCAACGTCCTGCGATGCCGGACCTAAATCGGTGGTAATGTTAAAATCTTTCAGATGGATTTTACCCGCGGCCTCGAAGCCAGCGCGCTTGCCGCCCCACGGATCATCACCCTGACCAATGAGTTTTGCGTCGAGTGTAACCGGTTTGGTCACGCCATTCAGCGTCAGGTTGCCGGTAATATCCAGCCCTTCACCATCCTTTTTCACTGCCGTTGAGGTGAATGTCGCCTGCGGGAATTTCGCCACATTGAGGAAATCTGCGCTGCGCAGGTGTTTATCGCGCTCGGCATGGTTAGTATCCAGGCTGGTCGTGTTAATGGTCACATTCACTTTGTCCGCTGCGGGATTCTTCTCGTCGAAGCTAAAGGTGCCATCGAAATCTTTAAATGTGCCATACAGCCAGCTATAGCCCAGATGCTGAATACGGAAATTAACGAAGGCGTGTTGGCCCTCTTTATCAATTTTATAATCAGCCGCCACGGCAGAGCCGGTGGCAAATACCAGAGAACCTAACGCGATACCCAGCAGGTGTTTTTTCATTTTATACTCCAGAGTCAACCGACGATCGGCCCAGCATGCGCTTGAGCGTGGCGTCTTTATCGATGAAATGATGTTTAAGGGCCGCAAGGCCGTGAAGGACAGATAAAATCACGACGCCCCAGGCAAGCCATAGATGCACCTGGCCCGCCAGATCGGCCTGAGAGCCGGCGTCCGTGAGAGTTGCCGGAACGTCAAAAAGACCAAATACGCTAATCGGTTTGCCGTCTGCGGTGGAAATCAAATAGCCGCTGATAAAAATGGCAAACAGGACCCCATAGAGCGCGATGTGCGCACCCGCCGCGCTAATCCGCGTCATTTTGCTGTAGCTTTTCAAGGGCGGAGGTGGCGGAGAAAAGTGGCGCCAGACGAGTCGAACGACCAGAGTCATCATCAGCAGGATGCCAATGCTTTTGTGCAGTTCAGGAGCCTGATGGTACCAGCCGTCGTAATAGCTCAGCGTCACCATCCACAAACCTAAGCCGAACATGCCATAAACCGCGAGGGCAATTAACCAGTGCATTAGCATGGATATTAATCCATAGCGTGCAGAAGAATTACGCAGTTGCATAAAGATGACCGTCTCTAATTAATTTGAAGGGTAAACATGGCCTGTGAAGAATATTATTGCAAATGATATTTAAGTATTAGGATTATTCATTTTTCTATTTCAGTTATTTTGATTGTATCTTTGCATTTTGATTCAATGTATTCGTGGTTGAAGTGGGTTTTTTGACATCTTTACTGGCTTGCGGAGTGGGTGTTGGTTATCAAATAATTTGCGGTAGTTTCAGTTAATATAAAGTATTGTCAATTATCGTCAGCGCATCTTTTCAGAAAAATACAATATAAATAACATCGATGATTGCCAGTGCGGACCATAATAAAATATAGAGCATTAAATGCTCGCGTATATTATTAACCAGATAATCAAAAACCCTGCGCATCATTTCTGCTACCGACGATATAAAAAGAAAGGCTCCGAATCGTCGGAGCCTGAAGACAAGATTATCCGCCAAAACGCGCGAGAGAGAAGGGCGTCAGATCAAACTGTGGCGCGATTCCCTGAGCAAACTGCGCGGCTATCTCACCCAGCACAGAGGCAAATTTGAACCCGTGGCCGCTCAGCCCGGTGATCAGCAGCGTGTTGCTATGGCCTGGCAGCGTGTCGATGATGAAATCTTCATCTGGGGTGTTGTCGTAGGTGCAGGCGGCACCGTAGAGCAGCCCACCTACACCCGGCAGCACATGACGTAAGAAGCTAAAAGCCTCAGAACCATCGCCCGGTAAATCACCAAACGGTTTGCGCTCTTCCGGTGAGGAGATGATTTGCCCGCCGTTATGCTTGCCAATTTTGAGCGCATCTTTCTCGGACGGGAAGCCGTAGAACTGATCGCCGTTCGGCAGTTCGCCCGTAAACGCCGGGAATTTGTTCTGCGTACTGAAACGGCCATCGGCCTGGAACCAAGAGAAGACTTTACGCACTGGCTGAATCGGTAACTCAGGCATCAGCTTCGTGACCCATGTTCCGGCGCTCACCAGCAGGCGAGAAGCCGTGTATGGGCCTTCCGGCGTATCTACGGTCACGCCGTCGTCATGATGATGAATGGCGGTCACCGGGCAGTTAAACAGCTGCGCACAGCCTGATTGTTCTGCGAGGGATACCCAGGTTTTGATCGCGGTTTCGCAGTGCAGCACACCGGAGTTGGCTTCAAACAGCCCGATGTAATCTGCCGGGACAGTGATTTCTGGCCAGCGTTGGGAGATGGCACTCGCATCGAGGCGCTCAACGTCCAGATTGAACTCACGGGCGCTATGTTCGACGTTTGCCAGAAATTCCGAATGCGCAGGGCCGAGATTCACCACACCCGTGCGCTCAAAAATCTTATCCTCGCTCAGGGCTGATAATTCGTCCCATAGCGCTTGTGCTCTAAGCACCAGCGGAACGTAGCGCTCGCCTTCACCATAGGCGTGGCGAATAAGGCGGGTGTCGCCGTGGTGGCTGCCCTCTGCGTGCGGAGGAAGGTGGGCATCGATCATCAGGACGTTCAAGCCAGCTTTGGTGGCGTAATAACCCGCAGCAGAACCGACGGAGCCGCTGCCTAAAATAATCAAGTCGTATTTCATGAGAATCTCTTAAACCAGGACTTAAGTTGCAGAGTAAATAAGATGAAAGGCTTATTCAAGGGAGAAATAAATGAGGCACCGTTAAGGTGCCTGTTGAGTGAATGTAGGGCATAACATTAATGCCGACGATACTCATTTTCCTGGTAGTCGCCAGACTCTATTTTGGCAATGCCTGCCTCTAAAATAGAAATAAACTGGCGTGCAACATCTGTGGTCAGCCACAGTGTCTGACCAACTTCCGCTTCTTCACGGCTAGGCTGATTCGGGGTCTGGTAGTGCAAACGCAGCATCAGTGCATCGTAGCTGTCTACGGTACTGATATCCCATCCAACAAGCGGATGGGTCTGGATGACTTCATTATTCTTTTCCATCATAACCCCCGTAATACGTGTGATAAGACAACGACTGTGAGGTTCAATGCGTGTTTTTCTGAAGCAACTTCAGTATATCAATAAATAAGGGATCTGCAGGGGAAAATAAACAGGCAGCAACACATTTTTGTGCTTTTTAGGATTGTTTGAACAATAAACCGGCATCTTATTCACGTTTTTTTAAGAAGATACGCAATTAATTTGAACTTATTTAAAAAGGATAAAAAAAGCCGGGGCGACCCGGCAAAAAATGACAATGAGGGAGAAATAATTAATCTGTGATGAACCAGTCGTCGGCGCTTTCCCACGTTTCTTGCAGGATTTCGCTAATACGATCTTTATCATCTTTTGCCCCACCGAGTACGGAGAGATTATTGGCGGTGGCGTAACGGACGGTGACGGCTCCTTCGCGATCGGGGAAGGTGTCGTTGATGCGTCGGGATAATTCTCCGGCCAGCGCGTCCAGCGCGCCAGCAGGCAAAACGGTTGTTTTGGCGATAGTCACTTCAATACGCATAATTGCCCCCTGTGTAACGTACTGTTTATTTATACAGGCATTGTATAAGACATACAACAGGGGGCGACAAAAATTAGCGTTTAACTGTCCAGTTCACCGTTTCACCGGCCAGGAATGGGATCAGCGTGTCATCTGTCAGAGCGATGGATTCTTCGACCTGACTCTCTTTACGCTCCAGTTCGATAAAGGTTTCATTCACCGGCAGACCGTAGAAGCGTGGACCATTGAGGGAACAGAAGGCTTCGAAGTGTTCCAGCGCGCCCATCTCTTCAAATACGGTGGCGTAGCTTGCCAGCGCCGTTGGGGCGTTGAAGCAGCCCGCACAACCACAGCTGGCTTCTTTACGATGACGTGCGTGCGGCGCAGAGTCGGTCCCGAGGAAGGCACGGGTAAAACCGCTGGCAACCAGCTCACGCAGCGCCTGCTGGTGGATATTACGCTTGAGGATTGGCAGGCAGTACAGGTGCGGGCGCACGCCGCCGACCAGCATGTGATTGCGGTTGAACATCAGATGCTGTGGGGTAATGGTTGCGGCCAGCAATTCGTTACCGTCGCGCACGTACTCTGCCGCATCTTTGGTCGTGATGTGTTCAAAGACCACTTTCAGCCCTTGCAGACGCTGGTGCAGCGGCTCCATGACGGTCTCAATGAAGCGAGCTTCACGATCAAAAATGTCAATGTCAGGATGCGTGACTTCGCCGTGGATCAGTAGCGGCATACCCAGTTTTTCCATGCGCTCCAGCACCGGCATAATCGCGTCTGTGCTGGTGACGCCGTGACTGGAGTTGGTCGTGGCATTGGCCGGATAGAGCTTGGCGGCGGTAAACACGCCCTCTTTAAAGCCGCGTTCCACCTCGTTCGGATCGAGGGAATCAGTCAGATAGCAGGTCATCAGCGGAGTAAAATTGTGGCCAGCAGGAACAGCGTCGAGGATGCGCTGGCGATAGGCGATCGCGGCATCAACGGTGGTGACTGGCGGAACCAGGTTAGGCATGACAATCGCGCGGCCATAGATTTCGCTGGTGTAGGGGACAACGGTTTTCAGCATGTCACCATCGCGCAGATGGATATGCCAGTCGTCAGGGCGGCGGATTTTCAGAACCTGGGGATGTGCAGTCATTGATATGCTCCGGCTTATCAGGAATCAGTCATAAGGATGGCTGTTTTTGCCGGACACAAATCATATGCGGAAACGTTTTCGTTTGCACACATTTCCGTAAAATGTGCGTGTAAAAAAGGGCGCCTTAGCGCCCTCAGTGTTAATCCGTGAACGGAATGATAATTTCACCCGGTTTCACTTCGATGCCCTTGGCATATTTTTTCGCCAGGGCCTCGCCTTTGCTTCGGTCTTCGCTCAGCACATACGCAGGCTGCTGATTAAAATAGTTGCGCAGCGACTGGTTCAGATACGGCATTAGCGTTTGCAGCACCGGTTTCATTTTTTCCGGCGTCACTTCGGCGTCCACGATCTCCATCTCTTGCAGATAAATCGCGCCTTTTTCTTTGTTGAACACCGGCAACGCTTTCAGCTTCAGTTTGATGTTGGCTTTCTGGCTGCCGAAAAGAGAGTTCATATCCAGTTTGGCATCACCTGACAGGGTGACTTTGTTTGGCTCTTCTCGCCCAATCTGGCTGACGAGATGATTCAGTACGATATGGGCATCGGCAACGCCAGGTACGCCGATATCCTTAGAAAAATTATTGTGTTTTTCCAGCGCCTGATTAATTTCCTGCTCACTCACGCTGTAGTGGGTAAGCTGGTTACAACCGACCAGCAGGCCACTGATAACGAAAGCAGCAGCAATGACAATCTTCTTCATGGGGTTCCTCAACATGATGTCGGCGCGTATGTCCTGACGCCTCAGTATGTCAGGCGGGTATAGCAGATACCAGCAGAAAAACCTGATAATCAGGGGCGAAAGAGGACCTTTCGCCCGAAGTGTTTCTTTATGCACCCGGCTCCAGCATCCCGCTGGTACTGCGTTTTGGGCTGAACTGCCACCACAGGGCGATGAGCGTAATAAAGCCCACGACGCCCAGCATCATCCACGGTAACTCGGGTTGATTTAATTCTTTGCCCGCATCAAACAGCCAACCGCCACCGGCGTATCCCAGCGCGCCGCCAAAGGCCAGACCCAGACGGCTAAAGCCCATGTAACTGCCACGGGCGCGGGGATCGGCAAGGCCCGCGCTGAGTGTTTCACGGGCCGGTTCAGCAATGATCGACCCAATGTAAAAGGTACAAATCAGAATAAACAGCTGTTGCAGAGTGCCGACTAAACCAATCGGCATCATGCTCAGAGTCATCAGTAACAGGCCTGCCATCAGGCGATGCTCAAGACGAAAACGTTTTTCACTCCAGCGCGCGATAGGGTAGAGCAGGGTAAGCGACAGGCAGGCTTCAATGGCGTACATCCATTTGACCGCCGCAGGTGATCCCGCGATGTCGTTGACCATAATCGGCAGCATCAGCATGACTTGTACTGCCAGCATGTAATACCCGGTCAGTGTCAGCACATAAGTGACAAACCGTTTATCCGCCAGCACGCGACCCAGCCCTTCGCGGACCGGCGCTTTCACCGTCGAGAGTTTCCAGGCCGGCAGTAGCCAGGCGTTAAACCCAGCGCACAGGATAAACAGGACCGCGCCGGTGACACACACCAGGCGGAAGTCGTATTGCAGCAGCCAGCTGCCGAGCAGCGCACCGACCACCGCACCGGCGCTGTCCTGCATCATCAGCAGAGAGAAAAAGCGACCGCGATGCTGCGGGCGAATCAGTTTGACAACCAGCGCGGTGCGCGGCGGGTCAAACAGGGTGCCGCCAATCCCGGAAAGGAAGCAGGAGAACCACAGTAGCCACGGATCGTGAGCGATGCCCATAGTGGCAAATCCTGCTGCACGCAGCAGCATGCCGGTAACGATCATCGGTTTTGCGCCAAAGCGGTCGGCAATCGCACCGCCAAACACCCCCAGCCCCTGCTGGACAAACTGACGCAATCCCAGCGCAATGCCGACCATTAATGCCGCCCAGCCCATTTGATCCACAAAGCGAATGGAGATCAGCGGGAACACGACAAAAAAGCCGAGCACGACCAGCATGTTATCGACGAGCAGGAAATATTTACCCAGGCTCCTTGCCTGTGATACGCGGGACATCTTCCCTCCAGAGGGGAAATACATCTCATCTTTCGGGCTTTCCAAAAAGGAGCCTGAAGACTTAGATGTATATAAAGGTGAGCACGCTAATATTCTGCGGGGTTAGCGTCTTTTTTCCCACCCATCCAGCGACAATATTTTTTTATCAAAAGGGTGGTTTGATTCAGCTTTTTAATCGAATTTTGTGAAATCAGTAAAAAAGGATATGTCACTGTTTTCACAGAAAGCACAGGCACAGGTATAGTAAAGCTAACAGCTAGAGCAGAAGTGACGGGAAGGAGTGGTATCGATGTTTGGCTATCGCAGTAATGTGCCAAAAGTGCGCCTGACAACAGACAGACTGGTCGTCCGTCTGGTGCATGAGCGTGATGCCTGGCGTCTGGCGGATTATTACGCCGAGAATCGCCAGTTTTTGAAGCCCTGGGAGCCCGTTCGGGATGAAAGCCACTGTTATCCCTCTGGCTGGCAGGCTCGCCTGAGCATGATTGCCGAATTTCACAAGCAGGGCAGCGCTTTTTATTTCGCCCTGCTGGACCCGGAAGAGAAAGAAATTATCGGCATTGCCAATTTTTCCAACGTGGTGCGCGGATCGTTTCACGCCTGTTACCTCGGCTATTCCATCGGTCAGAAATGGCAGGGACAGGGATTAATGTTTGAAGCCCTGACCAGCGCGATACGCTATATGCAGCGTTCGCAGCACATTCATCGCATCATGGCCAACTATATGCCGCACAATCAGCGCAGCGGCGATCTGCTGGCGCGCCTCGGGTTTGAGAAAGAAGGCTATGCGAAAGAGTATCTGTTGATCGACGGCGAGTGGCGTGACCACGTGCTGACGGCGTTAACCACCAAAGAATGGACCGCAGGTCGTTAAGGAGAAAAGATGAAATACCAGTTAACTGCCACAGAAGCGCGCGTCATTGGCTGCCTGCTGGAAAAACAGGTCACCACGCCAGAGCAATATCCGCTGTCAGTCAATGCGGTAACGATGGCCTGCAACCAAAAAACCAACCGTGAACCGGTGCTCAACCTGAGCGAGCATGAGGTGCAGGAGCAACTGGATGAATTGGTCAAACGCCACTACCTGCGCACCGTGAGTGGGTTTGGTAATCGCGTCACCAAATATGAGCAGCGTTTTTGTAATTCCGAGTTTGGCGATCTAAAACTGAGCAGTGCCGAAGTGGCGGTGATCACCACCTTGTTATTGCGTGGGGCGCAAACGCCGGGTGAATTACGATCCCGCGCAGGAAGAATGCATGAGTTCAGCGATATGCAGGAAGTGGAGCAAACGCTGGAAAATCTCGCGACCCGTGAAGATGGCCCGTTCGTCCTGCGTCTGGCGCGTGAGCCGGGCAAACGCGAAAGCCGCTTTATGCACTTGTTTAGCGGGAATGTACAAACGCTGATTAACGTCGTAGAAGCGATCGCGCCTGCGGATGACGAATCGCTGACTACGCGCGTCGAAACACTGGAAAACGAAGTGGCTGAGCTGAAGCAACGTCTGGATTCTCTACTGGCACATCTGGGAGATTAACAGTGACAAAATTACGCATTGGCGTGGTCGGTCTCGGCGGGATCGCGCAAAAGGCCTGGCTGCCGGTACTCAGTGCCGCAACGGACTGGACGCTGGTGGGCGCATGGTCGCCGACGCGCGCAAAAGCGCTGCAAATCTGTGAAACCTGGCGAATGCCGTATGCAACGTCGCTTCTCGACCTGGCGCGAGAATGCGATGCGGTATTTGTCCATACCTCAACGTCGACCCACTATCAGGTCGTGACGGCGCTCCTGAATGCCGGTGTTCATGTTTGTGTCGACAAACCGCTGGCGGAAAATGTGCAGGATGCCGAGCGTCTGATTGAACTGGCCGCTCGCAAAAACCTGACGCTAATGGTCGGGTTTAATCGCCGCTTTGCTCCGCTCTATCAGGATCTCAAAACTCGACTTGACACGGCGGCGTCGCTGCGAATGGATAAACATCGCGCTGACAGCATTGGTCCAAACGATCTGCGCTTCACGCTGCTGGACGATTATCTTCACGTGGTGGATACCGCGCTGTGGCTGACCAATGGCCATGCACAGCTGAAAAGCGGTACGCTGCAAACCAACGATCAGGGCGAAATGGTCTATGCCGAACATCATTTCTCGGTGGACAATATTCAGCTGACAACCAGTATGCACCGCCGTGCAGGAAGCCAGCGTGAATCGGTACAGGCCGTGACCGATGGCGCGCTTTTCGACGTGACAGATATGCGCGAATGGCGTGAGGAGAAAGGGAGCGGGGTGGTGACCCGTCCTATCCCAGGCTGGCAGAGTACGCTCGAGCAGCGCGGCTTTGCCGGATGTGCGCGTCACTTTATCGAGTGCGTGCAAAATCAGACAGTTCCTGAAACATCGGGCGAGCAGGCTATTCTGGCGCAGCGCATCATCGAAAAGCTCTGGCGCGAGGCGATGAGCGAGTGAAAACAGTTTAATCCCTGTAACATCTGCGGATAGTAATTCGCTTAAATACGGGTAGACTAAGCGCCTCTTTTCACGCCTGCATTGCAGGCGTTTTGCCGTGTGGTTGTGGAAATTCACGTTAATGAACTTATTAAAATCGCTGGCCGCAGTCAGCTCGATGACCATGTTTTCTCGCGTGCTCGGTTTTGCGCGCGACGCAATTGTCGCCAGGGTATTTGGCGCGGGATTGGCCACTGACGCCTTTTTCGTGGCGTTCAAATTGCCTAACTTGCTGCGCCGCATCTTTGCTGAAGGGGCATTCTCGCAGGCCTTTGTGCCAATTCTGGCGGAATACAAAAGCAAGCAAGGCGAAGACGCGACGCGGGTGTTTGTCTCGTACGTTGCGGGCCTGCTTACGCTGGCGCTGGCGGTAGTGACGGTTGTCGGGATGCTGGCCGCGCCGTGGGTGATCATGGTGACCGCGCCGGGCTTTGCCAATACGGCGGAGAAATTCACGCTGACCACGCAGCTGCTGCGCATTACCTTTCCTTATATCCTGTTGATTTCGCTGGCCTCGCTGGTGGGTGCAATCCTCAATACCTGGAACCGCTTCTCCGTTCCGGCATTTGCGCCGACGTTTTTAAACGTCAGCATGATCGGTTTTGCCCTGTTTGCCGCGCCGCATTTTAACCCACCGGTGCTGGCACTGGCGTGGGCGGTCACCGTTGGTGGCGTGTTGCAGCTGGCGTATCAGCTTCCGCATCTGAAGAAGATCGGCATGCTGGTGCTGCCGCGCATTAACTTCCGCGATGCGGGCGCGATGCGCGTGATCAAGCAGATGGGCCCGGCGATTTTGGGTGTTTCCGTCAGCCAAATTTCCCTCATTATTAACACCATTTTTGCCTCCTTCCTGGTCTCCGGTTCGGTGTCGTGGATGTACTACGCCGACCGTCTGATGGAGTTCCCGTCCGGCGTGCTGGGCGTGGCGCTGGGGACTATTCTGCTACCGTCGCTGTCGCGCAGCTTTGCCAGCGGTAATCACGATGAATACTGCCGTCTGATGGACTGGGGTTTGCGTTTGTGCTTCCTGCTGGCGTTGCCTAGTGCGGTGGCGTTGGGGATTCTGGCGAAACCGTTAACCGTGTCTTTATTCCAGTACGGTAAATTCAGCGCCTTTGATGCCCTGATGACCCAGCGTGCGCTGGTGGCGTACTCCGTCGGCTTGATGGGATTGATTGTGGTGAAAGTGCTGGCGCCAGGCTTCTATTCGCGTCAGGACATTAAAACGCCGGTCAAAATTGCGATTGTCACTCTGGTGATGACTCAGCTGATGAACCTCGCGTTTATTGGACCGCTGAAACATGCCGGTCTGTCGCTGTCGATTGGTCTGGGGGCGTGTCTGAATGCCGGACTGCTGTACTGGCAGCTGCGCAAACAGAAAATTTTCACTCCGCAGCCTGGCTGGTTGAGCTTCCTGATTCGTCTGCTGGTGGCGGTTGTGGTGATGGCAGCGGCGCTGGTGGGCATGATGTACGTGATGCCAGAATGGTCCCTCGGCACCATGCCGTATCGTATTCTGCGCCTGATGGCGGTGGTTGTGGTCGGGATTGTGGCCTATTTCGCGACGTTGGCGGTTCTGGGCTTTAAGGTGAAAGAGTTCGCTCGCCGCACGGCATAAACGACTAAAGGGGAGTCACCTGATGGTGCTCCCCGTTCCCTGCTTAATCGCTCTGGCGATTAAATCGAAATCTTCTTCCCGCCGCCGCGCGAACTGGATGTCTGGCCATTTGCGCCATACAAACCCGGCTCCTGATGAGGTTTCAACACCTCAAGCGCCTGCTGATTGCGTTCAATTTGTCCTTCTAACAGCCAGCCGTTGTGCTGGTTGAGATCGCGAAGGTGCTGCGTTTTTTCGGTAATGGTCTGCCAGCGCTCAACGATATCATCATTGGCACTCCGTCGGGGGTCTTGCTCCGCGCGACGCTGCTGCTCCAGATAATCCAGAGTTGCCAGTAGCGAGCTTTTATCTTCAGTAATGCGCTGCAGGGCGCTGCCGCTAATATGACCTGCAGAGAGCTGGTGTTGCTCGGCATCCATCACCGTCTTCAGATCGTTCAGGACTACCGTCATTTGATCCAATATTTCTGACAGTCGACTCATGCGGTTATTTACTCTGAAGGAAGTTCTGTGTTTCCTGAATCAGCGCATCAGCAATTTTGCTGGTGTCCATTTTCAGTTCACCGTTACGAATCGCCGTTTTCAGCGCTTCGACGCGTTCCATATTGATATCGTTGGTGCCCGGCTGCATCAGTTTGGACTGCGCATCACTTAAGGTGACGCTGGTACTGTTGGCCGTGGACGATTTTTCCAGACGCGCTTTAAGGGCTGGCGTGTCGTTCGTTTCGCGAGGTTGTACAGTGCTAACCGGCTTCAGGGGCGATGTACGATCAATGCTCATTGTGTTGTCCTCATAGAGGTTCGCGGCGTTGGCGCCTGACATCTTCATTTGTTGATTATTTATCGGCAGCCGCCGCGAAATCTTTAAAAAGATTATAGGTTAATCAGAATATTCCCATCAGAACCGACGGTTCCGCTTACCACCTGACCTGAAGACATCCTTACGCGTGCGTTTTGGGCGACGGCAGCGTTGTTCAGCGCCTGGCCCTCGCTATTGACGCTAAAGCCATCTCCGTTCGCCACCACCATCACGCGCTGTCCGGCTTTAATGCGCCATGCCTGACGCAGCATCGAGAGCTGTATGGCTTGTCCCGGCGCTAAATCGCGCAGACTCACGGAGTCCTGCGCCTGATTAATATCCAGCATTGTGCGTGGCGGAAGCTGATCCAGACGGCCACGTTTTAATTCGACATTGCCTGGCTGTAACACGCTGCCACGGGCGATTGATTGGGCGGCGACAACGTAATTTCCGGTCGCCTGTACCGTCACCTGTAAAAACCGTTTTTCGTTATTGCAGCGTGCGAGCACGTTCACGTTGCCCCACAGCTTTGTGCTGCCACTGACACTGAACGAAGGTTGCTCGCAGGACGGCAGAAGGTTGGGTTGCGTACGGACGTTAACCGAGACCTCATCGCTAAACCCGGCCAGTCGCTCGGCAAAAAATGCCGTCAGCTGAGCATTAAGATCCGCTGCCTGTGACAGGGGGCTTAACAGCAGTAGGGTTGCGGCAAGGCCACTTTTGAACGTCAGCATCTCAAATTCCCGTGGTTCCTGGATTTAACAGGATTCTACCCTTTAGGGTTTCTCATCAACGCAACAAATAGCGACGCATTTTGCGTTTATTCCGTCGATAAGGCGTACGGGTTGAGATTTAAGCTACATGCTGAAATTTCGCCATCAGCGGAGGAGACATGCTCGATAAACTCGACGCCGCGTTACGTTTTCAACAGGAAGCGCTCAATTTGCGCGCCCAGCGGCAGGAGATCCTGGCCGCCAATATCGCGAATGCCGATACCCCGGGGTTTCAGGCGCGCGATATTGATTTTTCCAGTGAGCTTAAAAAAGTCATGGAACGTGGCCGGGCTGAGGGTACGGGTGTTGCCCTTGCGCTGACGTCTGCACGCCATATTCCCGCTCAGGCGATGACTGCGCCTTCCACCGATTTACTTTACCGCATCCCCGACCAGCCATCTCTGGACGGTAACACCGTCGATATGGACCGGGAGCGCACCCAGTTTGCCGATAACAGCCTGAAGTATCAAATGGGGCTAACCGTGCTCGGTGGACAGATTAATGGCATGAAGACCGTCCTGCAGGGGGGCAACTAATTTATGGCCTTACTGAATATTTTTGATATCGCGGGTTCAGCGCTGACCGCTCAGTCTCAACGTCTTAACGTGGCCGCCAGTAACCTGGCGAACGCCGACAGCGTGACCGGACCGGACGGCCAGCCCTATCGTGCCAAACAGGTTGTCTTCCAGGTCGATGCTGCGCCGGGCGCGGCAACCGGCGGCGTGAAAGTCGCCGATGTGGTTGAAAGCCAGGCACCGGACAAACTGGTGTTTGAGCCAGGCAATCCGCTGGCGGATGCCAACGGCTACGTCAAAATGCCCAACGTCGATGTGGTCGGCGAAATGGTGAACACCATGTCAGCGTCACGCAGCTACCAGGCGAACGTTGAAGTGCTCAATACCGTGAAGAGCATGATGCTCAAAACGCTCACTCTCGGCCAGTAAAGGAGACACGAATGTCCATCGCCGTCAATGTGAATGACCCGACCAACTCCGGCGTCCAAAGCACCAGTACGTCTACGGGCTCCAGCTCGCTGACCGGTAACAGCGCTGCCGATTTACAGGGCAGCTTTTTGACGTTACTGGTTGCGCAGTTGAAAAACCAGGACCCGACGAACCCGATGCAGAACAACGAACTGACCACGCAGCTTGCGCAGATCAGTACCGTTAGCGGCATTGAAAAACTCAATACCACTCTGGGCTCTGTCTCCGGTCAAATTGACAACAGTCAGTCTCTGCAGGCGGCCAACCTGATCGGTCACGGCGTGATGATCCCAGGCACAACTATCCTTGCAGGCACCAGCACCACCGACGGAACCAGCACCACCACGACCACGCCATTTGGCGTTGAGTTGCAGCAACCGGCCGACAAAGTGACCGCCACCATCACCAACAAAGACGGTGTTGTGGTGCGTACGATCGACATTGGTGACCTGAAAGCGGGTGTGCATACCTTTACCTGGGATGGCAGCCTGACCGACGGCACAACGGCGCCGAACGGTTCTTACAAAGTGGCGATTTCCGCCAGCAACGGGACGACTCAGCTGGTGGCTCAGCCACTGCAATTCGCCCTGGTGCAGGGTGTAATTCGTGGCTCTGATGGCAACAAACTGGATTTGGGTACTTCTGGTACCACCACACTCGACGAAGTTCGGCAGATTATTTAAGCCTTAACACTTATCAGGAGTAAGTCATGGCCTTTTCTCAAGCGGTCAGCGGCCTGAATGCTGCGGCCACCAACCTGGACGTCATTGGCAACAACATCGCCAACTCCGCGACCTATGGTTTCAAATCCGGTACTGCGTCTTTCGCGGACATGTTTGCCGGTTCTAAAGTGGGTCTGGGCGTTAAAGTTGCGGGTATCACCCAGGACTTTACCGACGGCACCACCACTAACACTGGCCGTGGGCTGGATGTGGCTATCAGCCAGAACGGTTTCTTCCGTATGGTTGATGAAAACGGGTCTGTGTTTTACAGCCGTAACGGTCAGTTCAAACTCGACGAAAACCGCAACCTGGTGAACATGCAGGGCCTGCAGCTGACCGGCTACCCGGTTGCTGGTACACCGCCATCCGTTCAGACCGGTGCGAACCCGCAGGCGATCTCGATTCCAAACACGCTGATGGCGGCGAAGTCCACCACCACAGCGTCTCAGCAGATCAACCTGAACTCCACCGATACCGTACCTACCGTGACGCCTTTCGACCCGACGAACTCGGATTCCTACAACAAAAAAGGGACCGTCACCGTCTTCGACAGCCAGGGTAATGCGCACAACATGAACCTGTTCTACGTCAAAGACACCGCAGCGAACAGCTGGAAGGTCTACTCCCAGGACGGCAGCGTAGCGGGTAGCACTCCTGCACTGGCGACCACACTGACCTTTAACGCCAGCGGCGTTCTGACCGGCGGTGGCCAGGTCAATATCACCACTGCAACCATGCCTGGTGCAACGCCTGCGACCTTCGCGATGAGTTTTACCAACTCCATGCAGCAGAACACCGGCGCGAACAACATCGTGGCGACCAACCAGAACGGCTACAAGCCGGGCGACCTGGTGAGCTACCAGATCAACGACGACGGCACCGTTGTGGGTAACTACTCCAACGAACAGACTCAGGTTCTGGGCCAGATCGTGCTGGCGAACTTCGCCAACAACGAAGGTCTGAAATCCGAAGGTGATAACGTCTGGTCTTCCACTCAGTCCTCTGGTGTTGCACTGCTCGGCACTGCCGGTTCCGGTAACTTCGGCACGCTGACCAACGGCGCGCTGGAAGCGTCCAACGTCGATCTGAGTAAAGAACTGGTGAACATGATTGTCGCGCAGCGTAACTATCAGTCGAACGCGCAGACCATCAAAACCCAGGATCAGATCCTCAACACGCTGGTCAACCTGCGTTAATCGTCTAACGGGATGATGTCATGGATCACGCAATATATACGGCGATGGGCGCAGCCAGCCAGACGATGAATCAGCAGGCTGTGACCGCCAGCAACCTGGCGAATGCTTCAACGCCGGGCTTTCGTGCACAGTTGAATGCGCTGCGTGCCGTGCCGGTCGAAGGGCTGTCGTTGCCGACGCGTACGCTGGTTATCGCCTCAACGCCGGGTGCCGATATGACGCCGGGCCAGATGGATTACACCTCGCGCCCGCTGGACGTTGCACTCCAGCAGGACGGTTGGCTGGCGGTGCAAACGGCGGATGGCTCCGAAGGCTATACCCGCAACGGTAATATCCAGGTTGATGCCACCGGCCAGATGACCATTCAGGGCCATCCGGTGATTGGCGAAGCAGGCCCGCTGACCGTGCCGGAAGGTTCGGAAATCACTATCGCAGCGGACGGGACCATTTCGGCGCTGAATCCGGGCGATCCGGCCAACACCATCGCCCCGGTTGGAAAACTGAAGCTGGTGAAAGCCGAAGGCAATGAAGTGACGCGCGGCGACGACGGGATGTTCCGTCTGAGCCAGGCAGCACAGGCCACGCGTGGCCCAACCCTGCAGGCCGACCCGAGCATTCGCGTGATGTCCGGCGTGCTGGAAGGCAGCAACGTCAAACCGGTTTCCGCGATGACCGATATGATTGCCAGCGCCCGCCGTTTCGAAATGCAAATGAAGGTTATCACCAGCGTGGATGAAAACGCCGGCCGTGCTAACCAACTGCTGTCTATGACTTAACAGGATTTCCTATGATCAGCTCTTTATGGATCGCGAAAACCGGTCTCGACGCGCAGCAAACCAATATGGATGTCATCGCCAACAACCTGGCGAACGTCAGCACCAATGGTTTTAAGCGTCAGCGTGCCGTGTTCGAAGATTTGCTTTATCAAACCATCCGCCAGCCGGGCGCGCAGTCGTCCGAGCAGACCACCCTGCCGTCAGGGCTGCAAATTGGTACCGGTGTGCGTCCGGTGGCGACCGAACGTCTGCACAGCCAGGGCAACCTGTCTCAGACCAACAACAGCAAAGACGTGGCGATCAAAGGCCAGGGTTTCTTCCAGGTGCAGTTACCTGACGGAACCTCAGCTTATACCCGTGACGGCTCTTTCCAGGTTGATCAGAATGGCCAGCTGGTGACAGCCGGTGGTTTTCAGGTTCAGCCTGCGATCACCATTCCGGCGAACTCCCTGAGCATCACTATCGGGCGTGATGGTGTGGTGAGCGTGACGCAGCAAGGGCAGGCCGCGCCTGTTCAGGTTGGGCAGCTTAACCTGACGACCTTCATGAACGATACCGGTCTGGAAAGCATTGGTGAGAACCTCTACACCGAAACTCAGTCTTCCGGTGCGCCGAATGAAAGTACGCCGGGCCTGAATGGTTCAGGGCTGCTGTATCAGGGCTATGTCGAAACTTCTAACGTCAACGTGGCGGAAGAGTTGGTCAACATGATCCAGGTTCAGCGTGCGTATGAAATTAACAGTAAAGCAGTGTCGACGACCGACCAGATGCTGCAAAAACTGACGCAACTCTAAGGTGTGTCCGGTGCGGTAATCCGCACCGGCTCCCTGTTTTCGAAGATGAAGGCAATGCAAAAAAACGCGGCGTTTCGTTATCCAATTCTGACTGTCCTGGCCGTTACCCTGAGCGGTTGCGCCTTGATCCCGTCAAAACCTTTGGTTCAGGGTGCGACTACCGCCCAACCCGTTCCCGGTCCGACGCCGGTGGTGAACGGCTCCATTTTCCAGTCTGCGCAGCCGATTAACTACGGTTATCAGCCGCTGTTTGAAGACCGTCGACCGCGCAACGTCGGCGATACACTGACCATTGCGCTGCAGGAAAACGTCAGTGCGAGCAAAAGCTCCTCGGCGAATGCCAGCCGCGATGGAAAAACCAACTTTGGCTTTGATACCGTTCCGCGCTATCTGCAGGGCTTGTTCGGCAATGCGAGAGCTGATGTGGATGCCTCTGGCGGCAACAGCTTTAACGGTAAAGGCGGCGCCAACGCCAGCAACACCTTCAGCGGCACGCTGACGGTTACAGTTGACCAGGTTCTGGTTAACGGCAATTTACACGTCGTGGGTGAAAAACAGATCGCCATTAACCAGGGCACTGAATTCATTCGCTTCTCCGGTGTGGTTAACCCGCGCACCATCAGTGGCACCAACACCGTACCGTCTACCCAGGTGGCGGATGCGCGCATTGAGTACGTCGGTAACGGCTACATCAACGAAGCGCAGAATATGGGCTGGCTGCAACGCTTCTTCCTTAATTTATCGCCGATGTAAGCGAGGTGACCTATGTTTAAATCCCTCTTCGCGATGGTGTTGGTGCTGGTGACAACTGTCGCCCAGGCTGACCGAATTCGCGATCTCACCAGTGTACAGGGCGTACGTGAAAACTCATTGATTGGCTACGGCCTGGTGGTCGGCCTGGACGGTACAGGCGACCAGACCACCCAGACGCCATTTACCACTCAGAGCTTGAACAACATGCTGTCCCAGCTCGGGATCACCGTCCCGACGGGCACCAACATGCAGCTGAAAAACGTGGCAGCGGTAATGATTACCGCATCCTACCCGGCCTTTGCGCGCCAGGGACAGACCATCGACGTCGTCGTTTCTTCGATGGGTAACGCCAAAAGTCTGCGCGGCGGTACGTTGCTGATGACCCCGCTGAAAGGGGTCGATAGCCAGGTGTATGCGCTCGCGCAGGGTAACATTCTGGTCGGCGGTGCGGGTGCATCGGCGGGCGGGAGCAGCGTGCAGGTGAACCAGCTGAATGGCGGGCGTATTACCAACGGGGCGATTATCGAGCGTGAACTGCCGACGCAGTTTGGCGCCGGGAATACCATCAATCTGCAGCTGAATAATGAAGACTTCACGATGGCGCAGCAGATTGCCGACACCATCAACCGCAGCCGTGGTTTTGGTAGCGCCACGGCGCTGGATGCCCGCACCGTGCAGATCCGCACGTCTTCCGGTAGCAGCAACCAGGTGCGCATGTTGGCCGATATCCAGAATATGGAAGTCAACGTCCCGCTTCAGGATGCCAAGGTGATCATCAACTCGCGTACCGGTTCGGTGGTCATGAACCGCGAAGTCACGCTGGATAGCTGTGCGGTAGCGCAGGGCAACTTGTCCATCAGCGTCAGCCGTTCGGCGAACGTCAGCCAGCCAGATACGCCATTTGGTGGCGGTCAGACGGTTGTCACGCCGCAAACGCAGATTGACCTTCGTCAGAGTGGCGGCTCGCTGCAAAGCGTGCGCTCCAGCGCCAACCTGAACAACGTGGTCCGCGCGCTGAACGCGCTGGGTGCGACGCCGATGGATCTGATGTCGATTCTGCAATCGATGCAAAGTGCAGGATGTCTGCGCGCCAAACTGGAAATCATCTAATGCTGGGCTATAGCAAACTGATGGCAAGTGCGGCCTGGGATGCCCAGTCGCTCAATGAACTGAAAACCAAAGCAGGCACCGATCCGGCGGCGAACCTCCGCCCGGTCGCCCGTCAGGTGGAAGGGATGTTTGTGCAGATGATGCTGAAAAGCATGCGTGAAGCGCTGCCGAAAGACGGTATGTTCAGCAGCGATTCGACGCGACTCTACACCAGCATGTATGACCAGCAGATTGCCCAGCAGATGACATCAGGTAAGGGACTTGGCCTCGCCGATATGATCGTCAATCAGATGCAGGCGGCGCAAGGTGTTCAGCCAGAAGAACAGCCGCAGCAGGTGCCGATGAAGTTTGACCTTGAAACGGTGACCAGCTATCAGAACCAGGCGCTGACGCAGATGGTGCGTAAAGCGATGCCCAAAACGACGTCCAACAGCGATGAACCGCTGTCGGGCGACAGCAAAGACTTCCTCGCTCAACTTTCGCTCCCGGCGCGTCTCGCCAGCGAGCAGAGCGGGGTGCCGCACCACCTGATTCTGGCGCAGGCTGCGCTGGAGTCCGGCTGGGGCCAGCGCCAGATTCGCCGTGAAAACGGGGAACCTAGCTTTAACATTTTTGGCGTGAAGGCGTCGTCAGGCTGGAAAGGGCCGACCACGGAAATCACCACCACCGAATTTGAAAACGGCGCGGCGGTGAAGGTTAAAGCCAAATTCCGCGTTTACAGCTCTTATCTTGAAGCCTTGTCTGATTATGTCGGGCTGCTGAGTCGAAATCCGCGCTACGCAGCGGTCACTCAGGCTGCGACGGCGGAGCAGGGTGCACAGGCATTGCAGAATGCAGGGTATGCGACCGACCCACAATATGCCCGCAAACTGACCGGTATGATTCAGCAGCTTAAAGCGATGGGCGAGAAAGTCAGTAAAGCCTACAGCACCGATCTCGAAAATCTGTTCTAAAGCCTCAAGTTTGCGCGAGCGGTGTCGATAATCCTTATCAGGACTCGTGTCTGAAAGTTTACAAGGAACCTCAATGTCCAGTTTGATTAACAGCGCCATGAGTGGCCTCAGTGCGGCACAGTCGGCACTGAATACTGTGAGTAACAACATTTCCAGTTATAACGTGGCCGGGTATACCCGCCAGACCACGGTGCTGGGTGCATCGAACAGTACGTTGACCGGCGGCGGCTGGGTGGGTAATGGTGTTTACGTTTCCGGCGTGCAGCGTGAGTATGATTCGTTCATCACTAACCAGCTGCGTGCGGCACAGACCCAGAGCAGCGGCCTGACCACGCGTTATCAGCAGATGTCGAAAATTGACGACGTGCTGTCTGATACCACCAATTCCCTTTCCACAACGTTGCAAGGCTTCTTTACCAGCCTGCAAACGCTGGTCAGCAACGCCGAAGATCCGGCCGCGCGTCAGACCGTACTCGGTAAGGCTGACGGTTTGGTGAATCAGTTCAAGACTACCGACCAGTATCTGCGCGACCAGGATAAGCAGGTGAATACCGCTATCTCGACCAGCGTCGATCAGATCAACAACTATGCCAAACAGATTGCTAATCTGAACGATCAGATTTCACGTCTGACCGGCGTCGGGGCTGGCGCTTCTCCTAACAATTTGCTCGATCAGCGCGATCAGCTGGTGAGCGAACTGAATCAGATTGTAGGCGTGGAAGTTGCTGTTCAGGACGGCGGGACTTACAACGTCTCATTCGGTAATGGTTACAACCTGGTGCAGGGCAGCACGGCGAACCAGCTCGCGGCTGTTCCATCGAGTGCTGACCCAGCACGTACGACCGTGGCGTTTGTCGATTCTGTAGCGGGTAATATCGAGATTCCCGAGAAGGTGCTGAACACCGGCTCATTGGGCGGTCTGTTAACGTTCCGCTCGGAAGATCTGGATAAAGCACGTAATACGCTTAACCAACTGGCACTCTCTTTTGCGGATGCGATGAACCAACAGCATGCTAAAGGGTTTGATGCTAACGGAGATGCGGGCGGCAAGTTCTTTGATATCGGCTCTCCGGCCGTCATTGGTAACAGCAAAAATAGCGTACCGGGTGCGACGATGACCGCATCCGTTGCAGACAGCACTAAAGTTCAGGCGACGGATTACAAGCTCGAATTTAACGGTACCGACTGGACCGTCACCCGTACTTCTGACAAAACGTCATTCACGGCGACGCCAGACGGCAGCGGGAATATGACCTTCGATGGCATAACCGTCAACGTCAGCGGCTCTGCGGCAACCAAAGACAGCTTCACGGTAAAACCGGTTGTGGACTCTATCGTCAATATGGATCTCGCCATTAGCGATGAGTCAAAACTGGCAATGGCAGGTTCTGCGACCGGCGGTGAGAGTGATAACCTCAACGGTAAAGCACTGCTTGCGCTGCAAACCAGCAAAGTGGTTGGCGGTAATAAAAGCTTTAACGATGCCTATGCGTCGCTGGTCAGCACCGTTGGTAGCACCACCTCTTCACTGAAAACCAGTGCTGCAACCAAAAATAACGTAGTGACGCAGTTGAGCAATCAGCAGCAGTCTATCTCCGGGGTTAACCTCGACGAAGAGTACGGCAACCTGCAACGCTTCCAGCAGTATTACCTCGCGAATGCGCAGGTGCTGCAAACAGCCAGCACGCTCTTTGATGCGTTAATTAATATTCGCTAAGGCCGAGGTCAACGATGCGTATTAGTACCCAAATGATGTACCAGCAAAATATGCGCGGGATCACGGATTCCCAAAGCAAATGGCTGGGTTATGGCGAACAAATGACGACGGGCAAACGGGTTAACCGTCCGTCGGACGACCCGATTGCGGCGTCACAGGCGGTGGTGCTGTCGCAGGCGCAGTCGCAGAATAGCCAGTATGCACTGGCGCGAACTTTTGCGACGCAGAAAGTATCTCTGGAGGAGAGCGTGTTAAGTCAGGTGACGACCGCGATCCAGTCTGCTCAGGATAAAATCGTTTATGCCAACAACGGTTCATTGAGTGATACCGACCGAGCATCGGTAGCAACCGATCTGCAGGGTATCCGCGACCAGCTGGTAAACCTGGCGAACAGCACGGATGGTAATGGCCGTTATATCTTTGCGGGTTTTAAAACCGACACAGCGCCATTTGATCAGACAGACGGTACCTATAAAGGCGGCAACACAGCTATCACTCAGCAGGTCGATTCTGCACGTGATATGCAGATTAGCCATACCGGTTCCGATGTGTTTGATAAATTTACCAGCAACGCAAAACCAGAGCCTGCCGGAAGTACGCAGGAAACCAATCTGTTCAAAATTCTGGATACCGCTATTGCGGCACTGAATACGCCGGTTGCTGGCGATCAGGCGAAAACAGATGCTCTGGTGGCAAGCATTGATAAAGCCAACCGTGGGTTAAGCAACTCGCTGGATAACGTGCTGACCGTGCGCGCCGATCTGGGCACCAAACTGAATGAACTCGATAAGCTGGATGCGTTGGGTGATGACCGTGCGCTGGGCCAAACTCAGCAGATGAGCGACCTGGTTGATGTTGACTGGAACTCGGCGATTTCGTCTTACACCATGCAGCAAGCGGCGCTTCAGGCATCCTATAAAGCATTCAGCGATATGCAGGGAATGTCTCTGTTCCAGCTTAACAAGTAACAATTTTAGCCTCTTAAAACATGTCTTGAAACTGGATATGTTTTGTCTGCCCAACCCGGAGATTCCGGATTGGGCTTTTTTTTAAAGATTTTGTACTTGCATAGCCATCACTCGGGCATTTTCTATCAGGCGAATAATGAGTGCTATTGCCCCACAGACAGTAGCCAGGGCCACGACGCCTTGCCAGCCTGCCACGGCGTACACTTTGCTCCCCAGCGCCGAACCGAGTGCCATCCCAATAAAGACCACGGTAAACAGTAGCGCATTAAGTCGCCCACGAGCCTGTGGCTCGAGGCTATAGACCAGATTTTGATGGGCGACCAGGCTTGACTGCAATCCGAGATCAAAACCGACGGCTGATATCGCAATCAGAACGAGCTGCCCGTGGGTGCCTACTGCGGGCATCAGGAACATCAGTGCAAACGACACGGTCACCAGCGCAGCACCGAGTTGGGTGACTTTGCCTGCACCGAGTTTATCTGCAAGATTTCCTGCCAGCGGGGCGGCAAGCGCGCCTGCGGCTCCAGCGACACCAAATCCACCTGCGACTGCGCTACCGAGGTGATACCGTTCCAACAGCATCACTGCCAGCGTTGACCAGAACGCGCTAAATGAAATGGACAGAAAACCCTGAGCCAGTGCTGCACGGCGCAGGGCCGGATAGCGACGCCACAGGTGTTCCATTGAGCGCATCAGGGCTGGGTAACTGAGCGTGGAGTGAATCGCAAAACGCGGTAACACGGCCCACATTACTACCCCGATAAAGGCGATGCTGACGGCAGCCAGCTGATACATCACGCGCCAGCCGAAGGCTTCGCCCACCAGGCCGCTGACGGTTCTGGATAGCAGGATGCCCAGCAGCAGGCCAGTCATGACCGTGCCGACGGTTTTTCCCTGTTTGCCCTCCGGTGCAAGAATGGCTGCGGCGGGGACAATATCCTGCGCCATCGTCGCTGCCATGCCGATCATCAAGCTTGCCAGCAGCAGCGAATGGAGCTGTCCGGTCACACTACAGCCGAGAAGAAAGAGCGCCAGCGCGGCACTTTTGATAAGAATTAACGTCCGGCGATCGTGACGGTCGCCCAGCGGCAGGAGAAACAATATACCCAGCGCATAACCCGCCTGTGTCAACGTCGGGACCATCCCCATACCCTCAATACTCAAGTGCAGATCGGCGCCCATTAAGGGTAAAAGCGGTTGAGCATAATAAATGGATGCAACGCTGAATCCTGCGCCAATCGCAAGGATAAAAACAACCCAGCGGCTGGTGGTCTGAGTGATAGTGGTTGTGTTCATTAGGTGTACCTCATTCATGGAATGAGGCTATTTTTCCGCAATGACACTTGAGGCGGTAGCCAGCGGGGTGGTAAAACATCTATACGCGTAACGTATAGCCAGAATGATAATGAAACGAACAGAGCGTATAGATAGAGTCGAATTAATGCGGACCTTTGTACGCATCGTGGAATCAGGATCGCTTTCTGGTGCCGCCCGACAGATGGAAACAACCCAGGCGACCGTCAGCCGACGGTTACAATCACTGGAAACACTTCTCGGCGTGCGATTATTGTTGCGTACCACACATGCGACGAAGCTCACTGATGATGGCGAACGTTGTTATCAGCACGCCAGAAAGGTGATCGACAGCTGGCTGGCGCTTGAGGATGAAGTAGGGCAATCCGAGGATGAACCGGTCGGCACTCTTCGTGTGAGAGCGCCTCATGCTTTTGGTCAGGAGCAGCTTTTGGTGCCATTGAGCCAATTTTTAACCCGCTATCCGCAGCTGTCCGTTGACTGGATGCTCAATGACAGAACCGCTGATTTTCTGAGTGATAATATTGATTGCGCGATCCGGGTGGGCGCGGAGATTGATCCAAATACGGTTTCGGTATTGCTGGCCGAAGTCCCGCGCTGCGTTGTTGCGGCACCTTCTCTGTTGGCACAGTACACCGCGCCGGAGACACCTGAGGATCTTTGCGCATTCCCGTGGATAGCGCTCAAAAGTTTTTATCATCAGCATATCGAACTGTTTGAGGGGATGTCTGAGCAACCAAAACGCATTGCTATCTCCCCGCGTCTGAGCACCGACAGCCTGTATGTTACACGCAACATGGCGCTGAGCGGATTAGGCCTGGCGGTGGTATCGAGCTGGACGGTTGAAGAGGATATTCGTGAGGGGAGGCTAATTCATGTGTTGCCGGGCTGGCAACCGGCTGCGCTTCCGGTTCATTTGGTTTATCCGTGGTCGCGTTATTATCCGGCACGCTTAAGACGTTTTCTGGAAATGATGCGTGAAGTCATGCCGCAAATAGCCGGAATGCGCAAACCCATCCCGTAAAAAAGAGGCAAAAAAAAGCCGACCCTCAAGGTCGGCTTTTCGTTATGACAGCGAGTTATTCAGCTGGCTGTGGGCGTGTCGCCGGAGCGGTTGCCTGGTGAGTGGCGCTATGACCACCCGCAGAACCACGGCCATCGAAATCGAACGCAGGGCGCACCCAGTCACTATGACGTGGCGCTTCTGGTACGTATTCCGGTGCTGGAGCACGCGTCATCGGTGCAGTCGCATAGTGGTGTTCAACCACTGCGGCAACAACAGGCTCTGGTTTTACAACCGGGGCTGGAGTCGGTGCTTGTGGCTCAGGAGTCACTTCAACAGGCTGTTCAACAACCGCTTCTGTGACAACCTCTTCTTCTTCCACCACTGCTTCAGCGGGCTGAGCTTCTTCTGCAACCTGTTCAGCCACCACGGTATCTTCCTGGGCGATGAACTGCGGCTGTTCGTCTACCGGCGCAGCAATCACTTCCGGATGCGTGGTTTCGATTTCAGCGGTTTCAACAACCGGCTGAGGCTCGATAACTGGCGCAGACTCTACAACCGGCTGAGGTTCAGCATCGACCTGCTGTGTCTCTTCAACCACAACGGCGGCAGCTTCAGCTACTTCAACTGGAGCAGCAACGATTGGCTCAATGGCTTCAGGGGCCACGTTTTGCTCTTCAAACTGCTGTTCCTGAGGACGTGCAATCGGATAGCGGATAAAGACTTTACCGGAAGCCAATTCTGGTGACGCACAGGCCACGGTCAGAGGCATCGGAGACTGAGTTGGGTAACGCTCGTCACGATAGCGACGACGACGCTGACCGCTCACGCGCAGGTGGCGCGGAGAGCGACGGGAGCGACGTGGCATACCGTTGTTATCACGTGCTTCACCGTTGTCATCGTGCTCAGGAGTCGCTTCAACAACTGCAGGCAGATCCAGTTTTGCCAGCTGTGTGTTCTGAGCAATTTCAACAACCGGTTCAACAACAGAGGCGATAACCTCAGACTGTTCAGTCTGGAAACGAACTTTCTGCGACAGTTGACGCTGCTTACGGCGCGGCATGACCTGGACGCGTTCTTCCTGCTCAGCATCTTGCTCAACCGGCGCTTCGGTGTTAACAACTTTCGCTTCCTGCTGCG
Organism: Lelliottia jeotgali; assembly: GCF_016771845.1. Lineage (NCBI taxonomy): Bacteria > Pseudomonadati > Pseudomonadota > Gammaproteobacteria > Enterobacterales > Enterobacteriaceae > Lelliottia > Lelliottia jeotgali. The sequence goes on along the minus strand of NZ_JAENMQ010000003.1, from coordinate 202,322 downwards.
CCTGACGTTTATCGTCATTGCGACGGCGGTTACGTTCGCGACGCGGCTGCTGCTGGTCGTCACGCTGTCTGGTGTTTTCAGACTCATCGCCCGCTGTCTGGCGGATTTCACGATCTTCCACTTTTTGCTGCTGTGGCTTCTCGCGACGGTTGCGACGGTTGTCTTCGCGCGCCTCACGACCTTCGTTATTGTCTGAACGGTTATCGCGATTATCGCGGTTGTCACGATTATCGCGGCGATCGTTACGATCATTGCGGTCATTACGATCGCGACGGTTGTTCTGACGTTTACGACGATCCTGCGGACGCTCTTGCTTCTCTTCCTTCGGCGCAACTTTAGGTTGTTCCGGTTGAGGTTCTTCGCTGGCGAACATTTTCTTCAGTGCGCCGAAGAAACGGCTCAGCAAGCCAGGTTCAGACGGTGTAGCGTTAGCTTCTGCCGCAGGCTTCTGCGCAGCAGATTTCGCTGGCGCTTGTTCCAGGGCAGGAGCCGGAGGCGCTTCTGGCATGATGAAAGTCGCCAGCGCCGGCTGTTCAGGCAGTTTGCGCTCTGCAGGCTCTGCATCAGACGGCATTGCCATCTCTTCTTCATGCAGTTTCGGCAGCAGGTAGCTCAGGGTGCTGGTCTCTTCGCCTTTGCGCACGCGCAGGACAGAGTAGTGCGGGGTTTGCATCTGATCGTTTGGCACGATGATGCAGCGCACGCCGCCCTGACGCGTTTCAACGGCGCTAACCGCTTCACGTTTTTCGTTCAGCAGATAGGAGGCAATAGGTACTGGAACAATCGCGTGAACCTCTTTGGTATTCTCTTTCAGCGCTTCTTCTTCGATGAGACGCAAAATGGAGAGAGAGAGAGATTCATTGTCACGCACGGTACCCGTACCGCTACAGCGAGGGCAGACGTGATGGCTTGATTCACCCAGTGACGGGCTCAGGCGCTGGCGCGACATTTCCAGTAGGCCAAAGCGAGAAATATGGCTGATCTGGATACGTGCACGATCCTGACGAACGGCTTCACGCAGACGGTTTTCCACGGCGCGCTGATGGCGAACCGGGGTCATGTCGATGAAGTCGATAACGATCAGGCCTCCCAGGTCGCGCAGACGAAGTTGACGGGCAATTTCATCTGCAGCTTCAAGGTTGGTATTGAAGGCCGTTTCTTCGATATCGCCGCCGCGAGTTGCGCGTGCGGAGTTGATGTCGATAGCGGTCAGCGCTTCGGTGGAGTCGATAACGATAGAACCGCCAGAAGGCAGGCGCACTTCACGCTGGAAGGCGGATTCGATCTGAGATTCAATCTGATAGTGGCTGAACAGCGGGATTTCACCGGTGTACAGTTTAATTTTGCTGGTGAAATCCGGACGACCCAACGCTGCGATGTGCTGGCGAGCCAGCTCTAGCACTTTCGGGTTATCAATCAGGATCTCGCCGATGTCCTGGCGCAGGTAGTCACGGAACGCACGTACAATGACGTTACTTTCCTGGTGGATCAGGAATGGCGCCGGGCGGTTTTCTGCTGCTTTCTGGATGGCTTCCCAGTGCTTCAGACGGAAACCCAGGTCCCACTGCAGCGCTTCGGCAGATTTGCCAACGCCTGCGGTACGCACGATCAGGCCCATGCCATCAGGCAGTTCCAGGCTCGCCAGCGCTTCTTTCAGCTCGGTACGGTCGTCGCCTTCGATACGGCGGGAGATACCGCCCGCACGCGGGTTGTTCGGCATCAGAACCAGATAGCTGCCTGCCAGACTGATAAAGGTGGTCAGCGCAGCGCCTTTGTTGCCGCGTTCTTCTTTATCAATCTGAACGATAACTTCCTGGCCTTCGCGCAGCACATCTTTGATGTTCGGACGACCGTGGGAGTTGTAATTGGCAGGGAAGTATTCGCGGGCAATCTCTTTCAGAGGAAGGAAACCGTGACGCTCAGCGCCGTAATCGACGAATGCGGCCTCAAGGCTTGGTTCAATGCGGGTGATTTTGCCTTTGTAAATGTTCGCTTTTTTCTGTTCGTGTCCAGGACTTTCGATATCCAGATCGTACAGACGCTGCCCATCCACAAGGGCGACACGCAACTCTTCTTGCTGAGTTGCGTTGATTAACATTCTTTTCATCGTAACTTACTCATTATTCTTACATTGACGACTAAGCTGCGGGCAAGGTGACGCTTTCCGGGGTATGAACCGATGGCCTCGTGACTATTGACGTCGCCAACCTCACGGTTGTCGCGCGCTTAAGAGGCGCAAAGTGTCGGTTGCCTGTATTTCATACGGAAATACAGCGCGATTATTCAGGGGAACAGCCTGGGAACACTCTCCAGAGAAGATTCCATTTACCGGTAAGTACTGCAACCCGCAGCCCGCTAACTGTCTGAAAGATCAATACGTCTTACGCCATTGCTGCGTGGATGATCGGTCAGACAAAATGGGTCATTCCGTCGACATCCTTACAAAACCCGGATTTAACGCGGAAAACGGCTTCATTATTCCATTGCTAACCCAGATATAGCAAGATGACTTTTACCATTTATCACCCGGTTACTCACAGTTTCTTCACTTCAACGAGATGATTGGTTTAATAACCGCCAAATCGATTGCGCGTGAAGAACACTGCCCGGATGAAAGTAAATATAAGCATAGAAAAATGAGTGGCGCTAATGCGGATCGATATTTAGAATCGCCAACCATGAAAACAGAGACTCCATCCGTAAAAATGGTTGCTATCGCTGATGACGAAGCGGGGCAACGAATCGACAACTTTTTGCGCACTCAGCTGAAAGGCGTGCCAAAAAGTATGATTTATCGCATCTTGCGTAAGGGCGAGGTGCGGGTGAACAAAAAACGCGTCAAACCTGAGTACAAACTGGAAGCGGGCGATGAAGTGCGTATTCCGCCAGTGCGTGTCGCCGAACGTGAAGAAGAGGCGGTTTCGCCGCATCTGCATAAAGTGGCGGCGCTGACTGACGCTATTCTGTATGAGGACGATCATATCCTCGTGCTGAATAAACCTTCTGGTACAGCAGTACATGGTGGCAGCGGTTTAAGTTTTGGCGTAATCGAAGGTCTGCGCGCGTTGCGCCCGGAAGCGCGTTTCCTTGAGCTCGTTCACCGTCTGGACCGCGACACCTCCGGCGTTCTGCTGGTGGCGAAAAAACGCTCTGCTTTGCGTTCGTTGCATGAACAGCTGCGCGAGAAAGGGATGCAGAAAGACTATCTGGCGCTGGTACGAGGCCAGTGGCAATCCCATGTCAAAGTGGTGCAGGCGCCTCTGCTGAAAAATATTCTGCAAAGCGGTGAGCGCATCGTGCGCGTTAATAGCGAAGGCAAGCCGTCAGAAACCCGCTTTAAGGTTGAAGAGCGTTATGAGTTCGCTACGCTGGTGCGCTGTAGCCCGGTTACCGGACGCACGCATCAGATTCGTGTGCATACGCAACATGCCGGACATCCGATTGCGTTTGATGACCGCTATGGCGATCGTGAATTTGACAAGCAGTTGGTTAAAACAGGGCTGTCTCGCCTGTTCCTGCACGCCGCTGCGCTGAAGTTTACCCATCCTGGCACGGGTGAAATCATGCGCGTCGAAGCGCCGCTGGATGACCAGTTGAAGCGCTGTCTGAAAGTCCTGCGCGGCTAATTTAGTCCGACGGCGTTGCGCTTACACGGGCCTACGGGATTGTAAGTCGGGTAAGCGTAAGCGCCACCCGACGATTCCCCCGCACAGTGCATTCCTGGGCCGGGTAAACGCAGTGTTACCCGGCAACATTCATGCAGAAAGCGGATTACAGTGTTCGCGCCTCAGCATCTGGCACAGCGCAATCAGCGGCAGGCCGACCAGCGTATTCGGGTCGCGTCCGTCCAGTTTCTCAAACAATGCAATCCCCAACCCCTCGCTTTTAAAGCTCCCTGCACAGTTAAGCGGGCGCTCTTTACGCACGTAATCCTCAATCTCCTGCTCGCTCAGATGACGGAAGTGAACGTCAAAAGGTTCGCATTCGGTTTGCAGATGGCCTGTAGCGGAGTTGTAGAGCGCGAGGCCCGTGTAAAAGGTGACGATCGAGCCACGTGCTTTCATTAATTGCAGACGCGCGTTCTCTTCGGTATGCGGTTTACCCGTAATTTCCCCGTCCAGCACGCAAACCTGATCGGAGCCTATAATCAGGTGATGTGGATAACGTTCGGCAAGGCTTTGCGCTTTCTCTTGCGCCAGTCGTAACACCAGATGGCGAGGAGATTCAGCAGGTTGCGGCGTTTCGTCCGTGACAGGCGCGGCGCATTCAAATGGCACGCCTAACTTTTCAAGCAACGCACGGCGGTAGGGTGAAGTGGAAGCAAGCACGAGATTTGGCATATTTTTTTCACCAGATATAGCGTATCGATGCCAGCCATTTTAAACTACAGGCCGCAATGTGTGCGAATAATTGGCAAAAGGCAGCCCTGGTTGCCTTTTTCTTTGACTCTATGACGTTACAAAGTTAATATGCGCGCCCTATGCAAAAGGTAAAATTACCCCTGACTCTTGACCCGGTTCGTACGGCTCAAAAACGCCTCGATTATGACGGTATCTATACCGCCGATCAGGTCGAACGTATCGCCGAGTTTGTGGTCAGTGTGGATACTGATGTGGAATGCTCCATGTCGTTCGCTATCGATAACCAGCGCCTTGCCGTTTTAACCGGTGATGCAAAGGCCACGGTAACGCTCGAATGCCAGCGTTGCGGGAAACCGTTCACCCGTCATGTTCACACAACGTATTGTTTCAGTCCGGTTCGTTCAGACGAGCAGGCTGAGGCACTCCCGGAAGCGTATGAGCCGATTGAGGTTAACGAATTCGGTGAAATCGATCTGCTTGCATTGGTTGAAGATGAGATCATCCTCGCCTTGCCGGTAGTTCCGGTGCATGATTCTGAACACTGTGAAGTGTCCGACGCGGACATGGTCTTTGGTGAATTGCCTGATGAAGCGCAAAAACCAAACCCATTTGCCGTATTAGCCAGCTTAAAGCGTAAGTAATTAAGGAGTAAGGTCCATGGCCGTACAACAGAATAAACCAACCCGTTCCAAACGTGGCATGCGTCGTTCCCATGACGCGCTGACTGCAGTTACCAGCCTGTCTGTAGACAAGACTTCTGGTGAACAACACCTGCGTCACCACATGACTGCCGACGGTTTCTACCGTGGCCGCAAGGTAATCACTAAGTAATCACGCGCAAGCGTGATGAAGCTTAGTGAGGCATTCCCCGTGAAAGCGGGGGATCCACCGAACCGGGCAGTGAAACTATCTTGACACGTCTAACCCTGGCGTTAGATGTCATGGGAGGAGATTTTGGGCCTTCCGTGACAGTGCCTGCAGCATTGCAGGCACTGAATTCTAATTCACAACTCACACTTCTTTTAGTCGGTAATCCCGATACCATCACGCCATTACTTGCAAAAGCTGACTTTGAACAACGTTCACGTCTGCAGATTATCCCTGCGCAGTCAGTTATTGCCAGTGATGCCCGGCCATCGCATGCGATCCGCAACAGTCGCGGAAGCTCAATGCGAATTGCGCTGGAACTGGTGAAAGAAGGGCGGGCTGAAGCCTGCGTCAGCGCCGGAAACACCGGTGCGCTGATGGGGCTGGCGAAATTGATGCTCAAACCCATTGAGGGGATTGAGCGTCCTGCGCTGGTGACGGTATTACCGCATCAGCAAAAGGGCAAAACGGTTGTGCTGGATCTCGGCGCCAACGTAGATTGTGATAGTACGATGCTGGCCCAGTTTGCCATTATGGGCTCGGTGCTGGCAGAAGAAGTCGTGGGGATTGTGAATCCCCGTGTTGCGTTGCTGAATATCGGCGAAGAAGAAACCAAAGGTCTGGATAGCATCCGCGATGCCGCAGAATTGCTAAAATCCATGCCGTCAATCAACTATATTGGCTATCTTGAAGCTAATGAATTATTGACCGGCAAGACCGATGTTCTGGTGTGCGATGGGTTTACGGGCAACGTAACGTTAAAAACGATGGAAGGGGTGGTTCGGATGTTCCTTTCACTGCTGAAATTGCAGGGCGAAGGGAAAAAAAGGTCCTGGTGGCTGATTTTATTAAAGCGTTGGTTACAAAAAAGCCTGACGCGGCGATTCAGTCACCTCAACCCCGACCAGTATAATGGCGCCTGTCTGTTAGGATTGCGTGGCACGGTGATTAAGAGTCATGGTGCGGCCAATCAGCGAGCGTTTACCGTCGCGATAGAACAGGCAGTGCAGGCGGTGCAGCGACAAGTCCCACAGCGGATTGCCGCTCGCCTGGGATCTGTATTAGCAAAAAGTGACTGAGCGTACATGTATACGAAGATTTTAGGTACCGGCAGTTTTCTGCCTGAACAAGTGCGAACCAACGCCGATCTGGAAAAAATGGTAGATACGTCTGACGAGTGGATTGTCACGCGCACAGGTATCCGTGAACGCCGTATCGCCGGTCCAGATGAATCTGTTACGACTATGGGCTATGAAGCGGGCGTCCGCGCGCTGGAAATGGCCGGTATTGATAAAGAAGAGATCGGGCTGATCGTGGTTGCCACCACGTCAGCACCTAATGCTTTCCCAAGCGCAGCGTGTGAAATTCAGAACAAGCTGGGCATCAAGGGTTGTCCGGCGTTTGATGTCGCTGCTGCCTGTGCCGGTTTTACCTATGCACTGAGCATTGCCGATCAATACGTGAAGTCCGGCGCGGTGAAATACGCGCTGGTTATCGGTGCAGACGTGCTGGCGCGTACCTGCAACCCGGAAGATCGTGGAACCATCATTATCTTTGGTGATGGTGCGGGCGCTGTACTGTTAGGTCAGTCAGAAGAGCCGGGCATTATCTCGACGCATTTACATGCTGATGGACGTTATGGCGAACTGCTGACGTTGCCGAATGCCGATCGTGTCAATCCGGATAACTCCATTTACCTGACGATGGCAGGCAATGAAGTGTTCAAGGTTGCGGTAACGGAGCTGGCCCATATTGTCGACGAAACGCTGGAAGCGAACAATCTGGAGCGCTCTGCTCTGGACTGGCTGGTACCGCATCAGGCTAACCTGCGCATTATCAGCGCCACGGCGAAAAAGCTGGGCATGTCCATGGATAACGTTGTTGTGACGCTCGATCGTCATGGCAATACCTCTGCGGCGTCGGTACCGTGCGCGTTTGACGAAGCGGTACGCGATGGACGAATTAAACGAGGCCAACTGGTCTTGCTTGAAGCCTTTGGTGGCGGTTTCACCTGGGGCTCCGCGCTGGTTCGTTTCTAATTAAGGATTAAAAATGACGCAATTTGCTTTCGTGTTCCCAGGTCAGGGTTCTCAGGCCGTTGGGATGTTGTCTGATTTAGCAGCGCAATACCCCATTATTGAAGAGACTTTCCGTGAAGCTTCTGATGCTCTGGGTTACGATCTCTGGACGTTGACTCAGCAAGGTCCTGCTGAAGAACTGAACAAAACCTGGCAGACGCAGCCAGCGCTCCTCACTGCGTCCGTTGCGCTGTGGCGTGTATGGCAGCAGCAGGGTGGCAAAGCGCCGGTATTGTTAGCCGGTCACAGCCTGGGCGAATACTCTGCGCTGGTGTGTGCAGGCGTTGTCGCCTTCGCTGATGCGGTACGTCTGGTCGAAATGCGTGGTAAATTCATGCAGGAAGCCGTGCCAGAAGGCACTGGCGCCATGTCCGCCATTATTGGTCTGGATGATGCGTCTATCGCTAAAGCCTGTGAAGAATCTGCTGAAGGACAGGTGGTTTCTCCGGTAAACTTTAACTCGCCAGGTCAGGTTGTGATCGCGGGTAACAAAGAAGCCGTTGAGCGTGCGGGTGCTGCCTGTAAAGCTGCGGGCGCGAAGCGCGCACTGCCGCTGCCGGTGAGCGTTCCGTCTCACTGTGCGCTGATGAAACCGGCTGCTGAGAAACTGGCTGCCGAGCTGCAAAAAATTACTTTTAACGCACCGACAGTTCCGGTTGTGAACAACGTTGATGTGAAATGCGAAACAGCGCCAGAAGCGATTCGCGATGCGCTGGTTCGTCAGCTTTACAGCCCAGTGCAATGGACCAAAACCGTTGACTTTATGGCCTCACAGGGCGTTGAGCACCTGTATGAAGCAGGCCCAGGTAAGGTTCTGACCGGTCTGACTAAACGTATTGTTGATACCCTGACTGCATCGGCTATTAACGAGCCAGATGCCCTGTCAGCGGCACTCGCGCAATAAAAGAGGATTACCATGAGTTTTGAAGGAAAAATCGCGCTGGTCACGGGCGCAAGCCGCGGTATCGGACGCGCCATTGCTGAAACACTGGTCGCGCGCGGCGCGAAAGTCATTGGTACGGCGACCAGCGAGAATGGCGCTCAGGCCATCAGCGAATATTTAGGTGCAAACGGTAAAGGTCTGATGTTGAATGTGACCGACGCTGCATCTATCGAATCTGTTCTGGAAAATATTCGCGCAGAGTTTGGCGAAGTGGATATTCTGGTCAATAATGCCGGAATCACTCGCGACAACTTACTGATGCGAATGAAGGACGACGAGTGGGACGATATCATCGAAACCAACCTGTCATCTGTATTCCGTCTGTCAAAAGCGGTAATGCGAGCTATGATGAAAAAGCGTCATGGCCGTATTATCACTATCGGTTCTGTGGTTGGTACCATGGGAAATGCTGGTCAGGCCAACTACGCTGCGGCGAAAGCGGGTCTGATTGGTTTCAGTAAGTCGCTGGCGCGTGAAATCGCGTCACGCGGAATTACTGTAAACGTTGTTGCTCCGGGCTTTATTGAAACGGACATGACGCGTGCGCTTTCTGACGATCAGCGTGCGGGTATTCTGGCGCAGGTTCCTGCGGGCCGCCTCGGCGGTGCTCAGGAAATCGCCAATGCGGTTGCATTTTTAGCCTCTGACGAAGCGAGTTACATCACTGGTGAGACTCTCCACGTCAACGGCGGGATGTACATGGTTTAACCACGATCGAAAATATTTGCGTTATTAGGGCGAATGGCCTCAAAATAACGTAAAATCGTGGTACGACCTGCCGGGATTTAGTTGCAAATTTTTCAACATTTTATACACTACGAAAACCATCGCGAAAGCGAGTTTTGATAGGAAATTTAAGAGTATGAGCACTATCGAAGAACGCGTTAAGAAAATTATCGGCGAGCAGCTGGGCGTTAAGCAGGAAGAAGTTGTGAACTCCGCATCCTTCGTTGAAGACCTGGGCGCAGATTCTCTTGACACCGTTGAGCTGGTAATGGCTCTGGAAGAAGAGTTTGATACTGAGATTCCGGACGAAGAAGCTGAGAAAATCACCACCGTTCAGGCTGCCATTGATTACATCAACGGTCACCAGGCGTAAGTGAACATCTCCAGGCGGTCATTCGACCGCCTGAGTTTTATCTTTTTTAGTCCCACGAATCCCTTTTTTTATCCCTCCCTGGAGGACAAACGTGTCTAAGCGTCGTGTAGTTGTGACCGGACTTGGCATGTTGTCTCCTGTCGGCAATACCGTAGAGTCCACCTGGAAAGCTCTCCTTGCCGGTCAGAGCGGCATCAGCCTAATCGACCATTTCGATACTAGCGCCTATGCAACGAAATTTGCTGGCTTAGTAAAGGATTTTAACTGTGAAGAGATTATCTCGCGCAAAGAACAGCGCAAGATGGATGCCTTCATTCAATATGGAATTGTTGCAGGCTGGCAGGCCATGCAGGATTCTGGCCTGGTAATTACGGAAGAGAACGCAACCCGCATTGGCGCCGCTATCGGCTCCGGGATTGGTGGTCTTGGTCTGATCGAGGAAAACCACACATCTTTGATGAATGGTGGCCCGCGTAAGATCAGCCCGTTCTTCGTTCCGTCCACGATTGTTAACATGGTGGCAGGTCATTTGACCATCATGTTCGGCCTGCGTGGCCCAAGCATTTCTATCGCAACGGCTTGTACCTCTGGTGTGCATAACATCGGTCAGGCTGCGCGTATCATCGCTTACGGTGATGCAGATGCTATGGTTGCCGGTGGTGCTGAAAAAGCCAGTACTCCGCTAGGCGTGGGTGGTTTCGGTGCAGCGCGCGCGCTGTCTACCCGCAACGAGAATCCTCAGGCGGCAAGCCGTCCGTGGGACAAAGACCGTGATGGTTTTGTTCTGGGCGATGGTGCTGGCATGATCGTACTGGAAGAGTACGAACACGCGAAAAAGCGTGGCGCTAAAATTTATGCAGAAATTATCGGTTTCGGCATGAGCAGCGACGCTTACCACATGACGTCTCCACCGGAAGATGGTGCGGGTGCGGCACTGGCAATGGTTAACGCGATCCGCGATGCGGGTATCGAACCAGGTCAGATTGGCTATGTTAACGCCCACGGCACCTCGACGCCGGCTGGCGACAAAGCAGAAGCTCAGGCCGTCAAATCCGTATTTGGTGATGCAGCAAGCCGTATTATGGTGAGCTCCACCAAATCCATGACTGGCCACCTGCTGGGTGCAGCAGGCGCAGTAGAGTCCATCTACTCGATCCTTGCACTGCGCGATCAGGCTGTTCCGCCAACCATCAACCTGGATAACCCGGATGAAGGTTGTGATCTGGACTTCGTTCCACACGAAGCGCGTCAGGTTAGCGGTCTGGAGTACACCCTGTGTAACTCCTTCGGCTTCGGCGGCACTAACGGCTCTCTGATCTTTAAAAAGATCTAAGGCCCGCTGCCAGGTAGCGTTAAATAAAAAGGTCCGCTTGTCGGGCCTTTTTTATTCAGTTTTCTTCCCTTGTTCTGCATTATTCATCCTGCCAGACTAGTGAGTCACGCAAAAGGAGTCTCTATGTTCTTAATCAATGGCCATGAGCAGGATACTCTGCCCGCCAACGACAGGGCGACCCAGTTTGGCGATGGCTGCTTCACCACAGCACGTATTGCTGACGGCAACGTTTGCCTGCTCGAGGCGCATATCCAGCGTTTACAGCTGGCGTGTGAAAGGTTGCTGATTCCCTTTAAACAGTGGGCTGAACTTCAGCGTGAAATGATCGACATGGCGAAGGGCAACTCTCGCGGCGTGCTGAAAGTCATTATTAGCCGTGGCGCGGGTGGGCGCGGGTACAGCGGTGCCAGTTGCCTGAACCCCACTCGAATCCTCTCCGTTTCAGCGTATCCCGCACACTATGACCTGTGGCGACGCGACGGCATCAGCCTGGCGCTCAGCCCGGTTCATCTGGGGCGAAACCCACTCCTGGCAGGAATCAAACATCTCAACCGGCTTGAGCAGGTTCTGATTCGCACTCATCTTGAACAGTCAGACGCCGATGAGGCGCTGGTTCTTGACAGCGAAGGGCTGATTACGGAATGCTGTGCGGCTAATTTAATGTGGCGACAGGGTAGCGATGTCTTCACGCCAAAGATTGACCAGGCCGGTGTCAATGGCATCATGCGGCAGTTTTGTTTGCAGCACCTGGCACACTCTGGTTTTCGCGTTGTCGAAGTTCACGCTGGTGTTGAGTCATTGCTGACAGCTGATGAGGTCGTTGTCTGCAATGCATTAATGCCCGTTGTGCCGGTTCGTGCTTACGGTCAGTTGCAATGGTCATCGCGTGAGTTGTACTCGTTTTTAGCCCCACTGTGTGAGCAAACAAAATAGTCATGAAAAAAATGTTGCGCTTTGTCCTCCTCCTTCTCGTCGTGATGGGTCTCGCCAGCGGCGTAGGAGTCTGGAAGGTTCGTCAGATGGCGAACAGTCAGATCCTGATTAAAGAAGAAACCGTCTTCACGCTGAAAGCGGGCACCGGGCGCTTAGCGCTGGGCGAGCAGCTTTACGGCGATAAAATTATTAACCGTCCTCGCGTTTTCCAGTGGCTGCTGCGCCTTGAGCCAGAGCTGTCGCATTTCAAAGCCGGGACCTACCGCTTTACACCAGGTATGACGGTGCGCGAGATGCTGGAGCTACTGGAAAGTGGCAAAGAGGCGCAGTTCCCGCTGCGATTCGTGGAAGGAATGCGCCTGAGCGACTATCTGAAACAGCTGCGCGATGCGCCGTACATCAGCCACACGCTCAAAGATGACAGCTATGCGACCGTCGCAGACGTCCTCAAACTTGAACATCCAGAATGGGTGGAAGGCTGGTTCTGGCCCGATACCTGGATGTATACCGCCGGTACGACCGATGTTGCGATTTTGAAGCGCGCGCACAAAAAAATGGTGACCGCCGTCGAAAAAGCCTGGGAAGGGCGCGCGGAAGGTCTGCCGTACAAAGATCAAAACCAGTTTGTGACTATGGCCTCTATCGTCGAAAAAGAGACGGCCGTGGCGAGCGAGCGCGATCAGGTGGCATCAGTATTCATTAACCGTCTGCGTATCGGTATGCGTTTGCAAACCGACCCGACGGTGATTTACGGCATGGGCGAGAGCTATGCCGGAAAGATAAACCGTAAGGACCTCGAGACGCCAACGGCGTATAATACCTACGTGATTAGCGGTTTGCCGCCAGGCCCAATCGCCACGCCGAGCCAGGCATCACTGGATGCTGCCGCGCATCCGGCACATACACCGTATCTCTATTTTGTGGCTGACGGAAAAGGGGGGCACACCTTTAACACCAACCTTGCCAGCCATAATCGCTCTGTTCAGGACTATCTGAAGGCACTTAAGGAAAAAAATGCGCAGTAATTACATCGTCATAGAGGGGCTGGAAGGCGCCGGGAAAACTACCGCACGCAACGTGGTGGTCGACACACTGAAAGAGCTGGGCATCGCGGAGATGATCTTTACCCGCGAGCCGGGCGGTACTCAGTTGGCCGAAAAGCTGAGAAGCCTGGTGCTGGACATCAAATCTGTCGGCGACGAAGTGATTAACGATAAAGCCGAAGTGCTGATGTTTTACGCGGCACGCGTACAGCTGGTCGAAACGGTCATCAAACCTGCGCTGGCAGAAGGGCGCTGGGTGATCGGCGATCGCCATGATCTCTCTACGCAAGCCTATCAGGGCGGCGGCCGCGGTATCGATCAGACCATGCTTGCGACCCTGCGTGATGCGGTATTAGGCGATTTTCGCCCTGACCTGACGCTGTATCTGGATGTCACCCCCGCAGTGGGCCTGAAGCGCGCCCGCGCCCGTGGTGAACTGGATCGCATCGAACAAGAGTCTCTGGATTTCTTTAACCGTACTCGCGCGCGGTATCTTGAACTGGCGGCGCAGGACAGCTCAATTCGCACCGTCGATGCGACGCAATCCCTGGAAGACGTCACCCGTTCTATTCGCGAAACCGTTATTGCATGGGTACAGGAGCAGCAGGCATGAAATGGTATCCGTGGCTGCGCCCGCACTTTGATCAGCTGATTAGCAGCTATCAGGCCGGTCGGGGGCATCATGCGTTACTGATTCAGGCATTACCCGGCATGGGCGACGATGCTCTGATTTATGCTATGACCCGTTTTCTGATGTGTCAGCAGCCGGAAGGTAATAAAAGCTGCGGCAAATGTCGTGGCTGTCAGCTGATGCAGGCGGGTACGCACCCGGATTACTACACGCTGGAACCTGAAAAGGGCAAAAACTCGCTCGGTATTGATGCCGTGCGTGAAGTCAGCGAAAAACTGTATGAGCACGCGCGTCTCGGCGGAGCGAAAGTTGTCTGGTTAAAAGACGCTGCGCTGCTGACGGAAGCGGCGGCGAATGCGCTGCTTAAAACGCTGGAAGAGCCGCCAGTGAATACCTGGTTCTTTATGTCCTGTCGCGAACCGGGTCGATTACTGGCCACATTACGCAGTCGTTGTCGTCTTCATCACCTCGCTGCACCGCAGGAAGCATGGGCCTTAACCTGGCTTGAACGAGAAGTGACGGTGTCACAAGGTGCAGCGCTGACGGCTCTGCGTTTAAGCAGTGGGGCGCCCGCTGCGGCGCTAGAGCTGCTGCAAAAAGAGACCTGGGCACAACGCACACAGCTTTGCGATGCCCTGAGCGCTGCGCTGGAAAGTCGCGACTGGCTGAGTTTGCTGAGTGCACTAAACCACGAACAGGCTCCCGCGCGCCTGCACTGGCTGGCATCACTGTTACTGGATGCGCTCAAGCTGCAACAAAGCGCGCAGCTTCTCAGCAACGCCGACGTCTGGCCGCTGGTGAATACGCTGGCGAATCATCTATCGGGTGCCATACTGCGTGCGATTCTCCACGACGTCAGCCTGTGTCGTGAACAACTGTTAACCGTAACCGGCGTGAATCGCGAGCTATTACTCACGGACCTGTTACTGCAAATCGAACATTACCTGCAACCAGGCACGCTGCTGCCTGCTTCCCATCTCTGAGAGAGATATTATGTTTTTAGTCGACTCACACTGCCATCTCGATGGCCTGGATTATCAATCACTGCATAAAGACGTGGACGATGTGCTGGCAAAAGCCGCCGCCCGCGATGTGAAATTCTGTCTGGCGGTCGCCACGACGCTGCCCGGATATCGCTCGATGCGCGATCTGGTGGGTGAGCGCGACAACGTAGTCTTCTCCTGCGGCGTGCATCCGCTCAATCAGGATGAAGAGTACGACGTCGAGGACCTGCGCCAGTTGGCGGCGGAAGAGGGCGTGGTCGCGATGGGCGAAACCGGGCTGGACTATTTTTACACGCCGGAAACTAAACCGCGCCAGCAGGAGTCCTTCCGTAACCACATTCGTATCGGGCGTGAGCTGAATAAGCCCGTTATCGTTCATACTCGCGATGCGCGCGCTGATACTCTGGCTATCCTGCAGGAAGAAAAGGTGACGGATTGCGGTGGCGTACTACACTGTTTCACAGAAGACAGAGAAACGGCGGGTAAGCTGCTTGATTTAGGGTTTTATATCTCGTTTTCCGGGATCGTGACGTTCCGTAATGCTGAGCAGCTGCGTGATGCTGCGCGTTACGTGCCTCTCGACCGGATTCTGGTGGAGACAGACTCGCCTTATCTGGCACCGGTGCCGCATCGCGGCAAAGAAAACCAGCCAGCCATGACGCGAGATGTGGCTGAGTATATGGCCGTCCTGAAGGGTGTCAGCCTCGAAGAACTGGCGCAAGCCACGACGGAAAACTTCGCCAATCTGTTCCACATCGCACCCTCCCGCCTGCAATCTGTTTGAAACACCTGTTTTTTTTAGGCTCGTAATTAATAAACAAAGCGAGTAAAGTTCACCGCCTTATTTAGGGCGGTGACGGTGTTTTTAGACATATCTGGAAATGGTTTTTGTAAATTACTGCAAGTTTTCCGAACGTCTTAAGCTGAAACGTGATAGCCGTCAAACAAAGTCACAGGGATTTATTTTACCCTGTGTAATAAATAAAGGACGCTTAGATGTCCTGTCCACGGCGCGGTTCTCCCCCCGTGCCCATGCGTGAAAGCGTAAAAAAAAGCACAAATACTCAGGAGCACTCTCAATTATGTTTAAGAATGCATTTGCTAACCTGCAAAAGGTCGGTAAATCGCTGATGCTGCCAGTATCCGTACTGCCTATCGCAGGTATCCTGCTGGGCGTCGGTTCTGCAAACTTCAGCTGGCTGCCAGCCGTAGTTTCACACGTGATGGCCGAAGCAGGCGGTTCTGTTTTTGCTAACATGCCGCTGATCTTCGCTATCGGTGTTGCACTGGGCTTCACCAATAACGACGGTGTATCTGCTCTGGCCGCGGTTGTTGCTTACGGCATCATGGTGAAAACCATGGCTGTGGTTGCGCCACTGGTTCTGCATTTACCTGCTGAAGAGATCGCAGCGAAACACCTGGCAGATACCGGTGTTCTCGGCGGTATCATCTCCGGTGCTATTGCAGCCTACATGTTTAACCGCTTCTATCGCATCAAGCTGCCTGAGTATCTGGGCTTCTTCGCGGGCAAGCGCTTCGTACCGATCATCTCTGGTCTGGCTGCGATCTTCATGGGCGTTGTGCTGTCCTTCATCTGGCCTCCGATTGGTACGGCTATCCAGACCTTCTCTCAGTGGGCTGCATACCAGAACCCGGTAGTCGCGTTCGGTATCTACGGTTTCGTTGAGCGCTGCCTGGTGCCATTTGGTCTGCACCACATCTGGAACGTTCCTTTCCAGATGCAGATTGGTGAATACACCAACGCGGCAGGTCAGGTATTCCACGGTGATATCCCACGTTACATGGCAGGTGACCCAACTGCAGGCAAACTGTCTGGCGGCTTCCTGTTCAAAATGTACGGTCTGCCGGCTGCAGCGATTGCTATCTGGCACTCTGCTAAACCAGAGAACCGTGCAAAAGTGGGCGGTATCATGATCTCCGCAGCGTTGACCTCGTTCCTGACCGGTATCACCGAGCCGATCGAATTCTCCTTCATGTTCGTTGCGCCGATCCTGTACGTAATCCACGCGGTTCTGGCAGGGCTTGCATTCCCTATCTGTATCCTGCTGGGTATGCGTGACGGTACGTCCTTCTCGCACGGTCTGATCGACTTCATCGTTCTGTCCGGTAACAGCAGCAAACTGTGGCTGTTCCCAATCGTTGGTGCGTGCTATGCAGTAGCGTACTACACCATCTTCCGCGTGCTGATCAAAGCACTGGACCTGAAAACTCCAGGTCGTGAAGATTCAACTGACGATGCGAAAGCGACTTCTACCAGCGAAATGGCTCCTGCTCTGATTGCAGCTTTCGGCGGCAAAGAAAACATCACTAACCTGGACGCGTGTATCACTCGTCTGCGTGTGAGTGTTGCTGACGTGACTAAAGTTGACCAGCCGGGTCTGAAAAAACTGGGCGCAGCGGGCGTAGTTGTTGCAGGTTCGGGGGTTCAGGCGATTTTCGGTACTAAATCCGATAACCTGAAAACCGAAATGGATGAATACATCCGCAGCAACTAAGTTGTGACCTGGGGAGACTAAGGCAGCCGAATGGCTGCCTTTTTTATTGTGCCCAAACACAAGCCCGGTGGCGCTGACGCTTACCGGGCCTACGATTTGTAGGTCGGGTAAGCGCAGCGCCACCCGACAATTTCCCCCTGGCACAGCACACAAAAAAGGGAGCCAATCGGCTCCCTTTGTCATCACTGCATACTTAGAAACTGTAGCTTCCGCTCACAGAGAAGTTACGCGGCGCACCATACACACCGTAGGAACCCAGGTAGTCGTAATACTCCTCGTCGAACACGTTGTTCAGGTTGCCCTGCACGGAGAAGTTTTTGGTGACCTGGTAGCGGGTAAAGAGATCCACCACGGTATAACCGTCCTGAGTAATCTGCTTCACGCCGTTCGGGCCGTTATCAATATCTTGCCAGGTTTTGTTCTGCCAGCGAGCGCCACCGCCCACGGTCAGCTCAGGCAACATTGGCAGCTGGTAACGGGTAAACAGCTTCAGTGAAGTACGTGGCTGACTCGGGTTGACTGCCGTGCCATCTTCATCGTCGGCAATGTAACGACTTCCGCCGAAGGTCAACTGCCAGTTATCGGTTAACGCACCGTTCAGCTCGAACTCGATACCTTTGCTGACGGTACCGTCTACTGATTTATAGGCGGTTTGACCACCCGAGCCAGGGATAGGCGTCCCGGTAGGCACTGCAACGTTATCCTGCTCGATACGGAAAACGGCAACCGTCGCAGTAAGGCGCGTATTGAACCAATCACCTTTCACACCGGCTTCATAGCTCTTACCGGTCGTTGGATCGATAAAGTTACTGTTGATATCACGTTGGCCAGATGGCTGGAAAATTGAGGTATAGCTTCCGTAAATCGACCAGGTATCGTCGATGTCATAGACCAGACCCGCATACGGCGTGACCTCATGGAACTTCGCGTTACGGATTTCATCCGGTTTACGCTCCAGGTTGTACTTGGCGCTCCATTCGGTATAACGCGCGCCAAGGATCAGGTGCAGAGGATCGGCCAAAGAGAGGCGGGTGGCTGCGTACACTGATTTCTGACGGATAACGTCACGCTGGTACAGCGCGAAGTCAGACCAGGTCGGATTGGCCAGCTTGCCGTTGTAGTCATAAATACTGCCGACATCCATCAGGCCATAGTTGTCATTCACCGGATAGGAGTTGTCATAGTTATTGCGCTGACGGCTGTAGCTGCCGCCAAACATCGCTTCATGCTGACGCCCCAGTAGCTCATACCCGCCGCGCACGAAGGCATCCACCGAATCTTGTTTACGCTCACCTCTGTTCCAGCCGCCCCAGGCACCCTGGAAACTGGATGCATCGTACAGACCAGTGGTTTTATCCGGATAACCATCGATGTACATCAGCTTGCTGTCAAAGTTGGTTTCGGCGTGCATGGCGTTAACTTTGGCTTCCCAGCCGTTATCAAAGCGCTGGGTCAGGTTAGCAAAGACCTTCGTGGAGTCGTTGTTGGAATAGGTCCAGTCGGCTGCGGTGTTAAAGCCGCGACGGAAATCGGTTTTGCTGCCATCGCTGAACATAGAAGGGAAACCGCCCCACGTTGGGCTGTCTTCTTCGCTTTCCTGATAGTCATATCCCAGAGAGAGGGTAGTGGAGTCGGTAATGTCTGCATCAAGGATGCCGGAGACGAATTTCTTGCGGTAGTGATTACGCTCAACCCAGGAATCCCGGTCCTCATAACCAGCGATCACGCGGCCGCGAACATTGCCGGATTCCGTCAGAGGTGCCTGCAAGTCCATCACATAACGCTGTTTATCCCAGCTGCCGTAGGTGGCGGAGACGTTACCTTTAAATTCTTTGCTGTCCGCATGTTTACGCACCATATTGACGTAGGCAGATGGATTACCCGTTCCGCTCATCAGCCCGGCGGCCCCGCGTACCACTTCGATTTTATCGAAAATAGCAGTGTCACCTGCGGTATCACCGAAGTTCCAGCGGCTGTCGAGGAACGTCGGCATATCTTCATAGGCGAAGTTACTGATGAAAAATCCGCGGGCAAAGAAGTTGGTACGGCTGGTATCGATACGGGAAGCACTCACTCCGACGGTGTTATCCAGCACTGCGCCGATGGTATTGAGTTCCTGGTCCTGCATACGCTGCTGGCTGATCACGCTGACCGACTGCGGAATATCGCGCGGAACCAATAATAACTTGGTGCCGGTGGTGGTGGTTTTGACGCTGTAGTCCTGATCCTGCGCGCTATTCTGATCTTGCGCGTTATCTGCACCGTCAACGACAACGGTATCTTCTGGATTGGTCTCAGCGAAACTTGCGGTCGGCATCAATGCCATAGCAATGCAGGCTGCCAGCAACGTTGGTGTTGCGGCAGGCTGACGTTGCCCATCCCTGGTGTGATTAATGAAAGACATCATCAAACCCTTTCTGAGTGAATGGAAAATTATCTGCCCCAGTCCCGATAACGGTCGGAGGTCATTTCTATGTTGAAAATGCGCATGAAAATGCAAATGCGAAATATACGCATTTGAATTAACCATGTAAACAGATGTAACCATTTCACCTGAAATTATGTTTCAGTAATTTCTGGGGGCACGATGGTCAATCAGCGACCATCAATCACACGAGAAGGAAAGAAATCACGGGATAAGGTTGAAAGGACAGGAGAAACTCGCTCATACTCTTGTGTTGTGTCACGGGCAATACGCCGCACGTCAGCATTTGCCACTCACGTCACGCCAGATTAAACAAAAAAAGGAAAACGTCATGGCTGAAGAAACGATTTTCAGTAAAATTATCCGCCGTGAAATCCCGTCGGATATCGTGTATCAGGATGAACTGGTCACGGCTTTTCGCGACATTTCACCTCAGGCTCCGACACACATCCTTATCATCCCCAATATTCTGATTCCGACCGTCAATGACGTGAAAACTGAGCATGAAGTGGCGTTAGGCCGTATGCTGACGGTAGCGGCAAAAATTGCTGAGCAGGAAGGGATTGCCGAAGACGGATATCGTCTGATCATGAACTGTAATCGTCATGGTGGGCAGGAAGTTTATCATATTCACATGCATCTGCTGGGCGGTCGTCCGCTTGGGCCGATGCTGGCGCATAAAGGTCTTTGATATGCAAAGAGGGCGTATTGCTGTTCTGGCTCTGACGATGGTACTGGTGGGCTGTAGCGCCCGCCCCGCGATCCCTGTCAGCGATGAACAAACGCTGGTGATGGAGTCGTCGGTTCTGGCTGCGGGCATTACCGCTGAAGCGCCGTCGCTTACGGTCAGCGAAATCCAGCCGTCGGCGTCCTCTAAGCTCTATAACGAAAGACATGAGCCCGTCACCGTCCACTATCGGTTTTTCTGGTATGACGTAAGAGGCCTCGAAATGCATCCACTTGAAGCGCCGCGCAGCGTCATCATTCCGGCGAATTCGTCGGTCACGCTTTATGGCAGCGCTAATTATCTGGGTGCGCATAAGGTCAGACTTTATCTTTATTTGTAGGGGTGAACCTTGATTAAGAATTTGGGCCGTTACGCGCTCGTTACCGCTTTTGCGCTGTTCCTGTCGGGGTGTATCAACCGTACTGAACAGCAACCCGCGCCCGTTGATGAGGTTAAACCCGGCACTGAACAGCCGGTGACGCCAACGGAACCTGTCCCGACGGTGCCATCCGTTCCAACGATTCCTGAACAACCGGGGCCGATTGAACATCCTGATCAAACGGCACAACCGACGCCGCGCGTGCGCCACTATGACTGGAACGGTGCCATGCAGCCGATGGTCGGCAAAATGCTGCAGGCTCAGGGTGTCACCGCAGGCAGCGTGCTGCTGGTGGATAGCGTAAACAATCGCACTAACGGCTCGCTGAATGCCGGTGAAGCCACGGAAACGCTGCGCAATGCGCTGGCGAATAATGGCAAATTTACGCTGGTTTCCGTGCAGCAGCTGTCAGTCGCCAAGCAGCAGCTGGGTCTGTCACCGCAGGACAGCCTGGGCTCGCGCAGCAAGGCGATCGGCATTGCCCGCAACGTCGGGGCGCAATACGTGCTGTATTCCAACGCCACAGGTAACGTCAATACGCCAACCCTGCAAATGCAGCTGATGTTGGTCCAGACCGGTGAGATTATTTGGTCAGGTAAAGGTGCCGTTACACAACAATAACGCCACGCGCGAAGCCATTATTTCGCGCTATTTTCCGCAATATCGCCTCATCGCGCCGCAAGCCCACGCCGGGTTTAGCGGCGCGAGTTGCATTATTGAGCACGGCGATCGCCGTCTGGTTTTACGCCAGCATCACGATGCGAGCGGGCCAGCCTTCGCTTTTCGCCGTCAGCACCATGTCCTTAAACGCCTTCCCGCAAATCTGGTTCCGAAACCGCACTTCTTTCATCACGGCTGGATGGCGGTGGAGTATCTTGTGGGCGAGATCAAATGCGAGCTTCCCGATACCCAAACGCTGGCGGGCATGCTGTATTATCTGCATCAGCAATCTCGCCTGGGATGGCGCATCGCAATCTTACCGCTGCTTGACGATTACTGGCAGCGGGCGGCGCCTTCCAGACGATCGCCATTCTGGCTCGCCACGCTCAAACGCCTGCATCAGCGCGGTGAACCGCAGCCCCTGCGCCTGGTGCCATTGCATATGGACGTTCATGCCGGAAATATCGTGCATACCCCAACGGGAGAACGGCTGATCGACTGGGAGTACGCAGGCGATGGCGACGTGGCGCTGGAACTGGCGGCGGTCTGGATGCCGTCAGAAAACGCCCGGCGGGCTTTGGTTCAGGCCTATGCCAAAACGGCGAACATGGACGCGTATCAACTGCAACAGCAGGTGCAGCGCTGGCGGCCCTGGGTTTTGATGATGATGGCCGGATGGTTCGAATTGCGCTTTCAGCAATCGGCGGACAAACAATTTATTGCGCTGGCAGATGACGTCTGGCGTCAGTTACAAACTAAAGGATAAGAGAGGTTCGTGTGGGTCCAGTAATGTTGGATGTCGAAGGGTATGAACTGGATGCGGAAGAGCGCGATATTCTGGCGCATCCGCTGGTGGGTGGGCTGATTCTGTTTACCCGCAACTATCACGATCCCGCGCAGTTGCGCGAGTTGGTCCGCCAGATTCGTGCGGCGTCCCGCAACCGTCTGGTGGTTGCGGTCGATCAGGAAGGCGGACGCGTGCAGCGTTTTCGCGAGGGCTTCACCCGTCTGCCGGCGGCACAATCTTTTGCTGCGCTGCTGGGTACAGAACAGGGCGGCAAAATGGCGCAGGACGCGGGCTGGCTGATGGCGAGCGAAATGATCGCGATGGATATTGATATCAGCTTTGCGCCAGTGCTGGATGTTGGGCACATCAGCGCCGCAATTGGCGAGCGCTCTTACCACGAAGATCCGCAGATTGCGCTTACGATGGCGACGCGTTTTATTGACGGTATGCACGACGCCGGAATGAAAACGACCGGGAAACATTTCCCTGGACACGGCGCGGTCACAGCGGACTCCCACAAAGAGACGCCGCGCGATCCGCGTTCTGAAGCCGATATTCGAGCTAAAGATATGTCGGTGTTCCGCTCGCTGATTACCGATAACAAACTCGATGCCATCATGCCCGCGCATGTTATCTATAGCGATGTCGACCCACGTCCGGCCAGCGGTTCCCCACACTGGCTCAAAACCATTCTGCGCCAGGAGCTGGGCTTTAACGGCGTGATTTTCTCCGACGATTTGTCGATGGAAGGGGCGGCGATTATGGGCAGCTACGCCGAGCGCGGTCAGGCGTCACTGGATGCAGGTTGCGATATGATCCTGGTCTGCAATAATCGTAAAGGGGCGGTTAGCGTGTTAGATAACCTGTCGCCGATCAATGCTGAACGTGTTACACAATTGTATCATAAAGGTTCATTTAGCCGTCAGGAGCTGATGAGTTCGGCTCGCTGGAAGACAGTGAACACAGAGCTGGAAGCACTCAATGAGCGCTGGCAGGCACACAAAGCGGGCCAATAAACCCCTCTCGGAAGGCGTCGTGTGGTGAGGAAACAATGATCATTTATTTGCACGGTTTTGATTCGAACAGTCCAGGTAACCATGAGAAAGTGCTGCAACTGCAGTTCATCGACCCGGACGTGCGGCTGATTAGCTACAGCACGCGCCATCCGAAGCATGATATGGCGCATCTGCTCAAAGAAGTGGACAAAATGCTTCAGCTCAACGTTGACGATCGCCCGCTGATTTGCGGCGTGGGTCTCGGCGGCTACTGGGCAGAGCGAATCGGTTTTCTCTGCGATATTCGCCAGGTGGTTTTCAATCCTAATTTGTTCCCTGATGAGAACATGGAAGGCAAGATTGACCGCCCGGAAGAGTACACCGATATCGCCACCAAATGCGTGAGCAATTTCCGCGAAAAGAACCGCGACCGCTGCATGGCGATCCTTTCCCGTCACGACGAGGCGCTGGATAATCTCCGCGCGGCAGAACTGCTGCATCATTACTATGAAATTGTCTGGGACGAAGAACAGACCCACAAATTCAAAAATATCTCCCCGCATCTACAGCGCATCAAAGCCTTCAAGACCCTGGGTTAATCCCCTCTGACTAACTCAAAGCCCGGCCACGTAAGCGTGCCGGGCTTTGTCTTTGCTACAATTGAACAATTTTCAATCATCAAAACTTGATTCATATCAATTTTGGTATGACCAATGCGCCTTGCGTGTTATTCTCAATACCGTTGAATGGTTTCAGTGCTGTAACCTGTTGTTAATTAAGGGTTATTATCATAACTTTTAATTAACAATTGGTTAATAATTTAGGGGGTCACATTGACTACGCCATTGAAAAAGATAGTGATTGTAGGCGGCGGTGCCGGTGGGCTGGAGCTGGCTACGCAACTCGGCAAGAAGCTGGGACGTGGCAAGAAAGCCAAAATTACGCTGGTCGATCGCAACCACAGCCATCTGTGGAAACCGCTGCTGCATGAAGTCGCCACCGGTTCTCTGGATGAAGGTGTCGATGCCCTGAGCTATCTGGCGCACGCGCGTAATCATGATTTCCAGTTCCAGTTGGGTTCGGTGATGGATATCAACCGCGAAAGCAAAACCATTACCCTGGCAGAGCTGCGCGATGAAAAAGGCGAGCTGTTGGTCCCTGAGCGTAAACTGCCGTACGACACGCTGGTCATGGCGTTGGGCAGTACCTCAAACGACTTCAACACCCCAGGCGTGAAAGAAAACTGCATCTTCCTGGATAACCCGCATCAGGCGCGTCGTTTCCACCAGGAAATGCTGAACCTGTTCCTGAAATACTCCAACAACCTCGGTGCCAGCGGCAAAGTGAACATCGCGATTGTCGGCGGCGGGGCGACGGGCGTGGAGCTTTCTGCGGAACTGCACAACGCGGTAAAACAGCTGCACAGCTACGGCTACAAAGGGCTGACCAACGAAGCGCTGAACGTGACGCTGGTCGAAGCGGGCGAGCGCATTCTGCCTGCACTGCCACCACGCATTTCCGGTGCTGCGCACAACGAGCTGACCAAAATGGGCGTGCGTGTTCTGACCCAAACTATGGTCACCAGCGCTGATGAAGGCGGTCTGCACACCAAAGGCGGCGAGTATATTCAGGCTGACCTGATGGTCTGGGCGGCTGGCATCAAAGCGCCTGATTTCATGAAAGATATCGGCGGGTTGGAAACTAACCGCATTAACCAGCTGGTGGTCGAGCCGACGCTGCAAACTACGCGCGATCCGAACATTTTCGCCATCGGTGACTGCGCATCTTGTGCACGTCCTGAAGGCGGATTTGTCCCTCCTCGCGCGCAGGCCGCGCACCAGATGGCAAGCCTGGCGCTGCACAACATTCTGGCGCAGACCAAAGGCAAAGCGATGAAGTCTTACGTTTATAAAGACCACGGCTCGCTGGTGTCTCTGTCTAACTTCTCCACCGTAGGCAGCCTGATGGGTAACCTGATGCGCGGTTCGATGATGGTTGAAGGGCGTATCGCGCGCTTCGTCTACATCTCGCTGTACCGCATGCACCAGGTTGCGTTGCACGGCTATTTCAAAACCGGCCTGATGATGCTGGTAGGCAGTATCAACCGCGTCATCCGTCCGCGCCTCAAACTGCACTGATCCTTCAGTCCCTCCGGGCCCCCCGGAGGGATTTTTAGCATTTCCTGCTGACAATATCCGTCAGGGTGCTTAAGAGTTCTCTGAAACGCGCTGGTTTTCATTTCACTCCTCTCTTTTTGAGCGTTATTCCGATAGTCGACTCTTGTCTTTGATTGCAAAATTGTTACCAATAGCAACAAAGGAGGAAGTCCCGTGAATAAATCTATGTTGGCGGGTATAGGGATTGGCGTAGCTGCGGCGCTGGGCGTGGCAGCAGTGGCCAGTCTGAACGTGTTTGAACGCGGCCCGCAGTACGCACAAGTTGTTTCAGCCACACCGATTAAAGAATCGGTGAAAACCCCTCGTCAGGAGTGCCGCAACGTCGCGGTGACCCATCGTCGCCCGGTGCAGGATGAAAACCGCATCGCAGGCTCCGTGCTGGGGGCGGTCGCGGGTGGCGTAATCGGTCATCAGTTTGGCGGCGGACGCGGGAAAGATGTCGCGACCGTGGTCGGCGCACTGGGTGGCGGCTACGCCGGTAACCAGGTCCAGGGCGCGATGCAGGACGGCGATACCTACACCACCACGCAGCAGCGCTGCAAAACCGTGTATGACAAATCAGAAAAAATGCTCGGCTACGATGTGACCTACAAAATTGGCGATCAGCAGGGCAAAATCCGCATGGATAAAGATCCGGGTACCCAGATCCCTCTGGATAGCAACGGTCAGCTGGTTCTGAATAACAAGGTGTAAAAAAAGCGGTATTTTTGAATTTGGCTCCTCAAACGCTCAGGCTGAGGAGCCTTTTTTTCGCCTGTCAGAAGGTCAGGGCGTAGTTCAGACCGAAGGTCCGTCCGCGGCCTTTATACTCGTACAGCGCCGCATTGCCGTAGGTTGGGCTGTAGAGCAGCGGAGCACGCTGTCCCCAGACGGTGGTGTACTCTTTATCGAGCAGGTTTTCGACGCTAAACGTCAGTTTGCCCAGTGGGAGCTGATAGCTGCCGATAAAATCAACGGTATTGTAGCCATCGATTTTATTGCCCGACGCATCGCTCAGATCGAATGCCTGCTGGGTTTGCAGGCGCAACGCCCACGGTTCTGGCGCCCAGCCGACGTACGCCGTGGCTTTGGATGGCGACGCCTGCGTCACGTCCCATTTCTCCCAGGAACCGTTGGTTTTAATCTCGGATTTCAGAACGTTGAAGTTCCCGCCTAAACTCCAGTCGCTATCAGGAATAAAGTAATCCACCGCCCCTTCGACGCCGTAAATCCGGCGCTTTTGCGGATTCACATCAATAGTCATATCGGCACGATTGATATCAATAGATTTGTCCGACAGCGAGTAATACGCCGCAATCTGCGTGCGCAGCTGATCGCCGGTAAAGCGCCAGCCCAGCTCGTAGGAGTCCACTTTGATGCCTTCGAGTTTTGCATCATTCGGATTCACGCTTTTACCGAGCGCCAGATGGCCTTGTGCATCCACCGGTTTATAGGCGCCGTTGCCGTAATACTTCCCTGGGTCCGGTAATTCAACGCCCTGGGAGAAGTTAAACCACACCTGCTGGCGCTCGGTAAGGTGCGCCAGAATACCCGCGTTAAAGAGGAAATTATCGTAATCGGTTTTGCCGCCTGGAATCGCGTCGGCGGAGAGCGCATCACCTTTGGCGATTGTTTGCTGCTCTTTATAGCCGATGAAATCGTCGACGCGGTTTTCCGTCCACTGATAACGCACGCCACCGCTGAGGGTGAACACGTCATTAATGTCGTAGCTGTTTTGCAGGAACGGCGCGAAGTTAGTAATGCTGTAGCCCGGATAGCGGCCCGTGCTGTAAGCCGACTGGTTGTTCATGCCGCCAGAAGGAACGGAATTGGCCAGATCGAAGAACATCTGATTGGAATCGAAGGTTTCATGGTCAGCATCAATACCCCAGGTGAGCTGCCAGCCGTCGAGCGGTGTGCTGTTCAGCGTCAGCTTGGCGCCATACTGGTCGGTATTTTGCTCGGAAGCGGAGAAGCTGGAGATTTGCCCTTTAGCTACCGTCGGGAAAGGATAAAAACGCAGAGATTCATCGCGATAATAGATCTGCCCGACCAGTTCCTGCCCCCAGAAATCGGTGTCGGAATATTGCAGGCTAACCAGATGTCGCTCGGTGCCAGGGATACGGTCAGAGCTAAATCCGCTGGAGGTGCGAGCCGTGCCATTGCCGGTGACGGCGCTCATATTCTTGTCCAGATACAACCCGTAATCATCGTCACCCTGGCTTTTGTAATACTGCGTGACCAGCTGTAGCTGACGGGTTTCGTCAATTTCAATCGTACCGGTGCCCATCACGTCCAGACGATCCGAATGCTGCAATCCGGTCTGGGTATTGTCGAAGGTGAGTGCATCACCGTTACCGTCGTACCAACCGCCAAAGCGCTGATAGGCTACGGACAGGCGGCCCGAGGCGTGATCGTTGCCACCGCTGACGGCGGCAGCCACGCGCTCATCGCGATCGTCGCTATTGTTAAAGCCGCTTTTACCGCCCAGTTCCAGGTCGACCTGGGTTTCCGGCTGGCCTTTTTTGGTGACGATATTAATCAGGCCGCCGGTACTGCCGCCGCCATACAGTGAAGTGGAACCGGAAATAACTTCAATGTGCTCGACGTTAAACGGGTCAATAGAATCCAGCTGGCGGCTGTCGGTGCGCGACGAGTTCAATCGCACGCCGTCGATCAGCACCACAATCGCGCGGCCACGCATGTTCATTCCGTAGTTGGTGCGCCCCTGGCTGCTGACGTCCATGCCAGGAATCAGTTGGCCGAGAATATCCTTGAACTCTTTCCCGCCCTGAACCTGTTGTTCAATCTCCTGGCCTTCGATAATCCACGTCGTCTGAGCCATTTCGGCGACGGTGCGATGGCTACGGTTGGCGCTAACAATCAGATTGTCTTCGTTTTTTTGTTCTGCATACAGCGGCATCGCGATGGCCAGTAGAACAGGGTTGAGCACCCAGAGGCTCTTCTTCATCATCATTCCTTGTTGAGCTTTTGCTCTTTGTTTTCGGCAGGTCAAATTACACAATCGAAACATTGTGAAATAAATGTAAACACGAATAGTGCCGAGAAAGAGTCTCATTATCAACCCGCTGAATTAAGAGGGTTTACAGGATAAGAATTTGAAAAGGAGGGGGAGAGGACAAGAAAAAGGGCGGTGACCCGCCCTGATAATCAGAGTTTGAGCAGCTCAGGCCAAAGGCGCAGGGTGGTGCGGGAGATACTTTGCAATTTTTCCAGGCTTGCGCCTTCGCGCGCGCTGATCGACATCCCCTGAAGCACACAGCTTAAAAATTGTGTGAGTTCGAGGGGATCGCAATGCGCCGGGATCTCACCGCGTTCTTGTCGCTGGCGTAGAAACGCGCCCAACGTCTCTTCCTGCATCGCATGGCGCGATTTCACTGTATTAGCGATATCTTTCGACGCGGCGGCAAGCGTGGCGGAAGTGTTAATCATGAAACAGCCCGCTGGCGTGTCTTTGCTGGTAAAGCAGGCCGAGATGGCCGCGAAGTAATCCTGCAATGCTTGCTCAACGCTTTTCTCTTCGCAAAACAGCTGAGCTTCATGTTTGGCCGCGAAACGCGTGATGTAGCGATCGAGCACTGCGCGGAACAGGCCTTCTTTATTGGTGAATTCTGCATACAGCGTCGGGGCTTTGGCGCCCGTCGCTTCGACCAGGTCGGAGAGCGAGGTGGCTTCATACCCATGCTGCCAGAAGAGTGTCATGGCCTTATCGAGCGCCGCATCCCTGTCGAACACTTTCGGTCGGCCACGGCTTTTTTTTACGCAACTCGTGACGTCGGTTGTCATTTGCCGTTGTACCTGTGTTGGTTTGTTGAATGATCATTATAAAAATTATAGCCACCCGCGACCAGCACTGATTTCACAAAAATAAATTAATCATATGGGTATGAAAAATAAGAGGTTTAAAATTAATTTAATGGTCATTATAAAATTATGTTGACGTGTGACCTGGATCACATCTATCATTTACCTATCGATCGTTAAGTAAATAACTAACGACCTCCCAAATTCATCTGTTAAAGGCTAATAATCATGAAAACTATCAACACCCTTATCGCTGCTGCTGTACTGAGTTCACTGTCATTCGCAAGCTTCGCGGCTGTAGAAGTGCAGTCCACCCCGGCTGACCAGCATAAAGTCGGTACTATCTCTGCAAATGCAGGTACCAACCTGGGTTCACTGGAAGACCAGTTAGCACAGAAAGCAGAAGAAATGGGCGCGAAATCATTCCGCATCACTTCTGTAACCGGTCCGAACAACCTTCATGGTACCGCTGTTATCTACAAATAAGCCTGGCGTAACCCTCATATATGCCACTGCTATAAAAAAGGCCCTGCTGAAAAGCAGGGCCTTTTTTCGTTCTATCTATTCTTAAAGCGCCTGTTGCCCTACATCGTGATGCGGTGTGACATCCACCGGCATTCCCGAGCGCACGTCCATCGCTTTTTCCATCACCGCGCTATCTGCACGGGCCTTGAAGGTCTGCATCGCGGCGTTAAGCGTAATCGGCAGCGTTTGTGGATCATCACCAATGTTCTTCGACAGCGGCTGGTGAATCTCCACCAGACGTCTCCCGCCCGGCTCTTCAGACACTTTGATCGGCGTGTTGATAATATTGACCTTGGTTCCTGGTGTTATCACGCGGAACAGCGTCTCGATATCCCCGTCGCGCAGGCGAATACAGCCAGAACTCACGCGCATCCCGATACCAAAATCAGCGTTGGTGCCATGCAGCAAATAGACGCCACCGTAAGCGGCGAGGCGAATGGCGTGATGACCCATTGGGTTATCCGGACCCGCCGGAACCACGGCAGGCAGATCAATCCCCTGGGCTTTATAGCGCGCACGAATATTGGCCGTCGGCGTCCAGGTTGGGTTGGCGCGTTTATCCGAAACGGTGGTCACCATCGTCGGCGTCAGGGTGTCGCCGCCCAACTGACCAATCCCGAT
Organism: Lelliottia jeotgali; assembly: GCF_016771845.1. Classification (NCBI taxonomy): domain Bacteria; kingdom Pseudomonadati; phylum Pseudomonadota; class Gammaproteobacteria; order Enterobacterales; family Enterobacteriaceae; genus Lelliottia; species Lelliottia jeotgali. The sequence goes on along the minus strand of NZ_JAENMQ010000003.1, from coordinate 172,414 downwards.
GGGATAAACCGTCACTTCACTTTTACCCGGCGGGTAATAATAGAGGCGCAGTTCGGCGAGGTTTATCACCAGACCTTCGCGCGGTGCATCAGGCAGCAGCGTTTGCAGCGGGATGGTCAGGACGCTGCCGGGGCGCGGTACGTACGGGTCGACACCAGGGTTGGCCTGTAACAATGCCAGGAAGCCGACGTTGTATTTTTTGGCAATCGCCTCCAGCGAACCGCCATCATTTTCCACCACGTGGAAGCGGTTCTCGCCTACCAGACGGCTTCCGGCTGGGGGCAGAGGCCAGGTATTAGCCCGAGCGGGCAGGGCGATCGCGACGGTTGCCGCGAGAGCAAAAAGGGTTATCCAGCGAGTAAAACGCAGAGTCATCATCACCAATATCCACAATAATATTCAGGTTATTGTTATGTAAAAGTTAATTGCTGATTATGACCAACAGGCGTGTCGGGAAACGCAGGGGAAGTGCAAAGAGTTTGTAAATATTGCCCCGGCAGACGTCACGCCGCCGGGGCAGACAGCAAGATTACGCCGCCGCGTTCTCTTCTAGCTGACGCATAAAGTTTCGCACCCACTCCATGCGCGTTTTACGATCGCTCAGTTCCTGCATGAACTTCAGACGCGTTGGGCCATCGAGGCGGAAATGCTGCGGCTGTTTTTGCAACAAACCAATAAGCCAGATCGGATCGACGTGATTTTTCTCCGCAAATTCAATCACACCGCCCTTATCGTTGCCTTCGAGCTTACGAATCCCCAGCTTCTGCGCCAGCTGGCGCAGTCGGGCGATATCGAGCAGGTTACGCGCCGCATCTGGCAGCAGGCCAAAACGATCAATCAGCTCGACTTTTAGCTCCTCCAGCTCGGTTTCTTTTTTGGCGCTGGCAATGCGCTTATAGAACGACAGGCGCGTGTTCACATCCGGGATGAAATCATCCGGCAGCAGGGCAGGCATACGCAGTTCCACCTCCGTTTGCTGGCTAGTAAGATCCTCCAGGGACGGTTCACGGCCTTCTTTCAGCGCATCGACGGCATTTTCCAGCAGCTCCATATACAGCGAGAAACCGATGGTTTCCATCGAACCACTTTGATCTTCGCCGAGCAGTTCACCGGCGCCACGGATCTCAAGGTCGTGCGTCGCCAGCGCGAAACCGGCGCCCAGATCTTCCAGAGAGGCGATTGCTTCCAGACGTTTTTGCGCGTCAGTGGTCATCGCTTTCGGATGCGGTGTCAGCAGCCAGGCGTAGGCCTGATGGTGAGAACGCCCGACGCGCCCGCGCAGTTGGTGAAGCTGTGCCAGACCGAAGTGATCGGCCCGTTCGATGATGATGGTATTCGCCGTCGGAATGTCGATCCCGGTTTCGATAATCGTGGTGCAGACCAGCACGTTGAAACGCTGGTGGTGGAAATCGTTCATCACCCGCTCCAGCTCGCGCTCACGCATCTGGCCGTGACCGATGGCAATGCGGGCTTCGGGCACCAGCTCCGCCAGCTTATCTGCCGCTTTCTGGATATTTTCAACGTCGTTGTAGAGGTAGTAAACCTGGCCGCCGCGCAGCACTTCACGCAGGATCGCCTCGCGCACCACCAGGCTGTCGTATTCACGCACAAAGGTTTTCACCGCCAGACGACGGGCAGGCGGCGTGGCAATAATCGACAGATCGCGCATCCCGCTCATCGCCATATTCAGCGTACGCGGAATCGGGGTGGCGGTGAGCGTCAGGATATCCACATCCGCACGCATCGCTTTGATACGCTCTTTGTGACGCACGCCGAAGCGGTGCTCCTCATCGACGATCAACAGGCCTAAATCTTTCCACTTCACATCGCTTTGCAGCAGCTTGTGGGTGCCGATCAGAATATCTATTTTGCCTTCGCTTGCCTGCTCCAGAATCTGCGTCTGCTCTTTTGCACTGCGAAAACGCGACAGCATCTCAATGCGCACCGGCCAGTTGGCGAAGCGGTCGCGGAAGTTGTCATAGTGCTGCTGGGCCAGCAGCGTGGTCGGCACCAGCACCGCGACCTGTTTATTGTTTTCCACGGCCAGGAAGGTGGCGCGCATCGCCACTTCGGTTTTGCCGAAGCCAACGTCACCGCACACCAGGCGATCCATCGCCAGCGGCTGACACATATCGCTGAGTACGGCGTTAATGGCCTGGGCCTGATCCGGCGTGGTTTCAAACGGGAAGCTGTCACAGAACAGCTGATATTGTTCTTTATCGTGCTTAAAGGCGTAGCCCGTTTTCGCCGCGCGCTGGGCATAAATATCCAGCAGCTCGGCGGCGACATCACGCACTTTTTCAGCGGCTTTCTGGCGCGCGCGCGTCCAGGCATCACTGCCCAGTTTATGCAGCGGGGCGCTCTCTTCCGCGCCACCGGCGTAGCGGCTGATCAAATGCAGAGAAGACACCGGTACGTAGAGTTTTGCGTCACCGAGATAGGTAATTATCAGGTATTCCGCCGTAATGCCGCCCGCTTCGAGGGTGGTCATTCCCGCATATCGCCCAACGCCATGTTCCAGATGGACAATGGGCTGGCCGACGTGCAGTTCGGCCAGGTTACGGATCAGCGTATCCGGGTTAATAGTCCGACGATTGTCCTGACGACGTCGTGCCACACGTTCGCCGAGCAGATCGCTTTCGCAAATCAGCGCCCGGTTATTCAGGGTATCGATAAATCCGTGTTCGGCTGAGCCGATCATCAGATAGCGCCCATTATCAGCGGCTTCATCGAGGCGCAAAATGCGTTTTGGCGACACTTTGATGCGGGCCAGCAGTTCACCCAGTGCTTCGCGGCGGCCTTCACTCTCGACCGAGAAAATCACCGGGCCGGTGAAGTTTTCAAGAAACTTGCGCAGATTATCCAGCGGCGATTTTTGCTGCGCCTGAACGGAGAGGTCCGGCAGTGTCTTAAACGCCAGGTTAGCGTTGGCGGCTTTGTCCGGCAGATTTTCTGTTTTGAGCTGAACGCGCGGCCATTTTTTCAGTTCTGAAAACAGCTCATCGGTACGTAGCCAAAGCTGCTCTGGCGGGAGCAGTGGGCGCATCGGGTCGACACCACGATTCTCAAAACGGGCGCGGGTTTCACTCTCAAACCGGGTGGCGCTGGCCTCCAGATCGCCGGTATTGACGATCAGCATTTTGGCCGGGAAATAGCTGAACAGCGCCGGGAGCGGCTCGCTGAAGAACAGTGGCTGCCAGTATTCAATCCCCGCAGGCAGCGTACCTTTGCTGACCTGCTGATAAATGTGTTCGGCGTCGCGCTTCACATCGAACTTATCGCGCCACTGGCTGCGGAAAAGCTCGATGGCGGTTTTGTCGGTCGGGAATTCGTGTGCTGGCAGTAAATTAATCGCTTCAACCTCTTCCAGCGTGCGCTGGGTGTCGGGGTCAAAGACGCGCAGACTGTCGATTTCATCATCGAAGAAATCCAGGCGATACGGCTGATCGCTGCCCATCGGGTAGAGATCCAGCAGTGCGCCGCGCGTGGCGTATTCGCCGTGCTCCATCACCTGATCTACGTGACGATAGCCCGCGCTGTCGAGCTGCGCACGCAGCGCATCGCGCGACAGGCGCTGGCCTTTTTTCATCACCAGCGCATGACCGTTCAGGAAGCTGTGCGGGCAAACTCGCTGCATCAAAGTGTTGACCGGAACGATCAGCACGCCGCGCTGCATTGACGGCAGTTGATAGAGCGTTGAAAGGCGCGAGGAGATGATCTCCTGATGCGGGGAAAAACTGTCGTAGGGCAGCGTTTCCCAGTCAGCCAGGTTGAACACCAGGCTGTCGGTAAACTGGCGGATCTCGTCGTGCAAACGGAGCGCATTTTGCATATCGGGGGCCACGAGGACCACCGGTCCAGAGTGACGCTCAACGATCTCTGCCACCAGCGTGGCGCAGGCAGCGCCCGTCAGTTCGCCTAGCTGGCGCTGGTCGCCCGCTTTGTTGGGCAGGGAATAACGGTATTGTTCAGGCATGGCTTTGTCAGAGTCTCTTATGAGTTTTGGGACATATCACTGATACGCAATGTCTTTATTATCCTTGATCGTTTTGCATTAGCAAACCGGAACCGCACAGAGCGTGAATTCGCCCCCGGAAGAGGGCGAAGGGAAGGGTTAGCGTGTGGCCTGAACCGGTGCGAGACGGGCGGGAGGAGCAAAGAAAACGTCACCAAACAGGGCGCTGGAGACTTTGCGCGCGCCCAGGCCAAACAGCGTACACACCAGCAGGCTGATGAACGGGTAGACCAGAATCAGGCTCAGCTCGGCCCACACCGGCCAGGTCCCGGCGTTGAGTTGACCAATCAGGAACAGGCTAAACATTTCAATTAAAATGCGATGGGTGGTGTAAATCGCAATGGTATTCGAGCCGACGACGTTCAGCAGATTGCTCGGATGGACGGCATAACGCTGCTCGACGCTGTAAAAGAGTTTCATGATCAGCAGAATCGACAGAAGCGACAGCAACAGGGGAACATTGGCAAACCACAGCACCACCGAGACCGCGCCAAATGCAACAATCGGCAGCCAGGTGCGGCGCATTGTCATCCCTTTCATCCACTCCATCAGCTGCGCGCCGTACCAGGCCCCAAGGCTGTAGTAGATCATATTGCGCACCACACTGTTCATCCCCCACCACGGCAGCGGCAGGAAATTAATCGCCACGCTCGCCAGGGCCATGAACGCCAGAACCGGCAATTTCCAGCGGCTGAGCAGTTTGCACAGGATGAAATAGACAATCAGCGCATAGAGATACCACAGGCTGGTGCTGGCGGTGAGCATGGCACGCATAAATTCGCCGATCGAACCTGCGTATGCGGCGTTGGAAGAGGTGGCTAATTCACGCTCCGGCGCAAGCCAGGCGTTAATGTGGCTCAGCGCTTGCCACTGCAACACGCCCCACAGCGCCAGCACCCAGACGATACTCCAGATTCGCTTATCCAGGCTGATTCGCCAGCCTACTTCATCGATATAACGACGAATAAGATAGCCCGAAATAAAGAAAAACACCGGCATACGAAACGGTGCGAGATAGAGATTAAAATAGACCCAGCATTTGGCGAGCAGACCGGACAGCGGGTGTTGTAGCCCGTTCAGGTGAGGATAAAAGGTGATCACCGAGTGGTAAATCACCACCAGGCAGATACACAGCCCCTTTATCTGATTAATCCATAATGCTTTTTGTTTCATCGGTCTTCGAACCTTGTTTTGCCATAAAAGAAGCCGTTAATCCTGGGCGAAGGGGCCAGAGATGTAACGGGTAACAGTCTGTATCCGGAGGATTTTCAGAAAAGGTGGAGAATGGCGCGTCTCTCGGGAATATTGATTCGTGAAGTAGCGTGATGATTTCTCAGACTTTTTCGCCAGAATCATTACCAAAGCTTACGGTTTCAGTCATTTACGCTTAACGGATTCGCTTATATACTCGTGGGTCTGCTATCAGCAACCAGACGGATTTCATGTATCAACCTGTCGCACTCTTCATAGGCTTACGCTACATGCGTGGGCGCGCCGCGGACCGCTTCGGTCGCTTTGTCTCCTGGCTTTCCACTATTGGCATTACGCTTGGCGTGATGGCGCTGGTGACGGTTCTGTCCGTGATGAATGGCTTCGAGCGCGAGCTGCAAAACAACATCCTGGGGCTAATGCCGCAGGCGGTTCTCTCTTCGTCTAATGGCTCGATCAACCCGCAACAGCTGCCGGAAAGCGCCGTGAAGTTACAGGGCGTGAGCCGAATTGCGCCGCTGACCACCGGTGACGTGGTGCTGCAAAGCGCGCGCAGCGTGTCGGTGGGCGTGATGCTGGGTATCGATCCGGCGCAAAAAGACCCTCTCACACCCTATCTGACCAACGTCAAACAGACCGATCTTGAACCCGGCAAATACAACGTGATTCTCGGCGAACAACTCGCCAGCCAGCTGGGCGTCAACCGTGGCGATCAGCTGCGCGTGATGGTGCCCTCTGCCAGTCAGTTCACGCCGATGGGCCGCTTGCCGAGCCAGCGTTTGTTCAACGTTATCGGTACTTTCGCCGCCAATAGCGAAGTCGACGGCTATCAAATGCTGGTCAATATTCAGGACGCTTCGCGCCTGATGCGCTATCCGCTGGGCAACATCAGCGGCTGGCGTTTGTGGCTCAATGAACCGCTGAAAGTGGATACCCTGAGCCAGCAAAAACTGCCGGAAGGCACCAAATGGACGGACTGGCGTGATCGCAAAGGCGAGCTGTTCCAGGCCGTGCGTATGGAAAAGAACATGATGGGGCTGCTGCTGAGCCTGATCGTTGCCGTCGCCGCGTTTAACATCATCACGTCTCTTGGCCTGATGGTGATGGAAAAACAGGGCGAAGTGGCGATCCTGCAAACTCAGGGGCTGACGCCGCGCCAGATTATGGCGGTGTTTATGGTTCAGGGGGCGAGCGCCGGGATTATCGGTGCGCTGCTCGGTGCCGTGCTGGGCGCATTACTTGCCAGCCAGCTCAATAATTTAATGCCGATAATCGGTATTCTGCTCGATGGTGCCGCGCTGCCGGTGGCAATCGAGCCATTGCAGGTAGTGGGTATTGCGCTGGTCGCAATGGCCATCGCGCTGCTCTCTACGCTTTATCCTTCCTGGCGCGCCGCCGCCACTCAACCCGCTGAGGCTTTACGTTATGAATAAGATCCTGTTGCAATGCGACAACCTGTCCAAACGCTATCAGGAAGGCACCGTGCAGACTGATGTGCTGCATGAGGTCACTTTCAGCGTGGGCGAAGGCGAAATGATGGCGATTGTCGGCAGCTCCGGCTCGGGCAAAAGTACCTTGCTGCACCTGCTGGGCGGGCTGGATACGCCAACGTCTGGCGATGTGATTTTCTCGGGCCAGCCGATGAGCAAAATGTCGTCGACGGCAAAAGCCGATCTGCGTAACCAGTCGCTGGGCTTTATCTACCAGTTCCACCACTTGCTGCCTGATTTCACCGCGCTGGAAAACGTCGCCATGCCGCTGCTGATTGGCAAAAAGAAACCGGCAGAGATCAACACCCGTGCCAGCGATATGCTGAAAGCCGTTGGCCTGGGGCATCGTGCGAATCATCGTCCGTCTGAACTCTCCGGCGGCGAACGTCAGCGTGTGGCGATTGCCCGCGCGCTGGTGAATAACCCGCGTCTGGTGCTGGCCGATGAACCGACCGGTAACCTTGATGCGCGTAACGCAGACAGTATTTTCGAATTGCTGGGTGAACTTAATGCCTCTCAGGGAACCGCGTTCCTGGTGGTGACCCACGATCTGCAGCTGGCGCGTCGCATGAGCCGCCAACTGGAGATGCGTGACGGTCGTCTGACGGCGGAACTGACCCTGATGGGAGCCGAGTAATGGCTTCATCGTTATCCTTATTGATCGGTACACGTTTTAGCCGTGGTCGCCGTCGCGGCGGCATGGTGTCGCTGATTTCGGTGATCTCCACCGTGGGTATCGCGCTGGGTGTGGCGGTGCTGATTGTCGGTTTAAGTGCGATGAACGGTTTTGAACGCGAGCTGAATAACCGCATTCTGGCAGTGGTTCCGCACGGCGAAATTGAGCCGGTGAATCAGCCGTGGACCAACTGGAGCGAGGCCCTCACTAAAGTCGAAAAAGTGCCGGGCATTGCTGCCGCAGCGCCGTACATCAACTTCACCGGGCTGGTGGAGAGCGGGGCGAATTTGCGTGCTATTCAGGTCAAAGGCGTGAATCCAGAGCAGGAAGCGCGTTTGAGCGCTCTGCCACAGTTTGTGCAGAACGGCGCGTGGGCGAACTTTAAAGCCGGTGAACAGCAGATTATTATCGGCAAAGGCGTTGCCGATGCGCTGAAGGTCAAGCAGGGCGACTGGGTATCAATCATGATCCCGAACGCCAGTGCCGACCATAAGCTCCAGCAACCGAAGCGCGTGCGTTTGCACGTCACCGGTATTTTGCAGCTGAGCGGTCAACTCGACCACAGTTTTGCGATGGTGCCGCTGGACGATGCGCGTCAGTATCTGGATATGGGCGACAGCGTCACCGGCATTGCCATCAAGGTGAACGACGTCTTTAACGCCAACAAACTGGTGCGTGATGCGGGCGGTGTGACCAACAGCTATGTCTATATCAAGAGCTGGATTGGCACCTACGGCTATATGTATCGCGATATTCAGATGATCCGCGCCATTATGTATCTGGCGATGGTGCTGGTGATCGGCGTGGCCTGTTTTAACATCGTTTCGACGCTGGTTATGGCGGTCAAAGACAAGAGCAGTGACATTGCCGTACTGCGTACTCTGGGTGCGAAAGACGGTCTTATTCGTGCCATTTTCGTCTGGTATGGTTTGCTGGCGGGACTGTTCGGCAGCCTGTGCGGCGTGGTGATTGGCGTGGTGGTTTCTCTACAGTTAACGCCCATTATCAACGGGATTGAAAAGCTGATCGGGCACCAGTTCCTGTCCGGCGATATCTATTTTATTGACTTCCTGCCGTCTGAATTGCACTGGCTGGACGTTATTTATGTGCTGGTTACAGCACTTTTACTGAGTCTGCTGGCAAGCTGGTATCCGGCGCGTCGCGCAAGCCGAATTGATCCGGCGAGGGTGCTAAGTGGCCAGTAATTACGTCATGATTTAGCGGTTTTAGGACCGCCAAATCAGAAAGAGGAATGCGTTATGTATTATGGATTTGATATTGGTGGCACCAAAATTGCGCTCGGCGTCTTTGATGAACAGCTCAAACTGCAGTGGGAAACCCGCGTTCCCACGCCGCGCGACAGTTACGACGAATTTTTAAACGCGGTCGCCGCCCTGGTGACCGAAGCCGATACCCGTTTCGGCGTGAAAGGCTCCGTGGGGATCGGCATTCCTGGGATGCCGGAAACCGACGACGGCACGCTGTACGCGGCCAACGTTCCCGCCGCCAGCGGCAAACCGCTGCGCGCCGACCTCTCTGCTCGCCTTGACCGCGACGTGCGTCTCGACAACGATGCCAACTGTTTTGCTCTCTCCGAAGCCTGGGACGACGAGTTTCGTCAGTATCCTTTAGTTATGGGACTGATTCTGGGTACCGGCGTCGGCGGCGGGATTATCATTAACGGCAAGCCGATTACCGGGCGCAGCTATATCACCGGCGAGTTCGGTCATATTCGCCTGCCGGTGGATGCACTCGAGGTGGTCGGGCGTGATTTTCCCCTGACACGCTGCGGCTGCGGACAGCACGGCTGTATTGAGAATTATCTTTCCGGTCGCGGGTTTGCATGGCTTTACGAACACTTCTATCATCAGAAACGTGAGGCCCCAGAAATCATCACCTTGTGGGAGCAGGGCGATGAACAGGCCCGTGAACACGTTGAGCGCTATCTCGATCTGCTGGCGGTGTGTCTGGGCAATATTCTGACCATCGTCGATCCCGATCTGCTGGTAATTGGCGGCGGATTATCCAACTTCTCGGCGATCACCGAGCATCTGTCCGGGCGACTGCCTCGTCATTTGCTGCCGGTCGCCCGCGTACCGCGTATCGAACGTGCGCGTCATGGGGATGCCGGAGGCATGCGCGGTGCGGCATTCCTTCATCTCACCCGCTAGTTATACGAGGTTTTTATGCTGTCGCGTCGGTTAGGTCGACTGAGCCGTTTTCGCAAAACTAAACGCCGCCTGCGTGAGCGCTTGCGCCAGCGGATTTTTTTCAGAGACAGGGTGATGCCAGAAGGTATGGAAAAGCCAAGAGTCGTAGTGTTGACCGGGGCGGGGATCTCCGCCGAGTCCGGAATTCGGACTTTCCGCGCCACTGACGGACTGTGGGAAGAACACCGTGTAGAAGACGTGGCGACGCCGGAAGGTTTCGCCCGTAATCCTGAGCTGGTGCAAACTTTCTATAACGACCGCCGCCGACAGCTTCAGTCGCCGGAGATTGCGCCCAATGCGGCGCATCTGGCGCTGGCGAAGCTCGAAGAGGCGTTAGGCGACCGCTTTCTGCTGGTGACGCAGAACATTGACAACCTGCATGAACGCGCCGGGAATCACAACATCATCCACATGCACGGCGAACTGCTGAAGGTGCGCTGCGCGTGGAGCGGGCAGGTGCTTGACTGGACCGGCGATATCACCCCGGACGATAAGTGCCACTGCTGCCAGTTCCCGTCCCCTCTGCGTCCGCACGTGGTGTGGTTCGGCGAAATGCCGCTCGGCATGGACGAGATCTACAGCGCGCTGGCGATGGCCGATGTGTTTATCGCGATTGGTACCTCCGGGCATGTCTATCCGGCGGCGGGTTTTGTCCATGAGGCGCGCCTGCACGGTGCGCATACGGTGGAGCTGAATCTGGAACCGAGCCAGGTGGGCAGCGAGTTTGAAGAGAAGCAGTATGGTCTGGCGAGCGTGGTGGTGCCAGATTTTGTCGAGAAGTTGTTGAAGGGATTGTAAGGCGGTTTCTCGCTCTTGTAGGCCCGGTAAGTGTAGCGCCACCGGGCATTTTTCAGCTTACACAGTCGTTTTTTGCCGGGTGGCGGCTTCGCCTTACCCGGCCTACTTGACGTTAGCGACCCGCTTTCAGGTGCCAGATTGAAGGGATTGTAAGGCGGTTTCTCGCTCTTGTAGGCCCGGTAAGCGTAGCGCCACCGGGCATTTTTCAGCCCGCACAGTCGTTTTTTGCCGGGTGGCTGCTTCGCCTTACCCGGCCTGCTTAACGTTAACGACCCGCTTTCAACTTCTGATAATAATCTTCATAAATGCGGCTCGCGTCGCCAACGTCGTTTTGCCACTCGCCTTTCTTGACCGTTTCTGCATCCGGATACAGTGACTTATCGTTCGCCACTTCCGGGCTCAGCAACTTGCGGGCCGCCAGGTTTGGCGTGGGATAACCGATGGTTTCGGCTACCTGTTTTGCAACTTCCGGGCGCAGCAGGAAGTTAATCAGCTTCATCGCGCCGTCGACATTTTTAGCATTTGCCGGAATTGACAGGCTGTCCATCCAGAAGATCCCGCCTTCTTTCGGCCACACAACTTGCAGCGGAGTCCCCGCCTGACGCGCCACGTAGGCCGAGCCGTTCCACACCATCCCCAGATTCACTTCGCCTTCCATATACGGGTTGGCCGGGTTGTCGGAGTTAAACGCCGCCACGTTGGGCATCAGCTTTTTCAGCTCGTTATATGCCGCCTCAATCTCTTTTGGATCGGTGGTGTTACCGGAATAACCTAATTTACGCAGCGCCATCTGGAACACTTCGCGTGCGTCGTCGGTCAGCAGCAGGCTGCCTTTGTACTCTGGCTTCCACAGATCGGCCCAACTGGTGACAGTTTTTGGATCGATCTCGTCGCTATTCACACCGATAGCCGTCGCGCCCCAGATGTACGGAATGGAGTAGTCATTGTTCGGGTCGAACGGCTTGTTCAGCATCTCCGGATCGAGATTATCGAAGTTGGTGAGCTTGGTTTTGTCGATCTTCTGGATCATCCCTTCTTTGCGCATTTTGTCGACAAAGTAGGTCGACGGCACTACCAAATCGTACGCGCCGTCTTTGTAGGTTTTGAGCTTGGCATACATGGTTTCATTCGACTCGTAGGTCGAATAGATCACCTTGATCCCGGTCTCTTTGGTGAACTGCTCCAGCAGGCCCGGAGGCACATACTCGGTCCAGTTGTAGAAGTAGAGCGTTTTACTGTCGTCCGCGTGCGCGGCGCTCATGCCGATTGCGAGAGCGCCTACCGCGAGCAGGTGGCGTGACCATTTTTTCATTTTAACGTCCCCTGAGATTTAGTTGTATCACGAGCAATAAGCTGGCTGGCAATCACCATCACCAGCGATAGCACCAGCAGTATCGTCGCCAGCGCGTTCACCTCAGGCGACACGCCGACTTTCACCATCGAATAAATCTTCAACGGCAGAATTTCATAACCCGGACCGGTGACGAACGATGAGACCACCACGTCGTCCATCGACAGGGTAAAGCTCAGCAGCCATCCGGCGGCGACCGCGGGCATTGCCAGCGGCAGGATGATTTTACGCAGGATGGTCATTTCACTCGCGCCCAGATCTTTCGCTGCTTCGAGCATCCGCACGTCAAAGCCTTTCAGACGGGAGTAAACCGTCACCACCACGAACGGCAGGCAGAAGGTGATGTGGGAGAAGAGCAGCGACCAGAAGCCAAGCTGAATGCCGAGGAGCATAAACAATACCAGCAGGGAGATCGCCATTACGATGTCCGGCGACATCATCACCACAAACAGCATTCCACTGACAAACGGTTTACCGCGAAAACGGTAGCGATACAGCGCCACGGCGGTCAGGGAGCCAATCAGCGTGGCAAAGGTCGCGGAGACTATCGCCATCGTCAGGGAGTGCTGTGCGGCCTGCAACAGGCTATCGTTGTTCATCAGCAGGCTGTACCAGTTGGTGGTAAAGCCTTGCCAGTTAATTCCGAATCGCGAACTGTTAAACGAGTTCACGATCAGAATGATAATCGGGATGTACAGGAATGCGTAAATGGCGGACATAAAACCGCCGCGCAGCAGACGACCGATCATTCGAGATCTCCCTTCTTATTCAGCCAGCGGGAGGCACGCCAGTAAACGAGCAGCATCAGGCCCATTACCACCGTTAGCGTTATGCTGGTGGCCGAGCCAAACGGCCAGTCGCGAATGTTCAGGAACTGGCTCTTAATCACGTTGCCGATCAGCAGGTTTTTCGCACCACCCATCAGATCCGAGACGTAGAACAGCCCCATCGCCGGGAGTATCACCAGCAGACAACCGGCGATAATGCCCGGCATGGTCAGCGGAATAATGATCCGCAGGAAGGTTTGCAGCTTGCTGGCACCCAGATCGCGTGCCGCTTCGAGCAGCGGTTTATCGAGCTTTTCGATGCTCGAATAGAGCGGCATCACCATAAACGGCAGCAGAATATAGACCAGGCCGATAATCACCGCGCTCGGGGTGAACATGATACGAATCGGTGTATCAATCACCCCCAGCCAGAGCAAAAACTCGTTCAGATACCCTTTGGTGCTCAGGAAAATCTTCAGGCCATAGATGCGGATCAGCGAGTTGGTCCAGAAGGGAACAATCAGCAGAAACAGCAGCAGCGGGCGGATTTTTTGCGGCAGCCGCGCCAGAAACCAGGCAAAGGGATAGCCCAGCACCAGGCAGGCGAGCGTGGCAATCAGCGCCATGTTGAGGGAGTGCAGCAAGACCTCAAAGTAGAGTGGGTCCAGCAGGCGCGCGTAGTTATCCAGCGTAAAGACCAGACTGACGAAGTTCGTATCGTCGCGGGTCAGAAAACTGGTGACAATGATCATCAGGTTGGGCAGAAAAACAAACAACACAAGCCAACCCACGATCGTGGCGATCACCGCGTTCTGGAATTTACTGGTGTTCTTCATCGGCCAGCACAACCTCCCAGCTTTCTACCCAATTAACGACCATTTTCTGATCGAGCGGATGGTCAAAGTCGGGGTCATCCTCGTTAAAGAACTCACTGACCATCACCATTTTGCCGTTTTCCAGCTCAACTACGGATTCAAGCGTCATACCTTTGTAGTTACGCTCGCGGATGTAGCCGATCAGGCCTTCCGCGTCGGTGGTATCGTGAATTTCATCGACGCGAAGATCTTCCGGGCGCAGCATCACGTTCAGCTTCTGACCTTTCTCGACGGCAAAATTGACGTAAATGTTGCACTCGCGGCCTTCCACGCTGGCACGCACGCGCTGCTCGTCGAGACGCTCAATCACCGTGGCATCAAAGATATTGATCTCGCCAATGAAACTGGCGACAAACAGGTTTTTCGGCTCTTCGTAGATTTCGCGCGGCGTGCCGTCCTGCTCAATTTTGCCGTCGCGCATCACTACGATACGGTCCGACATGGTCAGGGCTTCTTCCTGATCGTGCGTAACGAATACAAAGGTAATGCCAAGCTTACGCTGCAGTGCTTTCAGCTCGTTCTGCATCTGCTTGCGCAGCTTGTAGTCGAGCGCGGAGAGGGACTCATCCAGCAGCAGCAGGCGCGGTTTATTGACCACTGCGCGGGCAATCGCCACCCGCTGTTGCTGGCCACCGGAGAGCTGATGCGGTTTACGCTGGGCGAACTCGTCGAGCTGAACCATTCGCAGGGCATCGTTCACACGCGGGGTGATTTGATCGGCAGGTGTTTTTTGCATGCGCAGGCCGAATGCCACGTTTTCGAACACGGTCATGTGCGGAAACAGGGCGTAGCTCTGAAAGACGGTATTAACGTGACGATGTTCGGCGGGAACATCGGTGATGTTCTGATTTTCAAGATGAATTTGGCCGCTGTCGACGTTTTCCAGTCCGGCAATCAGGCGCAGAACGGTTGTCTTGCCGCAGCCAGAAGGGCCAAGCAGCGTGAGAAACTCACCGTTATTGATAGTCAGGTTAAGATCGTCAATGACGGTTTTACCATCGAAACTTTTGCTGATCCCCGACAGAAGAACCAGCGGTGACAGTGTTCCTGGTTGTGTATTCAATTTTTGGCGCTGTCCCATATAAACGCGTCGGTGGGTTTACCGACTGCGGGGTTTGTGTGTAACCACCTTGGTGACTCTTAATGAGGGCGGTCATTCTACGGCAAACCACTGAAATCACCAATCCTTGTGACTGATTGATAAGCTACATTTATTAACGAATCACGACAAAATCGAAAATATTCTCGTTTACGGGATAAAAGTGACCTGACGCAATATTTGGGATTTGATGCTTCCTGATAATGTTGTCACAAAAAGTGAGGGTGACTGCATGGAAAAATTACTTGAGCGTTTTTTACAGTACGTTTCGCTGGATACCCAATCTAAAGCGGGTGTCAGACAGGTGCCGAGCACCGAGGGCCAGTGGAAGCTTTTAAACCTGCTGAAGGATCAGCTGGAGGAGCTCGGCCTGGTCAACGTGACCTTGAGCGAGAAAGGCACGGTGATGGGGACGCTGCCGTCGAATGTCAAAGGTTCGGTTCCGGCGATTGGATTCATTTCTCACGTTGATACCTCACCTGATTTTAGCGGTAAGAACGTCAATCCGCAGATTGTTGAAAATTACCGTGGTGGCGATATCGCGCTGGGTATTGGCGACGAGGTGCTCTCGCCGGTGATGTTCCCGGTGCTGCATCAGCTTCTGGGCCAGACCATTATCACCACCGACGGCAAAACGCTGCTGGGCGCGGATGATAAAGCCGGTGTGGCGGAGATCATGACTGCCCTGGCGGTGCTGAAAGGCAAAAACATTCCGCACGGGGATATCCGCGTCGCCTTTACGCCGGATGAAGAGGTGGGCAAAGGGGCGAAGCATTTCGACGTCGAAGCGTTCGATGCGAAGTGGGCTTACACCGTCGACGGCGGTGGCGTGGGGGAGCTGGAGTTTGAAAACTTTAACGCAGCTTCTGTGACCATCAAAATCGTTGGTAATAATGTCCATCCCGGTTCGGCAAAAGGGGTGATGGTCAACGCCCTGTCGCTGGCTTCGCGGATTCATGCGGAAGTGCCCGCCGAAGAAAGCCCAGAGCAGACTGAAGGCTATGAAGGTTTTTACCATCTCACCAGCATCAAAGGCACGGTGGACAGTGCGCAGATGCACTACATCGTTCGCGATTTTGACCGTAAAGCCTTTGAAGCGCGTAAGCGTAAGATGATGGAAATCGCCAAAAAGGTCGGCAAAGGGCTGCACCCGGATTGTTACATTGAGCTGATCATCGAGGACAGCTACTACAACATGCGCGAGAAAGTGGTGGAGCATCCGCACATTCTCGATATCGCCCAGCAGGCGATGCGCGATTGCGACATCGAACCCCAGCTCAAACCGATTCGCGGCGGCACCGATGGCTCGCAGCTCTCGTTCATGGGACTGCCATGCCCGAATCTGTTTACCGGTGGCTATAACTACCACGGCAAACATGAGTTTGTGACGCTGGAAGGGATGGAGAAAGCGGTGAACGTGATTGTGCGGATTGCGGAGTTGACGGCGAAGCAGTAGCCGCTTTGTGCCGGGTGGCGGCTACGCCTTACCCGGCCTACGATTTAATGTTTTTGTAGGTCGGGTAAGCGAAGCGCCACCCGACGCCCGACACCCGGAAAAGGATTTCCCATGTCAAATTACCGCCGAAACTACATCTCCGGTGGAACCTGGTTTTTCACCGTCAATCTGCAAAACCGCCAGAGCGATCTGCTCACCCGCCATATCGACCCTCTACGCGCTGCAATCAAAACCGTCAAACGCACAAAACCCTTCACCATCAACGCCTGGGTGGTGCTCCCCGAACATATGCACTGTATCTGGACGCTCCCGGAAAACGATGATGACTATTCGGGGCGCTGGCGGGAAATCAAGAAAAACTTTACCCGCGCGATTGAAATGCGTTACGTGTGGCAACCGCGTTTTTGGGAACATACGATTCGTAATGAAGAAGATTACCGGCGGCATATGGACTACGTGTATATCAATCCGGTGAAACATGGGTATGTCAATCGCGTGGCGGATTGGCCGTTTTCAACGTTTCATCGGGATGTGCGTAGTGGATTGTATCCGGAAGATTGGGCGGGAGATTTGGAGGACATTGCAGCTGGGGAGCCGAAATAAAAGCCGGGTGGCGGCTACGCCTTACCCGGCCTACAAAATCTAACTCGTAGGTCGGGCAAGCGACGCGCCACCCGACATCAACAAACCGCACCGTTTTTGTAGGTCGGGTAAGCGAAGCGCCACCCGACACAAGCAGGCAACTCAGTCCTCGAAGAACCAATACCCGCTATTCACCAGCGCGGCTAACATCGCGAGGAATGACGGATCTTCCAGCGCATCACCGAAGGTTTCTGCATTCAGCACCAGATGGCTGGCAAGGGCTTCCAGCGCTGGACGGTGCGGGGAATCCAGCTTCTCGCCGTTGACGAAAATATCATCGCCAATGCGCAGCACGCGCAGCCCACCCAGACGGACCAGCGAATCACCCTGTTGCAGGGCGTCGTAAATTTCATCCGGCTGATAAGGCGGTTCGGCGGGCGCAACGTCCAGCTCGTGACGTGACTGGCTGACAAACTCGCCAAACCACTGGCGGAAATGCTCCGGCTCGTTAATCAAACCGAGCATCATTTCGCGCAGTTTATCCAGCTCCTGCGGCAGAATGTCGGCAGGATGTTCACGCGCAGGCACGTCCGGGTCGCTGTAGCGATGGCTGCCCAGCTCGCGTTGCAGAACGTAATCCGCAAATCCGCTGATCATCTCGCGACCGCTTGGCGCACGGAAGCCAACCGAATAGTTCAGCGAGTTCTCAAGAGAATAGCCTTCATGAGGGAATCCTGGCGGAATATAGAGAATATCGCCCGGCTCCATCTCTTCGTCGATGATGCCTTCGAACGGGTCAACCTGCAGCAGGTCCGGGTGCGGGCAGTGCTGTTTCATCGGCACTTTATCGCCGACGCGCCAGCGACGACGGCCAGTTCCCTGAATGATAAACACATCGTACTGGTCGAGGTGCGGGCCCACGCCACCGCCCGGAACAGAGAAGGAGATCATCAGATCGTCCATGCGCCAGTCGGGCAGGGCGCGGAACGGATGCATCAGGGCTGCGGTGGGTTCATGCCAGTGGTTGACGGCCTGAACCAGCAGCGACCAGTTGGTTTCCCCGAGGTGATCGTAGCTTTCGAAAGGACCGTGGCTGACCTGCCATTTCCCATCCTGATGGCTCACCAGACGGCTGTCGACTTCGTTTTCCATCGCCAGTCCAGCCAGTTCATCCGGCGAGATCGGGTCGACAAAGTTGCTGATGCCGCGCTTAAGAACGACCGGGCGTTTCTGCCAGTAGCGTTCGATAAATTCGGGCCAGTTAAGTGTTAATTGATAATCCATAATTATATTTCCGCAGGCTCTTACTGACTCGGATTATAACGGAAGCGCAAGAGCCTGAGTGCGACAATCTCGCTTTTTTCACATTCCGCTCTAACTATCGTCAGATGAGGGATGCTGGCGGCCAAAAATGGCGACCATGCGCGCGCCGCCCAGCAGGCTGTCGCTGGTTTCAATTCTGCCGTTGTATTGATCGACAATCTCCTGCGCAACGGATAAACCGACACCCTGACCAGGGCGGAGCGTATCGGCGCGTTGACCGCGATCAAACACCACGTCACGCTTGTTTTGCGGGATACCGGGGCCATCGTCCTCAACGATAATTTGCAGCTCGTCATCGGTCTGGTGCGCAGAAACCTCGACAAATTCGAGGCAATATTTGCAGGCGTTATCCAGCAGATTGCCCATCACTTCCATAAAGTCATTTTTCTCACCGACAAAACTGATTTCCGGCGAAATATCGAGGCTAATGTTCACCCCTTTGCGTTGATAGACTTTATTCAGCGCTGAGGTCAGGCTATCCAGCAGCGGGGCGACGGGGTGCAGTTCACGGCTTAACAACGGGCTGCCGGAGCGCATACTGGCGCGGTGGAGATAATAGCCAATCTGCTGGGAGATACGGCTGATTTGCTCCAGCATTACCGGCTCGGCGTCGTCGACGCTGAGCTTCGAACTGCGCATCGATCGCAACGTGCTTTGCATCACCGCGAGCGGCGTCTTCAGACTGTGCGTCAGATCGGTCAGGGTGGTGCGATATTTATCGTAACGTTCGCGCTCGCTTTTCAGCAGGCGGTTGAGATTTCGCACCAGGCTGGTGAGTTCGCGCGTGGTTTGCGAATTGAGCTTATCCCGGTTGTGTTCTTCGAGCTCGCGGACCTCTTTCGCCAGCGATTCGATAGGACGCAGGCTCCACCAGGCAGCGACCCACAGCAGCGGGATAACCAACAGCAGGTTGGCAGCCAGAACATATACGAACCAGCTCCAGACCATGTAGGAACGTTTAAGCTCTACCGGAATGGTGTCGATGACTACGATGGTGAGCTGCGGCATATCAATGGTCGCCGGGTAGAGATTAATCGCTACCGAGTGCGTCATCTCTGTATTGTCGTCATCCTCACGAATTTCAGCGAGTTCGCGCTGCATGGACTCGTCGTTGCCCAGCAGTGAACTGGTCGCATTCAGATCGGCTTCAATTTCGTGGAATCCGTTAGTTTTAAGCCACTCTGGACGAATGCTTTTTTCAACCCACGGCACATGGCGCTGCGCCCACAGCAACTGACCTTTTTCATCATAAATCAGTGCCATCGTCGGGCTTTGCCGGTTGAGATTTTCCGGCATTTCCACGCTGATTCGATTATTTTCCCATTTAGCCAAGGTGTAGAAGAGATTGCTCTCGCCGCGCAGCAGACGGAATGTGGTCTTGTCGAAGCTGACGCTATACCCGACCAGCGCCACCATGCCGTAAGCGAGAGACAGGATCAGCACCACGGCAGCGGTGGCCAGTAAAAAGCGGACCCGCAGCGACAGCGGCAAAAAGTGGCGAAGGATTTTTTTCATTTAGCGTAATTCAAACAGGTATCCCTGACCCCTCACCGTGGTGATGACGTCCTGTGGGTATTGTGCCTGGATTTTTTTACGTAAGCGGCCCATCAGCACATCAATGGTGTGGCTCTCGCGCAGTTCGGCATCGGGATAAAGCTGGAGCATTAAGGAATCTTTACTCACCACTTTGCCGCTGTTGCGGATCAGCGTTTCCATAATGGTGTATTCAAACGCCGTCAGCTTGATAACTTCGTCGTTGATCGAGAATTCACGACGCGAGAGATCCACCTGGAATGGCGGAAGGGAGATAACCTGGGACGCCAGACCGCTGTTACGGCGCATCAACGCCTGCATACGGGCGGCCACTTCTTCGATATGGAACGGTTTGGTGACGTAATCATCAGCGCCTGCGCTGAGCACTTCAACTTTGTCCTGCCAGCCTTCACGGGCAGTTAGAACCAGCACCGGAAGAGAGACATCGTGGCTGCGCCAGCGGCGGATCAACGATAAACCGTCTTCATCCGGCAGCCCCAGATCGACGATGGCGATATCGGGCAGGTGTTCATTGAGATAATAATCTGCCTCTTTTGCGTCTTCCGCGTCATCCACCTGATGCCCCATTTCCTGAAGCTGAACTTTCAGGTGATGACGTAGCAATGCATTATCCTCAACAACCAGTACGCGCATCATCTCTTCTCCCTAACATGAATGGTATGAATAGTTTAACGTGATTATGTTGTTACGGGGATAAACATTGCGTAAACCGCAGAGGAAGGAACCCTCTTTCCGGGCGGAAAGAGGGTAAAGGCAATTACTTCAGCTCATCTACCATTTTAATGGCGCGACCGATGTAGTTCGCCGGAGTCATCGCTTTCAGGCGCGTTTTCTCTTCTTCTGGCACATCCAGACCGTCGATAAACTGTTTCATGCCTTCAGCGTCGACGCGTTTGCCGCGGGTCAGCTCTTTCAGTTTTTCGTACGGTTTTTCGATGCCGTAACGACGCATCACGGTCTGGATTGGCTCGGCCAATACTTCCCAGTTGTGATCCAGTTCGTCCAGCAGACGATCGCGGTTCACTTCCAGTTTGCTCACGCCTTTCAGGGTGGACTGATACGCAATCAGCGCATAGCCGATACCCACGCCGAGGTTACGCAGGACTGTGGAGTCCGTCAGGTCACGCTGCCAGCGGGAAACCGGCAGTTTGCTCGCCATGTGTTGCAGCAGGGCATTGGCCAGACCCAGGTTGCCTTCGGAGTTTTCGAAGTCAATCGGGTTCACTTTATGCGGCATGGTGGACGAGCCGATCTCACCGGCGATGGTTTTCTGCTTGAAGTGGTTCAGAGCCACGTAGCCCCACACGTCGCGGTCGAAATCGATCAGGATGGTGTTGAAACGCGCGATGCAGTCAAACAGCTCGGCGATGTAATCGTGCGGCTCGATCTGAGTGGTGTACGGGTTCCACTGAATTCCCAGAGAGGTCACGAACTCTTCGCTGAACTGATGCCAGTCCACTTCCGGATACGCCGCGATGTGGGCGTTGTAGTTCCCGACTGCGCCGTTGATTTTACCGAGGATCTCAACCTGCTCCAGCTGGCGATACTGACGTTCCATACGGTACGCCACGTTCGCCATCTCTTTGCCCATCGTGGACGGTGTGGCTGGCTGGCCATGAGTACGGGAAAGCAGCGGGATATCACGGTATTGCACGGCGAGGTCTTTCACCGCGTCGATGATTTTGCGCCAGTAAGGCAGCACCACGTCCTGACGCGCAGTCGACAGCATCAGGGCATGAGACAGGTTGTTGATATCTTCAGACGTACAGGCAAAGTGGATGAACTCAGACACCGCGTGCAGCGCCGGTACGCTCTCTACTTTCTCTTTCAGGAAGTATTCAACCGCTTTCACATCGTGGTTGGTGGTGCGCTCAATGGTTTTGATACGCGCCGCGTCTTCTTCGCTGAACTCCGCGACGATTTTATCAAGGTAATCGTTTGCCTGGGCGTCAAAAGCAGGAACTTCCTTGATTGCTGCCTGGGTAGCTAACTTTTGCAGCCAGCGCACTTCAACCTGTACACGGAACTTCAGCAGACCATATTCGCTGAAGATCCCGCGCAGCGCGCTGACTTTATCGCCGTAACGTCCATCGACAGGGGAAACGGCGGTCAGTGAGGATAATTCCATAATTCGCAACTCCGGGAGGTTAACAATGAGCAAGAATTTGTTTTGCCTGAGTCGTCAGGCGATTACGAGAGAACATTAACTGCAGTCGGCCACCGCCAACCTGATGCCACAGCACGGCGGCACGAATCCCGGCCAGCAGCGAGGCGCGGACTTTGGCCTGCACCTGTGGGCTTTGCAGCACGGCAGGGGAGCCGGTCACCTGAATGCGTGAACCGAGCGGGCTGATGACATCGACGTAAATCGCGGCCATCGCACTCATCAGGGTTTCGGACTGCAAATCAAAATGGTCAAGCTGACGCTGTAAACCGTCAATGCGGTTGCCGAGCGTGTCCATCGCGCCTTTTGCGCCGCTCAGCTTACGCTCCAGCACCATCAGGCTTAAGGTGTAACGGGTCAGTTCTGAATTCAGTCCCTGACGATTGCTGGCATTCAGCACGCCGAGCAGGGTTTCAAGGCCGAGGCGAAGATTGGTTTCGCTGCCACCGAACACCCCAAGCGTCGAGCCTGGGTTAAGATCGATAACGCTGTTGAGCGAAACGTGCAGCGCATCAGCGTCGCAATGACCCTGATGTGCCAGCTGTTGCACCAGACGGGCGGACTGGCAAATGCCGGCCAGCGCCAGGGTGATGTCATAATAATTCTTCGCCACACGTGCTCCTTTTGGTGTGCAAACTGTTTATTCGGCCAGCGGCAGACGCTGTTCAATGATCCCGCCGCCGAGGCAAATTTCGCCGCTGTAGAAGACAGCGGACTGGCCAGGCGTGACGGCAGAAACCGGCTCGTCGAAACGCACTTCGATACGTTCGTCATCAATGGCGGTGACAGTGCAAGGGATATCAGTCTGACGATAGCGGGTTTTCACCGTGCAGCGCAGAGTGCCGGTAAACGGTTCACGATCGACCCAGTGCAGCTGCTGAGCGATAAGCCCGACGGACATCAAACGCGGATGCTCGTGGCCCTGAGCCACCACCAGAATATTGTTTTCGACATCTTTATCGACCACATACCACGGCTCTTCGCTGCCTTCTTTGGTGCCGCCAATGCCCAGACCTTTACGCTGACCGAGGGTGTGGTACATCAGGCCCTGGTGCTCGCCGACGTCATCGCCGTCAACGGTGATAATTTTGCCCGGTTGAGCAGGGAGGTAGCGCCCCAGAAATTCGCGGAATTTGCGCTCGCCGATAAAGCAGATGCCGGTGGAGTCTTTTTTCTTCGCGGTGATCAGATCCAGTTCTTCGGCGATTTTACGCACTTCTGGTTTTTCCAGCTCACCGACCGGGAACAGGCTTTGTGCAATCTGTTCGTGACCGAGGGTGTAGAGGAAATAGCTCTGATCTTTATTGCCGTCGAGACCGCGCAGCAGCTGGCTTTTGCCATCAACATCCGCGCGGCGCACGTAGTGACCGGTCGCGATGTAATCTGCGCCCAGGTCTTCGGCGGCGAATTCGAGGAAGGCTTTGAATTTGATCTCTTTGTTGCAGAGGATATCCGGGTTCGGGGTGCGGCCCGCTTTGTACTCTTCGAGGAAGAGTTCGAACACGTTGTCCCAGTACTCGGCAGCAAAGTTAACGGTATGCAGTTCAATGCCGAGTTTGTCGCACACGGCCTGCGCATCTGCAAGATCCGCTGCCGCCGTACAGTATTCCTCGCCATCGTCTTCCTCCCAGTTCTTCATGAACAGGCCTTCCACCTTGTAGCCCTGTTGTTGCAACAGGTACGCGGAAACGGAGGAATCGACACCGCCGGACATGCCGACGATCACTTTTTTCTGGCTGTTATCTGACATGGAATACTCACGACATTGAACTTAAAGGCGGCGTATTCTATCACGCGCCCCCCGCGTTGGCACCCTCTGTAAACGGCCAGTTAAATTCCGCGATCACCTCAAGCGGCAGGCGGCTACCGGACTGATAGCAGCGAATGCTTTCGGCAACCAGCGGCGAGCGCAGGTTTGGCGCGTTCAGGATCTCCTCTGCCGTCACCCACAGGCAACGGTCGATATCGTTGTCGTGCGGCTCAGTGGCGCACATTTCGTTAAGTTCGACGACGAATAAAAAGCGCAGGAATGGCGTGCGATCGGGAGCGATCCACTGATGCAGACGTACAAAGTGCTGCGGTTCGGCGTGAATACCGGTCTCTTCCCACAGCTCGCGACGCGCGGCCTGAACCAGCGTTTCGTCGGCTTCAAGATGACCCGCGGGCTGGTTCCACAGCGCTTTGCCGTTGATCGTCTCTTCGACGACGAGGAATTTGCCTTCGGCGTGAACCAGGGTGGCGACGGTAACGTGTGGTTTAAACATCGTTTTTCCTTAGTTAGCTGAATGACGCAATTCAATATCAATATTTGATCTGGATCACATTTTTACCCGGTGCTCTATACTTGCTGAGGTTCTGATTCTCACCACCGAGGGTACCATCATGCAGCTTACCACGCGTACTATGCCGCAAAAGAAACGTATCGCTTTAGTGGCTCACGATCCCTGCAAACCCGACCTGCTCAACTGGGCAATCGATAATCAAACGGCACTTGAGGGCCACACCATCTACGCCACCGGCACCACCGGAAACCTGCTGCTTGCCCACACGCGTTTGCCCGTCCTGGCGCTGATGAGCGGCTCGATAGGCGGCGACCAGCAGCTGGGTTATCTCATCGCGTCGGGCCAGATTGATGTGCTGGTCTTTTTCTGGGACCCGCTGAGCGCAGTGCCGCATCACTCGGATGTGAAGGCCCTGATGCGTCTGGCAACGGCGTGGAATATTCCCATCGTCAGCAATGCCTGTAGCGCCAATTTCCTGATCCACTCGTCGCTCTTTGAGCAGACGTTCGATATCACCGTTCCGGACGGAGATGCGTTCCTCAGCAGTCGCGTATCCCACGTCACGCAAAATGGCGTTCATACGCAGCATCTTTTATAACGAATCTATCGGGATTTCCCGCCACTCACCCGATGCCAGATTGTCCAGCGTCAATGTCCCCATCGCATACCTTATCAGGCGCAACGTTGGAAAACCGACATGCGCCGTCATGCGTCGCACCTGGCGATTCCGCCCTTCATATAAGGTGATTTTCAACCAGCTGGTGGGGATGGTTTTGCGTTCGCGAACCGGCGGGTTACGCGGCCATAACCACTCGGGTTCTGCGACCAGCTCAATACCGGCGGGCAGGGTGGGGCCGTCATTGAGCGTCACGCCATTGCGCAGGGCATCAATCGCCTCTGCCGTCGGTTCGCCCTCCACCTGCACGTAGTAAATCTTACCGGTGCCCTTGCCCGGCTGGGTCAGTCGCGCCTGGAGCTGTCCGTCGTTAGTCAGCACCAGCAGGCCTTCGCTGTCCCTGTCTAAGCGGCCAGCGGCATAAATTCCTTGTAACGGGATGTAATCTTTCAGGGTGCTGCGTCCCGCCTCATCCGTGAACTGCGGCAGCACATCATAAGGTTTATTGAAGATAACCAGCCGCTTCGGTCCAGTGTCAGGCTTTTTTTTGGCGTTGCGTCGCGTGCTGAATCGTTCAACTTGGTGATTTCTAAAAGAAGTTTTGTTCATAGTGTTTTCAGAATGGGTGGATTCGAGCATTATAACGGAAATTCATGAGTGATTGGCGCGAGCCTGATATTCGAGTAGTATGAGCTCGCATATTACAACTCATTAACAAAAAACCAGAAGCGCTCGAAGGAGAGGTTAATGGAAAGCAAAGTAGTCGTTCCGGCGGAAGGTAAGAAGATCACCCTGCAAGATGGCAAACTGAACATCCCTCACAACCCAATCATTCCTTTCATTGAAGGTGATGGTATCGGTGTGGATGTGACGCCAGCCATGATCAAAGTGGTGGATGCCGCCGTGCAGAAAGCCTATAAGGGCGAGCGGAAAATTTCCTGGATGGAAATCTATACCGGCGAAAAATCTACCCAACTGTATGGCCAGGATGTCTGGCTGCCAGAAGAAACTCTGGACCTGATTCGTGATTACCGCGTTGCCATCAAAGGCCCGCTGACTACCCCGGTCGGTGGCGGTATTCGTTCCCTGAACGTTGCGCTGCGCCAGCAGCTTGACCTGTACGTGTGTCTGCGCCCGGTGCGTTACTACGCGGGTACGCCAAGCCCGGTTAAACACCCTGAGCTGACCAACATGGTTATCTTCCGTGAAAACTCCGAAGACATCTATGCCGGTATCGAGTGGAAAGCCGACAGCGCCGAAGCCGAAAAAGTGATCAAGTTCCTGCGCGATGAGATGGGCGTAACGAAGATTCGTTTCCCTGAACATTGCGGCATCGGCATCAAGCCGTGCTCCGAAGAAGGCACCAAGCGCCTGGTTCGTGCAGCCATCGAATACGCAATCACCAACGACCGTGATTCCGTGACCCTGGTTCACAAAGGCAACATCATGAAATTCACCGAAGGCGCTTTCAAAGACTGGGGTTACCAGTTAGCGCGTGAGGAGTTTGGTGGTGAGCTGATCGACGGCGGCCCATGGGTGAAAATCAAGAACCCAAATACTGGCAAAGAGATCGTTGTGAAAGACGTGATCGCCGATGCGTTCCTGCAGCAGATCCTGCTGCGTCCGGCGGAATACGACGTGATCGCCTGTATGAACCTGAACGGTGACTACATCTCCGACGCCCTGGCAGCCCAGGTTGGCGGTATCGGTATCGCCCCAGGCGCCAACATCGGTGACGAGTGCGCGCTGTTCGAAGCCACCCACGGTACCGCACCGAAATACGCAGGCCAGGATAAAGTGAACCCAGGTTCCATCATCCTGTCCGCGGAAATGATGCTGCGTCATATGGAATGGTTCGAAGCCGCAGACCTGATCGTTAAAGGTATGGAAGGCGCGATTAACGCTAAGACCGTGACTTACGATTTCGAACGCCTGATGGACGGCGCTAAGCTGCTGAAATGTTCAGAGTTTGGTGACGCGATCATCAAAAACATGTAATCCAGTTTACTGGGTTAAATGAAAACGGGAGCCGAAAGGCTCCCGTTTTTTTTATGTCTGATTGAGATGAATGTCCTTCGTGAGGACTGTATTACAGGTACTTCACAGAGATAGTTGCCTGGCCATCCAGCGGGGTGTCATCGGTGATTGCCAGGGTAGTTGTATCCTGGATTGATGCGCCGACAGTCAAAACATCAGTAGCTGTAGTGATTTCTACAGGGTTACCCAGAGTGTCAGCGAAAGTGATCAGTCGGCTACCGTCTGGGTGGTTATAAACGTCACTTACCTCTGCGGCCCAGGTGGCACCATTATCAACAGAATCAGCCAAATGCCCAGGGGCTGAATCAACGGTGACTTTTTCGTAGTTGGCAACGAGACCATATGAGCCTAACTTAACATGATCTGCCGTTTCGCCCAGACCAAACTCATTGGCTGGGCTTGTGACAGCCTCAGCTACTTTCGGTCCGGTATCGACAACGCTTGAGGATTTATCATCCATGGTCGTCCAGGCTACTTTTGTTGGACTTGTGCAGCTCAGGGTCAGGGTAATATCCTTATCGCCTAACTGGTTTACGGCAGTATCACTCAGAGAAGCGATCGGCAGTGATCCATAATCCACAACGCCACCGGATGAAAGAGAAGGCGTACAGGAACCCATAATTAAAGTTCCTTGTACTTTCAGGTCGGCAGTATCTGCTGCGAATGCGGAGTTAGCAGTAGAGATAACGAGTGCAGCGGCTGCACAGAATTTAAAAATGTTTTTCATGGAATAATGACTCTTCAGTTGGATGATTTAAATAAGACACTGTTGTCTTGTTGAACATATTATCTGTATTATCTCGCAATCCTTCAATTCAATAAGCACGCAGTTATGGATTCAATGTTGAGTGTAAAACTGGACTCGACTTTATATTTATAGAGATCAGGCTTTTTAAAGGTCCATGAAAATAAAAGCGATTATTAATAGAGAGAGAATTAAGAGGAGCAACGCGTGGAAATGAAAAAGGGGAGGGCGAAACAGAATCTAAATGGCTACGGAATGCCTGATCAACCGATACAGGCAATCCGCATAGTAGAAAAGTTGATAGGCTGATTACTCGAGGTTTTTCACATCCATCAGCAAGCCCTTACTTAGCAGTACCTTACCTTCGGCTTTGAACTGGGCCAGCATTTTCATCACTGTGCTGCGCGATAGTCCGCTTTTATCGACAATATAATCAGCCGCTGTGCGGCGTAAGCGAATAATCTCCGGCTCAGCCTGAAGTTGATACAGGCAGTTAATCACCTGGGCGTAACTGGACACCCCGGCCATGTTGTTAACATACTTCAGCATGTTAGCGATGGTCATCATGTGGTTGACGGAGACACCTTGCCACAGATTTTTTTCATTGATGATTTTCTCTGCCTCCACGAAAGGCAGAAACTCATAGCGGATGTCGGTGCAGGCCCGAAAATATAAAAGCGTGGTGTCAAAATAGAGGTTGATGCCGAAAATCCGTGGTGCACTGAAATTCACTAAAAGTCGGTCATCACTCGGCCGACAACCTGAAATAACCCCCTGGTGAAAAATGAGAATATTTCTTTCAGTGAAGCCGTCCATCGTGACAATCTGGTTTTTACGTTTGGTGAAGATATTTTCTTGCTGCGATAAATTATCAATTAAGAGCTGAATATGTTCTCTGGGATTTAACATAGAATGTTTTCCACTCGTCACTTTTGCCATTAATAGTAGCCTATATTCGAAAGGAGATGTGTCTTTACAGCCACATACGTGAAGTCCATGGCTTTTTTACTGGCTCTCAATCTGAACGGTCAAATTTGCCAGTAAATCCTCTTCATCCTGAGGATGTTGTTGTTGTGGCTTCAGCGCTGGTCGAATATGCAAAAGCACAGAAAATTGCTGGCCGACAGGCACTTCGCCGTTATGTACGGGGAGGAGACCGTCGTTGTTGAGTACCAATAGTTTTTTCCGATTTCTCTCCTGCTTTGGCACGAAAGAACCGTGAGTCAGCGTCTTGCCAAGATCAACGGGTTTACCGTCCAGCACCGCCTGTTGAGCGGAAATCAGAATGTCTCCGCTGTCGCCGAAGCGAAAACGTCGCTGGCCAGAGTCATCGCTAATAAAAATTGCCATCGCCTGCGGTTCGCTGCAAATCGCATTCACTCTGACTTCACGCTCATCCAGGGTATAGACACCGCCACGCTGGCTGGTGACTTCGCTGTTGCTGAGCTTTCCATAATCCACGGTCGTATCAGAGACGTTGACGTCACATTCCGCGCGGGCAGTCCCTGCACAGAGTAATCCGGCCAGCAGTGTTAATGTCAGGATCGTTTGGATTTTCATTTGCATACCCCGTTAATGTTTTCATAAGTCTGATTTTCACCACCCTTTGCCAGGGCATAGCTGATCTGGCAAACGCGTAAGCCGTCTTCATCAGTGAGATAAAGTGCCGGTTTGGCAGAGACGTCTTCCATGAACAGCAGGCCGTCGTCGACTGCAGTGGCAGCGTAGTCGCCATTTCCATCAACCACGGTGCTGCCTTTTTTTAGGGTCTTACCCTTTGCCATTTGCACGCGGATCATGGCCCGGTGGACATGCAGCGTATTGAACGCTACGTGCCCGACGGCACCGCGACCTGCTGCCAGTTCACTGAAACCGTTCTCGACGTCCACATCCTTCGGAAGGGTGTTGGTGTCCAGTTCGACGCGTACTTTGTGATACGGATTAACGGACGGCACGATGGCCTTGCCCCAGCGATCGGTCCAGACATCACCCGCTGGAGTATTGATTCGCGTTCCGGCCAGATCTTTACCGGCATCAATGATGGCGAAGGTGTCCTTAACCGGCCAGGGTGAGAAGGTTACGCCGTTATCATGCGCAACCACGCCACCAGAAAGTGCCACGCCATAGTTACGACCATCTGGACCATCGGTTCCGGCGCTAACGCCCAGTCGGGTGTAGTGCAGATTACTGTTGATCGAGCCGCTGAAGCTGTTTTCCCGATCGGCCAGATCGCGCTCGGCGGCCAGGGAATAACTGGTGCTCTGGCTGATATCCCCGTTGGTCTGCAGTCCGGTATTGGTCTCATGATGCATGGTGTGCGAGTAGGCGCTGATGTGTTGACCGCCAAGCGGCATGCTGATATTCACAAACACCGTATCCCCGTTGTCGTCGCTCTCGTTGCGACCATCGTCCTGATCGTCATTTTTCTGATTTACAGAGCGCTGCCAGCTGACGTTCAGGTTCATGTGGCCAAATGACTTGCCCCATGACGCGTTCACAAATTCGCTGCCTTCGTTTCCGTCTGTACCCTGGTTCTTTGAGTAACGCAGATTAAAGGAACCCAAATTCGACAGGGAGTAGTGCAGCCCTGCGGAATATTGCCCTTCGTACTGCTGGAAATCATCCTCAAGAGAATCTTCCAGCTCGCGATAGCCCTGGGTATAACGCGTCATACTGACATCGGTCGTCAGTTGGCCGGACAAGGCGTAGCTGGCAGACAAGGTGCTACTACGTCCTTTTACGCCATGCTCTTCATCCATTGACGCTTTAAAGGTGGTCGATAACAGCATCTTATTAAACGGTAGGGTATCCAGAGTCAGAGCGGCGGAGTCGTAGCCCTGTGCAGTCATCACACCGGTACCGACATTCAGCCAGGGTTTGACTCGCCAGCCGTCGGAGAGGGTCGCCAGCATCGGCTCACTCTCTCCGTCGCCGTTGCTGCGATAGCGTCCCACGGCGGCAGAAAGGCCTGACGGGCTGGTCAACTGATGGCTGTTCACCGCATCAGCAGGGATCACGAAATGGCTCTTACTGCCGTCGGTTTCCGTGACCGTGACATCGAGTTCGGCATTGCTGCGAATAATCGGAACATCGTTCAGAGTGAACGGACCCACGGGGACCAGAGTGGAATAGACCATCCGGCCCCCCTGGCGGACTTCCACACGCGCCTGGGCTGTGCGGGCAATACCAGAAACCGCCACACCGCTGCTGCCTTCCGGGCTCAGCGCTTCTTCCGGCATAATCTGCACACCTGAAATGGCGGTGCCAGCGAAAATCGTACCGCCGGTGTTGATTTCACCCGCCTGGAATATTTTCTTGCTATCAACGAGCGTATGCTGCAGATAAGCGTAAAGGTTATCGGTGGTGCGCGTGCCGTCATTCTCTGCCAGGGATTGTCTGCTGCGAAACAGCCAGTCATGGACGTTCAAACCCTCTTCCAGCATCAGTTGCTTAGTCTCGCTGTTGCCGCTGTCCGACCTGTTTTGCGTTGCGAAAGCGGTGTAATTGAGAATGCCCGCCGTACCGCCGGTGCTGTAATCTTTGGCCTGGTCGCCTTCGCCTGATGTGTCGATCGCTTCTTGCGGCACCACCAGATCCAGCTCTTCTTGGGCAGGGACGGGGGTAATCACCGTGCCGGGGAAAGCTTTGGTGTAGTCGTAACAGCTGTCGTTCTTTTCGTCATCGCTGAGCTTCGCCACTTCGCGTGGGACGACCAGTGAAGCGCCCTGCAGAAAAGGCGTGCTGGCACACAGCTGGCCGTCCTGGCCAAAAGTTGCGGATACCTTTCCTTTTTTCTCGCCATTCACTACCACGGTGACCATTTTTACGCCGGGCGTAAATTTCGGCGTGGAGGCGAAATAATGACCGAGAGAGGGATCAAGCCCACGATCTTTGATGATGCTGGTATCAAATTCCACAGGTGCTTCAGCCGCCGAGGAAAGAACCGGGTACAGGCAGCAAAGCACGGCGAGTGATAAACAACGACGCGATAACGAAACCATCTCAGAATACTCGGTTAGATTATTTATTCAGAGTGGCGGTGTAGCTTGGGACATCAATGCCGTAGCGACTGGCCGGGAAGAATTTTAATTGACTATCTCCGGCAAGTGATGTTTTTGCCTGAGCAGTCAGCGTCTGACCCGGAAGAATATACGTTTGCTTAATTTTCATTTGCGTACCTGAAGGCTGAGCCACCAGATTTTCAGCCATACGAACGACATAAGGTGAATCATTTTTAACGGTGACAGTGTTACCGGATGCAGACCATTTCAGCAGTGTCCAGGCATCTTTTACGACCGCAAGACTTGCCGGATGAATCAGTACCGGAATATCCTGACGAATATTAATGGACACTCGGCTGTGATCGCTTTTTGTTTTCGGTGGAATGCCTTCAAAGGTTACGCGCTTCAAATGCTCTGTCGTTAATGGAGCATCAGTTGCCAGAATAAAACGCAGCTGCTGGGTCTGTCCATCTTCGACACGGGTGACGGGTTGGGTGACGGTCAGATGTGTACCTGTGTCGCCAGGAATATCGACAATATTGGTATATAGAAGGGAAGGATGCGGGTCGGTATTCTTAACATTAATACTGCCGCCTTTATCCTGCTCTTCAATAATAAGCAGCGAGGATTCGGGAACCATCCCCGTTGCCAGTGCAGCGGCGGATTTAATAATAAGTAATAATGTAATAAGTTTTGCAGATTTATTCAGGTGAATCATATTATCTCCAGTCGGTAATTGAATTATATTAAAAGGCGGAGGCTGATGACGAACATCGCTATCCGATGCCGTGCATTCTAATTAGGTGCATTGTCAAAATCAGCTCGAAAATAAATCAAAAATAAAGCCGATTTTGAGTCCGATTTTGCGATCTATTTATTTGCGAGATAGAAAAATAGCGATATATCATTAACTTCTGAGCACATTCGATAAGGGTATTCTTAATATGGATGCTGTATTTACCCGTACTCAAAATGGGAACTGGCAATGATAAAATCATTAATGCGTGCAACAGCGCTTATCCCGCTACTGCTTTCACCTGATGTCATGGCCGCTGATACCGCGATTATCAAAGTTCAGGCCACACTGATGATGGGTTCCTGCACGCCTTCGCTGGATAACGGCGGGCTGCTGGATTTTGGCGGCTTTCCCATTGACCATCTCTATGAAGATACGCCAAGCGGACTGGATACACGCAATATTAGCCTGCATATCACCTGTTCTGAACCTGTCGCGTTGGCCTACACTTTTCAGGATGACCGCAGCGATACGCTGGACGGCGGCAGTGCGGATATTGCCACTTATGGATTTGGCATCGGCAAAACCGCAGGGGGCGTCAATATCGGCCATTATTATCTCTACCTGGTCGGCCCCGATACGCCGGTGGTCAATAATGCTCCGGCCCGCACGATCTTCTCTGACAATAACGGCGCAGACTGGAATTTAGCTTCCAGCGCGACCCGAGCCTCAAACAGCGGGGGGAATCTTGCGGCCTTTTCCGATACTCAGGATTTCACCCATCCGCTGGCCGTTGAAACTGCCGAGGTGGAATTGTCGGTCCACCCGATCGTCCAGAGCCGCAAAACGCTGGCCCTGACGGACGACCAGCCGTATGAAGGGCTTGCGACGATAAGCCTGGTGTATCTCTAAGCCTTGTAAAAAGGTGTTGCATTTTACCGGTCAAAAAGCCTGGCGATTAACTTTCTTGTAGCTACGCTTAAACAGGTAACCTATAGCGGGAGGGGTTATGTTGACTCATTCTGAAGCCAAACGGTGGGCGTCGGTAATGCTGAAATCAGCGTTATGCGATGGGATGCAAACGGAGGAGATTTCTCGTCAGGTACACCTGGTCTGCGATCATCACGGGCGGGAGTGTCTGGAGGAGTTAATTGAAGAGATCTTAATTGAAGCAGGACGAATAGGGCCTAAGCACAGCAATGGTGAAATTCACCATCACTAAGCTTCAATATTCTGCTAACCGTTTTCACCCATCACGATGTTCTCACGCTGGATCCGGGAGCGTTTCCGCTCCCGGACAGCCGGTTTAGAAAATTTCCTTCACTTTGAATAGTGACACTGAACGTGACAGCAGATTTGCCTGCTCGTTCACGCCAGAAGCCGTAGTGGCTACCTCTTCGACTAACGCGGCGTTTTGCTGCGTCACATGATCCATCTGGGTGATCGCCACGCGAATCTGCTCAACGCCACGACTTTGCTCTTCCGATGCCAGCGCGATATTTTCCATCATTACGTTAACTTTACTGACCGCTCCGCTGATATCCAGCATCGTCCGGCTGGTTTTATTGGCAAGCTCTGCCCCTTCCTGGATGTACAGCGTTGATTCATTAATCAGCGTCGTTATCTCTTTTGCGGAATCAGTACAGCGGCGGGCAAGATTTCTTACTTCGCCAGCAACCACCGCAAAACCACGCCCGGACTGGCCTGCACGTG
This sequence comes from Lelliottia jeotgali, assembly GCF_016771845.1. Taxonomy (NCBI): domain Bacteria; kingdom Pseudomonadati; phylum Pseudomonadota; class Gammaproteobacteria; order Enterobacterales; family Enterobacteriaceae; genus Lelliottia; species Lelliottia jeotgali. Next base: position 138,715 of record NZ_JAENMQ010000003.1, on the reverse strand, counting down.
CCGCTTCTACTGCGGCGTTAAGCGCCAGAATGTTGGTCTGGAACGCAATACTGTCGATGACGCTGATGATCTCCACCATTTTCTGCGCGCTTTGACTGATGGCATCCATCTTCTTCATCATATCGCGCATCTGTTCTTCGCCTTCGTTGGCAATCCCGGCGGCATTCTGCACCATCTGCGACGCCTGCAGCGCATTATCCGTGTTTTGTTTTACCGTTGCGGTGATCTGCTCCATGCTCGCCGCCGTCTCGACCACGGCTGCGGCTTGCTCCTCGGTACGACGCGAGAGATCGCCATTGCCGGATGATATTTCCTGCGTGCCAATATTGATGGATTCGACGCCCTGGCGAATAGAGACCACCGTCGAATTCAGCTCCGCCTGCATGGTCTGCAATGCGCCGAACAGCATACCAATTTCATTTCTGTTGGCCACGTGGATATCGCCGGTCAGATCGCCTTTGCCAATATATTCAAAATGCTGAGCCACCTCCTGCAATGGCAGGATCAACATCTTGCGCATCCAGATATTGATAATAAAAAACAATACCCCAGCCAGAATAAGCATGGCGATCATAATAAGCAGGGCAAAGTGATAAGAACTGTTGCTGAAATTAATCACCTGGTTGAGATTATGCTGGGTGGTATCGATATATGAATGGTATTCATTATCCCACGCCTGGCGCGCCTGTAACGTTGCACGACTATTATCGGCTAATGCGGTTTTGAGTTTTAGCGGGTCATTGATGTTGATGACCTGGTCGGTATTGTGATTCAACACGCTGACTTGCTGATCGTAGCGGTCTTTCATTCTGGCGCCTACCTCAGGCTCGATAGTTGAAAGGCCGGGGATTTTGACAAACATCTGATACTGCTGAGCGGCAGTCTGCAACTCATTGCGGACACTCTCCTGCACCGCGGGCTCATCGATATCATCGCCGTGGGTTTTTGCCTGTGCGGCGGAATCAATAATAATTCGCGCGCGCAAGATGGCATCGCGCACGGCGTTCAGGGCTTTCTGTTCTCCGGCATTATAACTTAACGTTTGAATATCATTATTACTGCGGTGCAGGAAATAGAGCCCAAGACCGCTCGAAAGAATAAGCATTAACGTAAAGGATGTCAGAACGATCAATAGCCCTACGCTGATTTTAATATTTTTCAAAATAAACTCCTTTATAACCTGTGTCGATATAACACCACGCTTGGGAGGGTTATCGGCAGGTGAAAAGGGGGCTTGATTGGCATAAACGACAAAATCAGCCTAAAACGGAAATATGACGTTTACGGTTTTATCTGGTGGGAAAATCGATATTTAAACTTGATGATCCGCATGCGTATGACGAAAGGAGGGGATTTGCCAAAAAAAAGCCCACTAAAAAGTGGGCAAGAAATACTGGAAGCAATGTGAGCAATGTCGTACTGAATACCTGAGTGTTTTGCTCAACTATTCAGTGTTGAGAAAGATAATCTTTCTCAATAAAAGATGCAACCCCATCTTTTGTGTGGCGTGAGATTTTTTATTGGTGATAAAACACGCAAACAAACTTTGTGATGCCTATCACAAATTTCATTTTTGAAATCCTGTGCTATCCTTTTCTGTGTCGTTGATTTGATGACAAAAAACCATACAGAGAGGAAAGCTATGGGAATTTTATCCTGGATTATCTTTGGGCTTATTGCGGGGATTCTGGCGAAGTGGATCATGCCAGGCAAAGATGGCGGCGGATTCTTCGTCACAGTAATTCTTGGGATCGTGGGCGCCGTAGTCGGTGGCTGGATCAGCACCTTGCTCGGTTTTGGTAAAGTCGATGGTTTCAACATCGGCAGCTTTGCAGTTGCGGTGATTGGTGCGCTGGTAGTTCTGTTTGCCTACAGAAAAATCAAAAGCTAAGAGTCAAAGCATCGAAAAAAGGCTGCCAGTGAGCAGCCTTTTTTACACGTAATCTATCACCACCAGCCGAACTGGGTGCCCGCGATGGCGACGAGTGCGACGATTAACATAATAATAGTTGTCTTGCGCATTTACGCCCCCGGAGCGGCGTAACCGCCGACAAAAAACCACGTTAAAAAAACCACTGCCGTTATAAAAATAACGACCGGGAAGACAATTCCGATCCTCATAACATCCCCTTTCTGATTTCCTTGCCCGCAGAGTGTACGGGGTTACTCTTCGCGGAGAAAGCGCGTTTTGCGTTTCCCTTTTTTATCCAGATACATCGCCGTATCCGCCGTGCGCAGTGCGCTGTCTGCATCCATTCCGTCTGGATCGACCGCGACCACGCCTAAGCTGGCGCCTGGGTAGACAAGATGCACATTTCCCAGCCAATACTCACCGGCAATCGAGGCGCTGATCTGGGTTCTGAGAATATTAATTTGCGCATTGTCGGCGTCGGTATCGCCCTTGCTCAGACAGGCAACCAAAAATTCATCGCCCCCAAGTCTGCCAACAATGTCGTCTTCGGTTTGACCGTCGATCAAACGCTTACCCACCTCAACTAAAAACTGATCGCCCGTTTCGTGACCAAAGCGATCGTTGATGAGCTTGAAATCATCCAGATCGATGTAGGCAATGATGGCATTGCGCTTGAGATGCCGCGCCAGCGAGAAGAGGGTGGTGAGGTTATCAAAAATCGCACGACGGTTGGGTAAACCGGTCAGCGCATCGGTATAGGAATGTGCGATCAGTGCCGCATTTGCTTCGCGCAGTTGCATCACCAGCGACTCTTTCTGAATGTACTGAGCAATGAGACCGGCGAAAAGTTGCAGAACCTGCTCCCCCCGATCGCTCAACGTCTGCTTTTGCGTACTGGCCGCGCAGAGCGTTCCATACAGCGAGCCATCAGCCAGATGAATGGGAATGCTGACATAGGTGGTGATGCCGAGCGCTTTGGCCGCGTCGCAATCCGCCCAGTGTTCCGCCACTTCGTTGCTGAAAAAGCAGTTGCTGTCGATGGCGCGTTTGCACAGGGTGTCGCCCCAGGGCACGCTCAGCCCTTCGGGGATCTGCATCTGTTTGCTGTTACGGGCATAAAGAATGTGCTGCAAACGCGCGTTAATATCGACTTTCGTCAGATAGGTCGATTCCATATCGGTAACAATCTCCAGCATCTCCAGGAGCTGACGCACCAGGCTTTCAAGAGATTGTTCAGTGGCGAGGGTTTCTGAAACACGGGCAAGAATAATATCCGACATGACGTAGGTAGACTCCCATGCAGAAGACGCCAGTATCTGCATGTTGTGCTGAATTTTTCGGCTGGGGCATAGTAGAACACGAATACAGGAAATTTTATATATTGTCGCGGTGGGTGCCGCTGGGCAGGCGAAAAAAAGCCCCGCCGTTAAGTGCGGGGCAAAAGACATCTTGATTACGGAATGATGTTCTCTGGTCATTGAGAACGCAGCCACTATAGGTTTAAAAAGTGCAGGTTTAATGGAGAAATCATGGAGAAAATGGCGAAGACTGGGTACGCTTTAGGCTCTGTACATTGAAAGGATATGACAATGCGATATCTGTTACTGGCGATGATTCTGCCGTTAGCCGCCTGTTCGACCCCACCTGAAGCGCCAAAACCCCCGCAAATTGGTATGGCTAATCCTGCTGCCGTGTATTGCGTGAAGAAGGGCGGAGAGCGCGTTCCCGTGCAAAGTCCGCAGGGCGTTCGCACCGAATGCAAACTGCCGGGTGGGGAAGTGATCGATGAGTGGGATCTGTTCCGTCGCGATCACCCAACGCCTGCCTCGTGACAGTTAAGTAGCGACTGCGATACACTTCTCTTTAGGAATTATCTCAGCCCATGCGGCTGGCAACCGACACCGAGAGAGAAGTATGTTTCAGTTAAAACCGGGCAGCCTGTGCATGGTCATTGGCGCCCGCACCGCCGCCGGGCGGCGCAATATCGGCAAATCCGTTGAGCTTTTTGAACTCTGCAAGCCTGGCCTGCGTTTTCTGAATCCGGTTAACGGCGTGATGACCGAACTGCCCGCGAGCGCCGACCGCGCCCTGTGGCTGGTCACTGGCGACGTTTATGCGGTTGATAATCAGCATGGTTTTGCTTTTGTGCGCCCGGAACATCTCCTGCCGCTGACGCCGGATGACGCCTCGCAAACTCTCGACGAATTAACGTTCAGCTAACTGGCGCAGCCAGTCGGCTAACACCAGGGCGTGATTCTGTTGGGTATTCTTTGCGCCGTACAACAGCGTCACGGTTTGGTTTTTAGCGAGGGCGGCAACGCGTTTGCCCTCGTCCATCTGCTGAGCCAGTTCCTGCTGGTACGCCTCGCGAAAGGCGCTGAAATCAAGCACTTCACCGTGAAAGGCCTTGCGTAATTCGCTGGACGGCGTTAGCGCTTTGCACCATTCTTCAATCGCCAGCTCCTCTTTTTTCACGCCGCGCGGCCACAATCTGTCGACCAGAATGCGATAGCCGTCGTTCTCGCTCGCGGCGTCATACACCCGTTTACACTGAATCATTGTCTCTCTCCTCGACCCAGGCGATCAGCTCTGCAAGCTGGTTATCGGAAAATACCTGAATGCCATGTTCACGTAACAGCGCGGCAGCAACGCCCATTCCGGCGCGTTTTATTCCGCTAAAACTGCCATCGTAAATCTGCTCGCTGCCGCAGGTCGGGCTGCCGTCGGTGAGCAGCGCGGCGCTGCACTTTCCTTCCTGGGCGGCACGCAACGCTAACCAGGCGGCAAGCTGATAATGCGCGGTGACATCGCTGCCATCGCTTTCCAGAATACGCGCGTTGCCCGTCATCACCTCGTGTCCATCGCCTTGCACAATTTCAGCGGGCAAACGGGGGATGGAAAGCCCAGCCGCCAGCTCCGGGCAGTGCGTCACCAGCCGTTGTTCCTGCTGCCAGCGTTTGAGGGTTTCAGAGATCGCTGCTTTCTCGCTGCCGTTGTAGCGAACCTTATGGCCCATCAGACACGCGCTGACCAGAATTTTGGTTTTCATAAGGTTTTAAATGTTCCGAAGAGGGGGAAATACGCTACCACTATACCACCTGGAATTTTCCCCCTCCAATTTAAGGTATTGTGAACCCTGCAAAAGATCGGTAGGCTGAGGTTCCTTATGTTATCTGATAATTCTTTGGCATATGGAACCTCTTATGGAACTTTCCCCGGTAAAAGACACACTTCGCATTGCACTTGTTGGTGATTACAACCCTGATGTCATTGCTCATCAGGCGATCCCTTTATCCATCGATGATGCTGCTGCCGTGCTGGATTTGACGGCGGATTACGACTGGATTGCCACCACCGAATTGACCAGCCCGGAAGATTTGGTGGGTTATGACGCCATCTGGCTGGTTCCGGCCAGTCCTTATCAAAATGTCGATGGGGCGTTTATCGCCGCGCGCTTTGCACGTGAAAACAGCATTCCGTTCCTGGGGACCTGTGGTGGATTCCAGCATGCGTTGATTGAATACGCACGAAACGTGTTGGGCTGGAGCGATGCGGCACATGCCGAAACCGATACTGACGGCAGAATGGTGATTGCACCGCTGACCTGTTCACTGGTGGAAAAAACCGACACCATCGAGCTTCGCGCGAATACCATTATCGCCAAAGCCTACGGCAGAGAAGAGATTGAAGAAGGCTATCACTGTAACTACGGCGTCTCACCTGAGTTCACAAAAGAGCTGGAAAGCGGTGATATGCGCGTGACGGGCTGGGATGAGCAGGGTGAGATCCGTGCGGTTGAGCTGGTGACGCATCCGTTCTTCGTGGCGACCCTGTTCCAGCATGAGCGTGGTGCGCTGGCCGGTCGTCCTGTGCCGTTGGTGCAGGCGATGCTGTACGCCGCACGCGGCTAAAGGGGCAGGCCGCCCGGCCTGCCGTCAGATTCAATGGGGCGTGATCTCACGGTCGCGCCCGGCAAGCATGCCACAAACAGCCATCACCACTCCTGCCAGTGCGCAGGCGATCAGCGGGATCCGCCAGTCGCCCGCCGTGTCATGAATTTTCCCCATCAGCGGAGGCCCACAGGCCGCCAGCAGATATCCTACCGACTGTGCCATTCCAGAAAGTGCCGCCGCCTGATGCGCAGAGCTGGCGCGAAGCCCGATAAACGTCAGGCCCAGAATCATGGTCGCGCCAGAACCAAAGCCATAGACGATAGTCCAGAGCACCGCCTGATCCGGAACAAACCAGAACCCGGCCAGACTCACAGCGCACATCAGAGCCGATAATCCGGCGATACCGCGCTGATCTTTCAGTTTATGCAGCAGCAGCGGTACGGCCAGACCCGGCGCTGCTGTCGCCAGCTGCAGCAGACCGTGCATAGATCCGGCCTCGGTTTCGCTGTAACCGTGGCTGAGTAAAATTGCCGGCAGCCAGCCGATAATCACATAGTAAATCAGGGAGTTAATCCCTAGGAACAGCGTCACCTGCCAGGCCAGCGCCGAGCGCCAGATCCCGCGATTATGCAGCGCCCGCGCGCCGGTCAGCGGGGCGGTCTGTTTTTGCCGCCACTGTGGCAGCCACAGAAGTGTCGCCAGCAGCGGGAACACCATCAGCATCAGCAGTGCACCGTGCCAGCCCGCGCCGCTCAACGCCAGTGGAACGATCATCGCTGAACCGAGCGCAGCCGCCGCGCCCATCGTCAGAGAGTAGGCTCCAGTGAGTTTTGCCACCTGACCTGGGAAATCGCGCTTAATCAAACCGGGGAGAAGTACGTTACCCAGTGCAATGCCGCAGCCAATCACCGCAGTGCCGATAAACAGCAGCGCTGAAGAGGGCAGCGAACGAATACCAATGCCGACGCAAATCAGCAGCATGGCGATAAACAGGCTGCGCTCCATGCCGATTTTGCGCGCCACACCGGCGGCTAGCGGGGAGATTAAGGCAAACGCCAGCAGCGGCAGCGTAGTTAACAATCCGGTCTGGGCGGTCGTCAGACCATAGTCGTGGCGAATCATGTCCAGCAAAGGAGCCGCGCCGGTAAACGTGACGCGCAGCGTGGTGGCAATCATCAGGATGCCTGCGATCAACAGCAGGCGATCTTTGCCGGAAGAGGGAATGGCAGTGGTCATGGTTTTCTCTTACATCGTAACGAGGGCACACAATACCCGTTTTCATCGTTGTTTGAATCAAGCTAAAATGACAGTTAATCGCTCATATCGGACAACTTTATGCAAGGTCTTGGACTCGACGGCTACGATCCGGATAGCCAGCACGATGCGGCAGTAGCGTTTCGCATACGCGTGGTGGAGGACGAACAACGCATTCCTCGCCACCAGCATCGCAAAGGCCAGCTGATCCTCGCCCTGCGCGGGGCGATTACCTGCGAAGTCGAAAATGCGATGTGGATGGTACCGCCGCAGTACGCGGTGTGGATACCGGGGCAGATTCCGCACAGCAACAAAGCCACGCCAGGTGCGCAGCTCTGTTTTCTGTTTATCGAGCCGGGCGCAGTGACGCTTCCCGATCGCTGCTGCACCCTCAAAATCTCCCCGCTGGTGCGCGAGCTGATCCTGACGCTGGCCACCAAAACACCCGAAGAGCTGGCGCTTCCGGCCACTCATCGGCTGGTGGATGTACTGTTTGATGAAATTCCACAGCAGCCGCAGGAGCAATTACAGCTCCCGGTTTCACCGCATCCCAAGATCCGCACGATGAGTGAAACGATGGCCGAAGAGCCCGCCGTTTGGCAGACGTTGGCGCAATGGGCTAATCACTTTGCGATGAGCGAGCGCAATCTGGCGCGGCTGGTAGTGAAGGAGACAGGCTTAAGCTTTCGCCGCTGGCGGCATCAGTTGCAGCTGATCGTCGCGCTCCAGTTGTTGATCGGCGGAAAATCGGTACAGCAGGCGGCGCAGTCACTGGGATATGACTCCACCACCGCGTTTATCACGATGTTCAAAAAGGGGCTTGGGCAAACCCCCGCGCGCTATATCGCCAACCTGTCTACGATTTCCCAATAAACAGCGATACCAGCCCGGCGGCAATCAGCGGCCCGACCGGCACCCCGCGGAACAGCGCCACGCCGAGCACCGTCCCGACCAAAAGGCCAGCGACGAGAGACGGCTGTGAGCTCATCAGCGTCACGCCGCGTCCGCCGAGCCATGAGACGAACACCCCGACCGCGATGGCAATCAACGATTTCCAGTTCACAAAAGAGTGCAAAAGCGTCGATGCCGGCAGCGTGCCGCTGGCGATCGGGGCCATCACTCCGATGGTCAGAATGATAATCCCAATGGTCAGGCCTTGTTTTTCAATCCACGGGAAAAAGGTGTTGAGCGGGGTCACGCGCACGATAATTAACACCAGGATCGAAATTGCCACCGTGGTGTTATGACTGACAAAGCCGAGCGCCGCCAGCGCCAGCAGGATCAGCAGAGTAGGGTCAAGCATGAGGTTTCCTTGCCAGAAAAAGTAAGCCTGCTTACTTTACCCGCAAAGACGAGTGTAAACAGGCTTTTATCGACAAATTCCTCATTTTTGGGCGGCTGCCTGAGGTTAATTCACCAGCAGTTCAACCAGCGGGCTGCCCGCGCGGATAAACACCGGAATCGACTCCAGCGCGGCGTCAACCGTTATGCGTTCGCCGCCGCGATAATGTTCGCCATTGAAGGCGATCCAGTTGTCACCGGCAGGGAGCCAGACCTCGCGCTGGCGCTGCCCGGCAGACATCACCGGCGCAACCAGCAGATCTTCACCGAACAGATACTGATCTTCCGTCTCCCAACTCTGTTTTTCCTGCGGATAGTGCCAGAACAGCGGGCGCATCAGCGGGTCGCCGTGCTGATGGGCATTTTCATACAGCGCATCAATGTATGGACGCAGTTTTTCCCGCACCGTCAGCCAGTGCTGCATGATGGCGAAATTTTCCTCGCCGTAGCTCCACAGCTCGTTAGGTGAGCCGCTATTACACTGCGGAATGCCGTCGCGATAGCGCTCTGGCGGCTGGATTTGCGGTTCACGATACCCGTGCATCCGCAGCACCGGGCAGAAAACCGCCCACTGGAACCAGCGAATTAATAGCTCATGGAAGGCGGGATCGTTGACGTTTCCGCCCTGGAACCCGCCGATATCGGTGGTCCACCAGGGTATACCCGCCAGCCCCATATTCAGGCCAGCGGCAAGCTGATTGCGAAACGCATGGAAGGAAGAATGCACATCCCCGGACCAGGCAAGCACGCCGAAGCGCTGGCTTCCGGCCCACGAGCAGCGCACCAGATTCACGATATCGCGCTCGCCGTTAGCGGTTAAACCATCGTAAAAGCCCTGGGCAAAATCACGCGGATAGCGGTTGCCCACTTCCAGCACCGGGCCCGCGTGGTAGCGGTAATTATCAAAATCGTAGGCGCGATATTCCGGCTCGGCTTCGTCCAGCCAGAACAGTTTAATCCCCAAATCGTAGTAATTTTTCTTCACCGTATCCCAGACAAATTCGCGCGCCTGCGGATGAGTGGCATCGAAAAAGGTGGTGTTGCCCATAAAGTCGAGATTCACCTGCACGCCGCGCTCGCTGCTGACCAGCCAGCCTTTGGCCTTCATCTGTGGATAGAGCGGGCTGCGTGCTTCGACGGTGGGCCACACCGAGACCATCAGCTCGATGCCCATCCCGGTGAGTTCTTCCACCATCGCTTTGGGATCGGGCCAGTCAATCGGATCGAAGCACCAGGTCCCCTGATTCGGCCAGTGGAAGAAATCAATCACCATTACAGAAAGTGGCAGGCTGCGGCGACGATATTCCCGCGCCACGTCCAGCACTTCCTGCTGGGTGCGATAGCGGAGTTTGCACTGCCACAGGCCGCTGATAAAGGCGGGCGCAGACGGCGGTGTTCCGGTCGCGGCGACATACTGGCGAGTGATGTCGGCAATACTGTCGCCAGCGGTTATCCAGTAGTCCATTTCACCGGTTACGCGGGCGCGCCACTCGGTCTGGTTTTTGGCGAAACTGACTTCGCCAATCGCCGGGTTATTCCATAGCATGCCGTAGCCCAGATTTGACTGCATAAAGGGCACGCTGGCCTGAGAATTACGTTGGGCCAGTTCAAGATTGCAGCCTTTGAGATCCAGCCACGGCTGTTGGTACTGGCCCATGCCGTAAATCCGCTCATCCGGGCGTGATTCGAAACGCACGGTGAGCTGATATTTCCCACCCGCCAGCGGTTTGAACTCGCGCCCGTCCAGCTTCAGCGCGCTGACGTATTTGTCCTGACTCTTTTCGCTGGCGCCAATCCCCACTGTCGAACGCTGACGCCACATCTCTTCCAGCAGCAGCTCGCCGCGTTGGTTGTAAAACGCCAGTTGGCCTTTAAGATTCAGGGTCGCAGTGATATTGCCATTACGCAGCTTAAGGCTTTCGGCCTGCGCGGTGATCTCCGCGTCGTGATGTTCCGCTGGCAGCAGCGCTTGTAACGCATCACTCAATTCCGGCAAACAGGTGGCTCTGACGCGCAGGCTGTTTTTACCCCAGGGTTCGATGCGCAAGATCTGGCGTTCAAAACGCCACTCGATGCTGTTGGTATGTTGAATCAATTCACTCATGGTTAATGCGTCCTTTTACGAAAGACTGTGTTTGGCCAGATTGATGGATTGCATGGTGCGATCGTCGAGTTTGTACCAGCGCAGAGTGGCAAACGCGCACAGGGACAGAATGCCAGGCACCACGGTAAAGAGGGCGATGATGCAGTGCATGGCGGTGGAGGTTTGCTCCGGCGCGTTAGCGACATAGCCGCTAAAGCCGAGCGTCCAGCCGACGATGGCGCCGCTGATTGCCATGCCGAGTTTGAGCACCGCCAGGAAAGTAGAGAAGATCACGCCATCCATTCGTTTGCCCTGTTTCCACTCGCCGTAGTCGGCGACATCAGCCATCATCACCCACATTAAGGTGGTGGTTGCCTGGTACAACGTGGAGATAATGAAGGTGAGCGGCACCAGCACGGCGACCATTTTCGGTGCGAAGAACAGAGCAATACTCAGCACGCCCGCCAGCACCGCGCAGTAGCCAAACATCTGCACTTTGCTGTAATTGCGTGTCAGTCGTTTTGCCAGCGCGCTGCCTGCCGCTTTACCCAGAATATGTGCGCCGAGCATCCACATAAAATAACTGGCGCTGCCCAGGTAATAGGTCACGAAATACATCATTGCGCCAAGGCGAATAACCCCAAAGCCGATATTGGTTAATACCAGCACGGCGACGACGCGCCACTGATCGTTACGTAATAAATCACGTAATTCTGCGAGGTAATTATTATGTGTCGCCGGGGCGTTAATTCGCTCGCGGGTATTCGCAAAACAGATCCAGAACATAATGACCGCAATGCTGGCCATAATGGCCATCGCCCAGCGATAGCCGAGTAATTTATCGGCACCCCCGATAAATTCGGCCAGCGGCATCATAAAGAAAGTGGATAATGCGCCACCGAGCGTGGCGAGGAAAAAGCGATATGATTGCAGGGAAATACGCGCGTCGTTATCCGCTGTGATCACCGCGCCCATCGAGCAATAGGGAATATTGATCGCGGTATACATCAGCATCATCACGGTGTAGCTGATGGTGGCGAAAATCATTTTTCCGTGCAAATCCAGTGATTCCGGAACCGCGTAGGTGAGCAGGCAGCTCGCCCCGAACGGCAGTGCCAGCCACAGCATCCACGGGCGGAATTTACCCCAGCGGGTCCGTGTGCGATCGGCAATATAGCCCATCGCCGGATCGATAATCGCATCCGCCGTGCGCGCCAGCAGGAACATGGTGCCGACAAATGCGGCGGGTAAACCCACCACGTCCGTATAATAAAAAGTCAGGAAGATAATGACGTTATCCAGCCCTATATGGCTCGCCATATCACCCAACCCATAACTGATTTTTTCTTTACGGGTAATCGTATCGGTCATTATATTCACCCTGCCAGTGTAAGGTTTATTTTTCGGATATTGTGATAGGCAGTGTTAAACAGCGAGGAGGGGTTAACAATTACGAGATTTGGCAATGGAGTTATGGAAACTCTTTTTCGTGATACCGGTAACAAATTATTGTTTAACGGGTTGTGTTTCTCTCTGGCGGGCTATTTTTAACAAAATCGTTTCAGCCTAACATTATTCATCATGCTGACCTGATATTGTCATATCATTGTCATCTGTAGGGATTAAAAAAGGGTGAATGTAGCAAAAGGGGAATCAACATGAACGATCAAATGTTTGTTGAAACGCTGATTATCTCGTCTTCGTTTTTCACCATTGCGATGATTCTGGTGGCATCAGTGATGTTTCTGGAAAAGCACGACTGACAGCATTGTCAGCCGCGACGTTCAGGAACGGCGAAACGCCACCAGCTCAGGCTGGGCGATGCGCAGATAATCTGCACTGCTCATAATGACCGACTTTTCCAGCAGGCCTGCGTTAAAGGCGATTTCATCATAACGCTCAAACAGGAGCGGATCGGCGACCAGCGCCAGATCGGGATGAAAGCTGAAAGGCGGAATCGCACCAAAAACGCAGGCGGTTAAATCGTCCACTTCCGCCGGGCTTGCCAGCGACGCTTTGATCCCACCAAAATGGCTGGCCAGTTGACTCAAATCGGCTTGTTGATCGGCTGCCAGAATCGCTAAAACATGCTTTTTAACGCCGTTACCCTTAACTTTACACACCAGCGCTTTCGCTCCCTGGCCGAGAGCCGTTCCGCGAATTTCACTGACTGCTTCGCATTTCCCGATGGCCTCATGTTCTACCACCCGATATTGCGCACCCTGTTGTGATAACAGCGCAATCAGCCGTTGATGGGTGGCCGTGCCTCTGACTTCTTCTGACATAATCCTTATTAACCTCCGGTTGTTAAGTCGCGCTAATACATTAGCACATTATTTTTTGAGCGCAGTAATTTCAGCAATATATGTCATATACCCTAAGTTGACAAATATATAGAAACATCCTGGTAATATCTTTTGCAGTCATTCACTCTTTATCAGGGGTATCTATGAACAGGAAGTTCAATGAGATCGACAGTACGTTGCGCGGCTTAAATCATTCGACCGATGCGCATTTTAAATGGCTGGTCACAATATTACGCTTTGTTTCCAGTCGTGATATCGAATTAGCGGAAATAACGCAGGAAGATGCACACGATCATTGTGAATTTGGTCAGTGGCTAAATGTGCAATTGCAGCAAGAGCGCGAAGACCGTCATTTTCTTCTCGATATTAATATCAAGCACAATCGTGTTCACCAGGCATGTCGGCAAATTTTAAATACCATCGAGAATGATGAGGGCCGTTCCGGCGCATTTGATGTCTTCGAAGCGGCGCTGCTGGATTTTACTGAATCAATCTCTCTTTATAAGCAGCATTTACTGCAATTACGCACCAGCTATGACGCGCTAACGGGCCTGCCGCTGCGGCGTATTCTGGACGAATCATTTGACCGATTAAATGAGGGCGCTGACGGCGCTGGGCTATATTTACTCCTGCTTGATATCGATCACTTTAAAAAGGTGAACGACAATTATGGCCATTTAACGGGTGATGCGGTATTACGTTCGCTGGCGTTGAATCTGGAGGATAATGTCCGCCGGTCGGAATCGGTTTATCGCTACGGCGGTGAGGAGTTTATTATTTTGCTGCGGGCGGAAAGCGACCGGAAAGCCACTGCGGCTGCGGAGCGCTTACGTCATATCATTGCGGCGGTGGAGACGGTGTCCGGCGAACATGTTATTCGCATTACCTTCACCTCCGGTCTGACGCGCGTGCATCGCGGCGAACCGTTGCGCGAAGTGCTGGAGAGGGCAGATATGGCGCTCTATCGCGGGAAACACGGCGGGCGAAACTGCACCATCCTGATTGGCAAGAATCTCGACTGTATAAATGTGAGCCACTAAAGAAAACAGCCAGCGTTTTGCGCTGGCTGTTGGTTTATGCATTGCTGGTACTTTGTGTGTGGAACAGTTCGCGGAAGACCGGATAAATATCATCCTGGTCGCGGATATGCTGCATGGCAAAATTATCGAACATCGCCTGCAGGTGTTCATACTCCCGCCACAGCGTTTGATGCGCGCGACGGGTGATTTCGATATAGCTGTAATACCGCACCACCGGCAGAATTTTCTTCGCCAGTATTTCGTGACAGAGCGGGGAATCATCCGCCCAGTTATCGCCATCGGAGGCCTGCGCAGCATAAATATTCCACTGCGCCGGGTCATAGCGTTCTTTCACCACTTCATCCATCAGCTTCAGGGCACTGGAGACAATGGTCCCGCCGGTTTCCTGCGAGTAGAAGAACTCATGCTCATCCACCTCTTTAGCCTGCGTGTGGTGGCGGATATAAACTACATCCACGTTCTTATAGGTTCTGCTCAGGAACAGATACAGCAGAATATAAAAGCGCTTCGCCATGTCCTTGGTGGCCTGATCCATCGAACCGGAGACGTCCATCAAACAGAACATCACCGCCTGACTGGAAGGTTCCGGACGTTTCTCGTAATTCTTGTAACGCAGGTCGAAAGTGTCAATAAACGGCACGCGATCGATTTTCGCCCGTAGCTCGGCTATCTCTTTGCGCAGCCGTTCTTCCTCCAGCAGTTGTGCCGGTTCCGTGTTTTCCACAACCTTAAGACTGGTTTCCAGCTCTCGCAGTTCGCGACGTTTTCCTGCCGTCATCGCCGTGCGTCGTGCCAGCGAATTTTGCAGGGAACGCACGACGCTGATGTTCGCCGGAACACCGTTGGCGGTATAGCCCGCGCGGTGGGTTTTGTACTCGTTTAACTGACGATGCTGATTTTTCTTCAGGTTTGGCAGCGCCAAATCCTCGAACAGCAGATCGAGATACTCATCTTTGGAAATCTGGAAGACGAACTCATCCTGGCCTTCACCGTCCTGGCTCGCTTGCCCCTGACCGCTGCCCGAACCGCCGCCTCCGCCCTGGGGGCGTTCAATGCGATCGTTCTGGACGAAGTGGTCATTACCCGGATGCACGCGATGGCGCAGGCCGCCGCGCCCCTGATGGAACATCGGCTCGCTAATATCATCCGTCGGGATAGAGACGGACTCACCGCTATCGACATCGGTCACCGAACGTTTGTTGATGGCCTCGGAGATCGACTGTTTAATTTGCGCTTTATAACGGCGCAAGAAGCGCTGGCGGTTCACCGTGCTCTTGTTTTTGCCGTTAAGACGCCGGTCAATAAACCAGGTCATATGCCCCCCGTACTGCCAACTTGCAGTGCCTGTAAATGCCGGATGGCGCTTCGCTTATCCGGCCTACGGAACAATGCTTTTGTAGGCCCGGTAAGCGAAGCGCCACCGGGCATCGTTGTTAAGCGTTAAGACGATTTACGCACGCGCAAGTACCATTCGCAGAGCAGACGAACCTGCTTGCGGGTATAGCCTTTCTCCATCATGCGGTCGACAAAATCGTCGTGCTTTTTCTGCTCGTCGGTTGAGGTCTTGGCATTGAACGAAATGACCGGCAACAGCTCCTCGGTATTGGAGAACATTTTTTTCTCAATAACCGTGCGCAGTTTTTCGTAGCTGGTCCAGTTCGGATTCCGCCCGCTGTTGTGCGCTCTGGCACGCAGAACGAAGTTGACTATCTCATTACGGAAGTCTTTCGGATTACTGATCCCGGCAGGCTTCTCAATTTTTTCCAGTTCGGCATTCAGGGATTCACGGTCAAACAGCTGGCCGGTATCCGGGTCGCGGTACTCCTGATCCTGGATCCAGAAATCCGCATAGGTGACATAACGGTCGAAAATGTTTTGTCCGTATTCGGAGTAGGACTCCAGGTACGCCGTCTGAATCTCTTTCCCGATGAACTCGGCGTATTTCGGGATCAGATAGCCTTTGAGGAACTCCAGGTAGCGTTCTGCCAGATCCTGCGGGAACTGCTCGCGCTCGATCTGCTGTTCAAGCACATAGAACAGATGTACCGGGTTGGCCGCCACTTCGGCGTGGTCAAAGTTGAACACACGGGAGAGGATTTTAAACGCGAAACGCGTGGACAACCCGTTCATCCCTTCGTCGACACCGGCGTAATCGCGATACTCCTGATAGGATTTCGCTTTCGGGTCGGTATCTTTCAGGCTTTCACCGTCGTAGACGCGCATCTTCGAGTAGATGCTGGAGTTTTCTGGCTCTTTCAGACGCGACAGAATCGAGAAGCGCGACAGCGTTTCCAGAGTTCCCGGCGCACAA
Source organism: Lelliottia jeotgali (assembly GCF_016771845.1). Taxonomy (NCBI): domain Bacteria; kingdom Pseudomonadati; phylum Pseudomonadota; class Gammaproteobacteria; order Enterobacterales; family Enterobacteriaceae; genus Lelliottia; species Lelliottia jeotgali. The sequence continues at coordinate 122,575 of NZ_JAENMQ010000003.1, read as the reverse complement.
GGCGCATGCACCAGCTCACTGTTGTTCAGCAGTTTTTCGTAAATCTTGATCTCTTCGGAGATCCGCAGGCAATAAGGCACTTTGACGATATACACACGGTCAAGGAACGCCTCATTGTTTTTGTTGTTACGGAAAGTCACCCATTCGGATTCGTTTGAGTGCGCCAGAATGATCCCGTTGAACGGCAGGGCGGAGATACCTTCCGTCCCGTTGTAGTTCCCTTCCTGGGTGGCGGTCAGCAGCGGATGCAGCACCTTGATCGGCGCTTTAAACATCTCGACGAACTCCATCACACCCTGGTTGGCACGGCACAGCGCGCCGGAGTAACCGTAGGCGTCCGGGTCGTTTTGTGCGTGATGTTCCAGTTTACGGATATCCACTTTACCGACCAGCGCGGAAATATCCTGGTTGTTCTCATCGCCCGGCTCGGTCTTGGCAATCGCAATCTGTTGCAGAATCGACGGCCAGACTTTTACCACGCGGAATTTGGTGATGTCGCCGCCAAACTCATGCAGGCGTTTCGCCGCCCACGGCGACATGATGGTGCCGAGATAGCGGTTCGGAATGCCAAACTCTTTTTCCAGAATTTGCGCATCTTCCTGCGGATTGAACAGGCACAGCGGATGATCGTTTACCGGGCTGCGTTCTCCGTTAGCGCTGAGAACGTAAATCGGCACGCGCTGCATCAGCGATTTCAGGCGCTCTGCCAAAGACGATTTACCACCACCGACCGGGCCGAGTAAATAGAGGATTTGTTTCTTCTCTTCCAGACCCTGAGCAGCGTGTTTCAGGTAAGAGACAATCTGCTCGATGGCATCTTCCATGCCGTAAAATTCTTCAAAGGCGGGGTATCGTGCAACCACACGATTCGAAAAGAGACGGGAGAGCCGTGGTTCGAGAGCGGTGTCGACCATGTTAGGCTCACCGATAGCCATTAATAGCCGTTCTGCCGCATTGGCATAGGCACTGCGATCTTGCTTACAGACAGCAAGAAACTCCTGCAGTGTGAACTCTTCGTCCTTGGCAGCTTCATAGCGCTGGCGATAGTGATCGAATATATTCATGGCATGCCGTCCTTTCGTTTTTTAGCACAGGAAAAGAGCCGTTCGTATGAATAGTGGAGGCTCCTGGAAGCATCTTCACTCCCGCACCTCAGTACCAGAGCAGCAACCCGTGTGCCAGGTCTTGCGCTCTAAACCGCCGGGCGTTCAGCAATTCATCTTCCTAAAATTAAGCGTAGATGGAGTTTGCAAAACTTGCATGCCCTCAGAATCTAATTTCAATGACATATCAATAACTCATCCAAAAAATCTGCTGCGGGAATCAGGACAAAAGTGCGGGTTTCATTGCTTCGTCACAGAAATGAAAGCCTCCGGTCATCTTAAATGATGAAAATAATCGGTTAATTAAACTCATTAGCAGGCAAAAAATTTTGGGATGTGCGGGCAGGGCGGTTACACTTCACCCGCTGATTATTTGACTACAGGAAAGAATGGATTGTGACCAAACTCAAACTTCTGGCATTGGGCGTACTCGTCGCCACGTCCGTTAGCACCGCTCACGCGGCCGAACAGTGGTCCGTTGGCGCAGGCGTCGGCGTTATTAATAGCCCGTATAAACAGTACGATCGTGACGTTTATCCCGTACCGGTTATCACTTATGAAGGCGATAACTTCTGGTTCCGTGGCCTGGGTGGCGGTTACTACCTGTGGAATGACGACACAGACAAGCTCTCCGTCATGGCCTATTACGACCCTAAGCACTTCAAACCGGGTGACAGTGACAGCCATGCGCTGCGCCAGCTCGATAAGCGCAGAAGCTCCCTGATGGCTGGACTGTCTTACGTCCACAACACTCAGTACGGCTTCCTGCGTACTGCGTTGGCCGGCGATACGCTGGATAACAGCAACGGCTTTATCTGGGATCTGGCGTGGCTGTACCGTTATACCAACGGGGCTGTCACACTGACGCCGGGTATCGGTGTGGAGTACAACAGTGAAAACTACAATGACTACTATTATGGGGTATCCCATAAAGAGTCTAAACGTAGTGGCCTGAACAGCTACGACGCTGATGACGGCTGGAACCCGTACCTGGAACTGACTGCAAGCTACAAGTTTGCCAGTGACTGGAATGTGTATGCTTCGACTCGCTACACCCGTCTGAGCGATGAAGTGAAAGACAGCCCGATGGTCGATAAGTCCTGGGCCGGTCTGTTCTCTGCGGGCGTTACCTACAGTTTCTGATTGTGCACTTTCATTGTGCATTCTGTGCATTACAACGGGGCGCTTGCGCCCCGTTTGCATTACTGTGGTGCAGTGAAACCAGGAGAGACGCATGAATGAAAAAACAGTGACTTTTGCCGACCGTATCACGCTGCCGGCGATTGGGCAGGGCACCTGGTATATGGGTGAAAACGCCGGTCAGCGGCAAAGCGAAGTGGCTGCACTGCGAGCGGGCATCGATTTGGGTCTGACGCTGATCGATACTGCCGAAATGTATGCCGATGGCAAAGCAGAGGAAGTGGTCGGCGAGGCGATAAAAGGACGGCGCGAAAATGTCTTTCTGGTCTCGAAGGTCTACCCGTGGAACGCGGGCGGAAAGAAAGGGATAGCTGCCTGCGAAGCCAGCCTTCGTCGTCTGGGCACCGATCATATCGATCTCTATCTGCTGCACTGGCGTGGAAACTACGGTCTGGATGAGACGGTCGAGCTGATGCAGGCATTACAACAGCAGGGCAAAATTGGCCGCTGGGGTGTTTCTAATCTCGATTATGACGATATGCAGGAGTTGTGGGGCGTTGAAGGTGGCCCGGCCTGCGCCACCAATCAGGTACTTTATCATCTGGCGTCGCGCGGCATCGAATACGATCTACTCCCCTGGTGTCAGCAGCAGTTGATGCCGGTGATGGCCTACTGCCCGCTGGCACAGGCCGGACGTTTACGTTCAGGCCTGATGAATCATCCGGCAGTGAATGACATCGCCCGCCAGAATAACGCCAGTGCTGCACAGGTTTTACTGGCATGGGTAATTCACCATCAGGGCGTGATGGCGATCCCGAAAGCGTCGTCGATTGAGCATGTGAAAGAGAATGCGAGCGCGTTAGAGATAACGTTTTCTGCCGAAGAACTCGCCCGACTGGATGCGGCGTTTCCGGCTCCGGGGCGCAAAACAGCGCTGGATGTGGTGTAGCGGATTTCACCCCCTCCGCCGGGAGAGGGTGAACGAAAGCCTTAGCGCTTAACGATTTTAATGGTCTGCCCCAGGCGAGACGGTTTGTCCGCGCTGGTTTTTTGCGGTGCGGTTACGCACGCGGTTTCGACGCAGACAAAGGTTTTGTATCCGTCGTCCGGCACGTCCGCCATGCTCACAGAAAGCGCCGGACCTGGGTTCCAGCCCACCACATTGCTGTGATGATGGTGAACCACTTCAATACCGCGGTTGAGCGCTGCATCGTGGATCACGCTGCATGCTTCTGGGTTCAGATAAACGCGGTCGGTGCGATCCGGGAAGGTCTGCACGCCGTCACTCAGTTTGCCTTCTTTCGCGTTATCCACTTTGTCGATAAAGACATCGCCAAAGCCGCTTACTTTCACATCCGCAATATCACCGACGTTGAAATAGGTGTGCAGGGCGGAAGTGGTTTCAAACTCACCGTGCGCTTCCAGCTCAATTTCACAGGTTTTTCCCAGCTTGAAGCGGGCATACAGCGTGAAATCATGCGGCCAAAGTGCGCGGGTTTCATCGTTGCTTTGCAGTTCGAAAGTCAGCACCGCCCCGTTGTCATCTTCATTATGTGCTTTCAGCGTCCACTGTTGGTTACGGGCAAAACCGTGCGCTGGCAGGCCAGCGTCTGCCGCCGGGCCAAACCACGGCCAGCAGATCGGTACGCCGCCGCGAATCGCCGCGCCTTTTTTGAACGAAGTTGCAGCAGACAGCCACAGGCCTTCTTCTTCACCCTCTGGTTTCCAGGAGAGCAGGTGCGCGCCGTTGAGCGCCACAGAGGCTTTCACGCGTGGATGATCGACGACAATAATATCGGCACCATCAATCTGGCGGCGGGAGAGTACAGGGGTAAGTTGTTCGACTACTGGAAGTGCAAAAATTTTGTGAATCATTACGCAATCCTCTGTCTTTAAGCATAAAAAAAGGCGACCGAGGTCGCCTTTTTGGATCAGTGTCTCATCTCAACTTATTTGGAGATGTGAGCGATCAGGTCCAGTACTTTGTTAGAGTAACCAGTTTCGTTGTCGTACCAGGAAACCAGTTTCACGAAGTTGTCGTTCAGTGCGATACCCGCTTTAGCATCGAACACGGAAGTGCACACTTCGCCGTTGAAATCGGTAGATACAACGTCGTCTTCGGTGTAACCCAGAACGCCTTTCATTGGGCCTTCAGAAGCCGCTTTGATTGCTTTCTTGATTTCTTCGTAAGACGCTGCTTTTTCCAGACGAACGGTCAGGTCAACAACAGACACGTTTGGAGTTGGAACGCGGAACGCCATACCAGTGATTTTACCGTTCAGCTCTGGCAGTACAACGCCTACAGCTTTAGCAGCACCGGTAGAAGAAGGGATGATGTTCTGAGCTGCGCCGCGGCCGCCGCGCCAGTCTTTGTGAGACGGGCCATCAACAGTTTTCTGAGTAGCGGTAGTTGCGTGAACAGTGGTCATCAGGCCTTCAACGATACCGAAGTTGTCGTTGATAACTTTAGCCAGTGGAGCCAGGCAGTTAGTGGTGCAAGATGCGTTAGAAACGATATCCTGGCCAGCATATTTCTCGAAGTTAGCACCTTTAACGAACATAGGAGTGCTGTCTTTAGAAGGACCAGTCAGAACAACCTTTTTAGCGCCAGCAGTGATGTGCTTACGAGCGGTTTCGTCAGTCAGGAACAGACCAGTTGCTTCAGCAACGATGTCTACGTTGACTTCGTTCCATTTCAGGTTAGCCGGGTCACGTTCAGCAGTCACACGGATAGTTTTACCGTTAACAACCAGGTGGCCGTCTTTCACTTCAACGGTGCCGTTGAAACGACCGTGAGTTGAGTCGTACTTCAGCATGTAAGCCATGTATTCAGCGTCTAACAGGTCGTTGATTGCAACGATCTCGATGTCAGAACGTTCCTGAGCAGCACGGAAAACAATACGGCCGATACGGCCAAAACCGTTGATACCTACTTTGATAGTCATATATTCCACCAGCTATTTGTTAGTGAATAAAAGGTTGCCTGTAAAATTACAAAAACCTTACGCAGCGTCAAGCGGAATCGTGTCAATCATTGCGACAAATCAATCCTGCGCATAACCTTTGTGCGACTGAGAGCCTCACTTTCCTTTTGAGCTAGCAACCACATGGGGGCTGCGCCCGGAATTTTAAAGGGCTAACAGGATAAAAATGTGAGATAGATCACAATTGACCGACTGCCGTACGGTAACGCATAAGTTTAGAACAAAAGATCACACTTGGGTGTTAATGTTTTGTTAGAATTCGCCATGAAAAGGTAACTGTTTCTACAGCGAGATCAGAGCATATGTCGAATCAACGTAACCCTGACGAACTCAAAAAAAATCTAACAGAAATGCAGTTCTACGTGACACAGAACCACGGGACTGAGCCCCCATTCACCGGGCGTTTGCTGCACAATAAGCGCGACGGCGTGTACCACTGTCTGGTGTGCGACGCTCCTTTGTTTAATTCGCAAACAAAATACGATTCTGGCTGCGGCTGGCCGAGCTTCTACGAGCCCGTCAGCGACGAAGCAATTCGCTATTTAACCGACTCTTCACACGGTATGCAGCGCACAGAAATTCGCTGTGGAAACTGCGATGCTCATCTGGGACACGTTTTCCCGGACGGCCCACAGCCAACAGGCGAGCGTTTCTGCGTCAATTCGGCGTCAATGAGCTTCTCAGATGACGAAAATGGCGACCAGATCAAAGGTTGAAGAACCGATTCAGCAAATTATTCCATCACAGCGGATTTCTGATGAATATTGATGACATGATTAGCAGCATGACGCCGGAAGTGTATCAGCGCCTGGTGACAGCCGTAGAGCTGGGGAAATGGCCTGATGGCGTGGCGCTGACGGCAGAGCAAAAAGAGAACAGCTTGCAACTGGTGATGCTGTGGCAGGCGCGCAATAACAACGACGCGCAGCACATGACTATCGACACTAAGGGGCAGATGGTCATGAAGAGTAAGCGCGAGCTGAAAGAGGACTTTGGCATCACGCCAAAACCTATCGCCACATTCAAATAACCGAAACCGTAACCGTAGGCCGGGTAAGGCGAAGCCGCCACCCGGCAATAAACGGGTGTGCGGCCTGTTGCCCTCACCCTAACCCTCTCCCACAGGGAGAGGGAACAAGCACTGATTTTACTTCTGTTTAATATCCAACGACGTCGCCAACTGCTTCGCCAGCTGGTTGTGGTCGTCGGCGCCATACTCCCAGAACATTGCGCCACCCAGACCTTTCTCTTTGATGTACTGCGCCTTCAGGTCAACGGAACGCGGGTTCTCATAGGACAAAGCGAACAGCTCCTTACCTTCCGCCGATTTTACCGACAGCCACGGCACTTTCGCCTGGTCGTCCCAGTGCTCGGTAAAGCGTTTCTGCGGATCGTTAATCAGCTTGCTGACGATATCGTTGTATTTCACGTAGGTGTCTTTGCTGAGGTCATAGCCCAAGCCTTTGAACAGATCGATTTCTTGTGCGCTAAAGTACGGTTGTGTCACCGGATTTTTCTCGGCGTCGGTTTTGGTCCAGTCGATGCCTGGCTCAACGCTGCGTTTCGGGACTCGTCCATAAAAACCGATCCCCAGATTTACCTGTTCAGGCTTAAGTCCAGCGGCAAGATAATTGTTCACGACAAAATCAGCGCTGTATTTATCTGCCGCTGCCACGGTCGGCCATTTGGTCGAGTCGTACAGATTCGAGTTGAAATACTGCGTGCCGTAGGCCATATCGTAAGTCATCAGATTGATGTAATTCAGATACGGCGCGATCGCTTTCACATCGACCCAGCTTTTCGGGCTTTCCGCATTCGCGCCCAGGGCAACGGTCACCAGCTTCTCTTTTGGTAATGCTTCGCGGATCTCTTTCAGCAGGGCGGTAAAGTTGGCTTTATCCGCAGGTCGCTTGTCGACCAAACCCCACGCGCCATTTACCGGGTATTCCCAGTCGAGGTCGATGCCATCCAGGCCGTAGGTTTTGACGATATCCTGCACCGAGCGAATAAACACGGCACGGCTCTCTTTGCTGTCCGCAGCGCCGGAGAATCCGCGTGCGCCCCAGCCGCCAACTGAAAGCAGCACTTTCAGATGTGGGTTTTGCTTACGCAGTTCAGGGATTTTATGCAGATCGGCCATCACTTTCGGTGACAGCCAGATCTGGTGCAATTTGCTGGCGTCTTTCAGCTCGTCGTTGGTTTCACCGGCTTCGTTGTTGTAGATAAGGCCAAACGAGTAGTTGAGATGGGTGATCTGGCGCACGTCCAGTTTGTCGATATCACCGCCGGGGCCGGCAGTCACATCACCACCGCCGTTAAAGTAGCCGACGGACATCAGATCGGCGGCGAAAAGGTATGGCGCGCAGAGCAGGGGTAATGCTGCCATCACAGGCAATAGCTTCATAACGTATCCTCTTTGACTTAAAAAAAGTAAGCCACATCAGGGATGTGACAAAAAACAGCCAATTGAGGATAGCAGTGCCGCTTCGTTTGTGTTGCGAGGGAGTTCACTTTACAGGAGATTGCCGGGTGGCGGTTTCAGATGGTAGGCCCGGCAAGCGTAGCGCCACCGGGCGTTTACAGGTGCGCGATTACTTCTTATCGATCATCGACTTGAGATTAGCAAAAGGGTTATACGTCGCTTCACCAACGCTTTTCTGTGCATCTTCGCCCGCGACCACCGTTGAGCCGTACAAATCCGCTTCGGTGTATTTGGAATGCTCATGATCGTGACAAAACAGGCACAACATCTCCCAGTTGCTGCCGTCTTCCGGGTTGTTTGAGTGATCGTGATCGATGTGGTGGACCGTCAGCTCACGCAGATTAGAGTAGACAAACTCACGGCTACAGCGACCGCATACCCACGGGAAAAGCTTCAGCGCTTTTTCGCGGTAACCGACTTCCAGTCGGGCATAGTTTTTAGGGATAAAAGCCATAACACTGGCACTCCTGAATAGATTAAAAAAATGCGTTTACGCCTGCGTCTCTTGCCAGTCTGCCAGCGTGTACAGCGTCGCGCCTGCGGTCGACATCTCCATGAAGGCCAGCGCGCTATCCTGCGCCTGGATATTCACGCCGCGACAGCCATCGGTAATCACGCTGACGTTATACCCCAATTTTAGCGCATCAAGGACGGTGAACTTCACGCAGTAATCCGTCGCCAGCCCCATCACAATCAACTCACTGATTTCGTGATGACGCAGCCACGCGTCTAGCGCGGTTTTTTGCCGATGCTCGTTATCGAAAAAGGCGCTGTAGCTGTCGATATTCGGATTTTCGCCTTTATGAAACACCGCGTCGAGAGCCTTCTGGTCCAGCAGGGGATGCAGTTCCGCCCCTTCGGTCTGCTGGATACAGTGATCCGGCCAGAAGGTCTGCGCCAGCCCGTCCAGTTCACCCTGAGTAAAAGGCTCGACGTTATGCTGGCTGGCAAAACTGCCGTGATTCGCTGGATGCCAGTCCTGGCTTGCGACCACCGCTTCGCCGCGCGCTTTACACCAGGCGATGAGCGTATTGGCGACATCCACGGTGCTATCGCCACCGGCGACGGCCAAAGCACCACCGGCGCAGAAATCATTTTGCAGATCGACCAGCAGCAGGGCTCGTTGCTTCATAGAAACTCCTTATTCGTCCGGCGTCAGCTCACCGCGCAGGTTTTGCATCATCGCGGCACGCATGGATTGCACGTCCAGATTCTGGCTGAGTAAGTAGTGAAGTTTAGTCAGCGTGGCTTCGACCGTCATATCATACCCGCTAATGACGCCCGCATGTGCCAGCGCGTTGCCGGTGGCGTAACCACCCATATTGACTTTGCCGGACATGCACTGGGTCAGGTTAATCACCAGGATGCCGCGATCGCTCGCTTCCTGTAGCTCTTTCAGGAACTCGCCGTTCTGCGGGGCATTGCCCACGCCATAAGAGCGCAGGATCAGTGCTTTCACCGGCTGGCGCAGGAAGTTACGCACCACGTCGGCAGAAATGCCCGGATAGATGGTCACCACGCCAATTGGCTGCGGGGTGATCGGATGAACAATCAGTTCGCCCGCCGTGTGCGGGGCAGGTGGTGTACCCAAACGGCGGATATGGATGCCTGCTTCCAGCAGCGGCTGCAAATTTGGCGACGCAAAGGCGTCGAAACCGTCGGCGTGGGCTTTGGTGGTGCGGTTCCCGCGATAGAGGCGATTATTGAAGAACAACGACACTTCGTTGATCGGATAATTGGCCGCCACGTACAGGGAGTTCAGCAGGTTAATCTGCCCGTCGGAACGCAGTTCGGCCAGCGGGATTTGCGACCCGGTAACGATCACCGGTTTGCCCAGATTCTCCAGCATGAACGACAGCGCCGAGGCGGTAAATGCCATCGTGTCGGTGCCGTGCAGGATCACAAAGCCGTCGTACTCGTCGTAATGGGCTTTGATATCTTCGGCGATATGCTGCCAGTCTTCCGGCGTCATATCTGACGAATCCATCAGCGGATCGTACTCGTGAATGGTGAAGTCCGGCATCTCCTGGCGATGAAACTCAGGCATCAGCGCCAGCTGGCGCTGCAGATGACCGGAAACCGGGATATAGCCATTTTCAGAGCGCTGCATACCGATAGTACCGCCGGTATACGCCACATAAATCGATTTCTTCTGCATGGTTTTCAATTCTTGTGCTTCAAAGAAAAATCCCCCCTTCGCGAGAAGAGGGGACGGGGTTTAGCGTACGTTAGCGCAGGTGAGGCAGAACGCGTAACGGTTTTGCGGATCGTTAAAGGCGGCGAGCTTATCGCTTTCGGCTTTCACTATGTTTGCCGCAGTTGCCACCGGCGCAGGCAGATACGCCTGAATGGCAGCAGGCAACATCGCGCGTACTGAGCCGGACATGCTGTTCATCACCATATCGACGAACGTCGGCTCATCCTGGTAATACGACACATGCCACTGTTTCAGTTTCGCCAGCTCAGCGGCTTTGGCGACGGCGTCGTCGAAGTCACCCAGGCTATCGACCAGACCGTTGCTCTTCGCGTCCTGACCGGTCCAGACATGGCCCTGCGCAATTTTATCGACCTGTTCCGGCGTGGATTTACGGGATTCCGCCACTAGGTTGATAAAGCGCTTGTAGCCGTTTTCGATGCTCAGCTGCATCATCTGCGACACTTCCGGCGGCAACGATTTGGTCACCGCCACGTCCGCCAGCGGCGATGTTGCCACGCCATCCGTGTGAACGCCCAGATAGTCGAGGCTGTTTTCGACGGTGTTAATCACGCCAAAGATGCCGATAGAACCGGTTAAGGTGCTTGGGTTAGCCACGATGTAGTTCGCTGGCGTAGAAATCCAGTAACCTCCGGATGCTGCCATCCCGCCCATCGACACCACCACCGGTTTGCCCGCCGCACGCGCCGCCGCCAGTTCGGCACGGATCACTTCCGACGCGCTGACGCTGCCGCCAGGGCTGTTCACTCGCAGGACAATGGCTTTCACTTTCGGGTCCAGACGCGCATCGCGGATCTGCGACGCAGTCGTATCTCCGCCCACGTTCCCCGGCGTCTCTTCCCCGTCCATGATCGCGCCGTTAGCGAAGACCACGGCCACGCTGTCGCCCGATTCATCCGGTTTTTTCGGCGTGTAATCATAAAGGCTAATGGCGCTGTAGTTCTTGTCTTCTTTGCTCCAGCCAAACTGTTTGGTCAGCGCTTTTTCGATCTCCGCGCTGGAGCCAAGCGTATCAACCAGTTTGTTATCCAGCGCGTATTTCGCCGTATCGCCGCCGACTTTGGTCAGGCCATCCAGCATCGCCTGTGCGCCAGGGAAGACCTGTTCAGGCGTGATTTGTCGGTTGGCCGCCACGGTAGCGAGATAGTTTTGCCACAGTTCGCCGATCCAGCGGCTGTCCGCTTCACGCGCGGCAGGGGACATATCATCACGAATAAACGGTTCAACGGCGGATTTATAGGTGCCGACGCGGAAGACGTGGGTGGTGACTTTCAGCTTATCCAGCAGCGATTTGTAGTACAGACCGTTGGTGGCAAAACCGTGCAGATCGACGGTGCCCTGTGGGGAGAGCCAAATTTTATTGGCAAAACTCGCCAGATAATATTGCCCCTGGCTGTAGCTATCCCCGACCGCAATCACCGGTTTGCCGCTGTCGCGGAATTCGCGCAGTGCTTTACCGATGTACTGCATCGAAGGCTGGTCGGCCCCGGCGAAGTTTTTTAGATCCAGCACGATCCCGGTAATGTTGCGATCGTCCTTCGCCTGACGAATGGCGTCGACGATATCAAACAGGGAGTTTTCCTGCATGCGATCGGACGTAGAGCCGAGCAGCTGACGGCCAATCACGCCCAGACGATTGCTGGTGGAAGGCTTATCGACAATCACACCAGTGATATCCAGCAGCAGCGCGCCGCGTCCGGAATGCTGGGCCTGATTGCTGCTACTGATATGCAACCAGATCCCTACGCAGACCAGGATCAGGAAGATGAAAAAGACATTCATCACCAGTTCGCGGACAAAATTGAGCAACCGCCACGTCCATTTAAAGAAACCGGCAAAAATTCGCCAAAGGGTTCGCATGTATTCTCCCAAACCAGATAATGACCGTTTCCGTCGCGACTGGACGGCAATGTGGGGTTATCGTAATGACCCAACCGCCACTTGTCAGCAGGAATCGCCCACTGCGCTGTAACAAATTCTGCTCTCGTGTTAATTTTGTGAATAAATTTCAAGACAGGAGTTAAACAATGGACGCACTCGAACTGCTTGTTAACCGTCGTAGCGCTTCACGTCTGGCGGAACCTGCGCCTGCGGGCGAACAGCTGGAAAACATTCTGCGCGCCGGTATGCGCGCGCCGGATCACGGTACTTTGACGCCGTGGCACTTCTTTATTATTGAGGGCGCTGGTCGCGACCGTTTCAGCACCTTGCTTGAGAATGGCGCGATGGCCGCCGAACAGGATGAAAAGGCGATTGATAAAGCGCGCAATGCGCCGTTTCGCGCGCCGATGATCATTGCGGTGGTGGCAAAATGCCAGCCTGAGCATAAAGTACCGGTCTGGGAGCAAGAAATGTCCGCAGGCTGCGCGGTGATGGCGATGCAAATGGCTGCCGTCGCCCAGGGCTTTAACGGCGTCTGGCGCACCGGCCCGCTGACCGACAGCCCGGTGGTGCGTGAAGGATTCTCCTGCGCAGAGCACGATAAAATCGTCGGCTTCCTCTATTTAGGCACGCCGCAGCTGAAAGCCTCGACCACAATCTCAACGCCAGACACCGCTCCGTTCGTCACCCGTTTCTGATAATCACGCTAAACTGTCTGGATTATGAGCAAGCGTCGCATAATTCAGACAGTCATACTTACCTCATCACGGAATGAGCGCTACCATAGCGCGATTGCAATGACAGGAGATGTCCATGAGCGAGCAAACCATTCGTTTAACGCAATACAGCCACGGAGCGGGTTGCGGTTGTAAAATTTCCCCTAAAGTGCTGGAAACCATCCTGCACAGCGAACAGGCGAAGTTTGTCGACCCGAACCTGCTTGTCGGCAACGAAACGCGTGACGATGCGGCAGTGTACGATTTAGGTAATGGCACCAGCATCATCAGCACCACTGACTTCTTTATGCCGATTGTCGATAACCCGTTTGATTTCGGGCGTATCGCGGCGACCAACGCCATCAGCGACATCTTCGCGATGGGCGGTAAACCGATTATGGCAATCGCCATTCTCGGCTGGCCAATCAACACTATTCCACCAGAAATTGCGCGCGAAGTGATCGAAGGCGGTCGCTTTGCCTGCCAGCAGGCGGGCATCGCGCTGGCGGGTGGACACTCCATCGACGCGCCAGAACCGATCTTCGGCCTCGCCGTCACCGGCGTGGTGCCGACCGAGCGCGTGAAGCGCAACAGTACCGCGCAGGAAGGCTGCAAACTTTTCCTCACCAAACCGCTGGGGATTGGTGTGCTCACGACTGCGGAGAAAAAATCCCTGCTTAAGCCAGAACATATCGGCCTCGCCACGGAAGTGATGTGCCAGATGAACCTGGCGGGCGCGGCATTTGCCAATATCGACGGCGTCAAAGCGATGACCGACGTCACCGGTTTTGGTCTGCTCGGTCACCTGAGCGAAGTCTGCCAGGGTGCCGGCGTTCAGGCGCAGGTCTGGTATCAGGACATTCCAAAACTACCTGGCGTGGAAGAGTACATTGCGCAGGGCGCGGTGCCGGGCGGTACGCAGCGTAACTTTGCCAGCTACGGTCATCTGATGGGCGACATGCCGACAGAGTGGCGCGATCTGCTGTGCGATCCGCAAACCTCCGGCGGTCTGCTGCTGGCCGTTACCCCTGACGCGGAAGCTGAAGTCAAAGCCACTGCCGCCGAATACGGCATCAACCTGAGCGCCATTGGCGAGCTGGTCAGCGCGCGCGGCGGTCGTCCGATGATTGAGATCCGTTAATTCGATGCGTTTGTTTATTGCGGAAAAGCCGAGCCTGGCCCGTGCGATTGCCGATGTGCTGCCCAAGCCGCATCGCAAGGGCGACGGCTTTATCGAATGCGGAAACGGACAGGTGGTCACCTGGTGTATCGGTCACCTGCTCGAACAGGCGCAGCCGGATGTCTACGACAGCCGTTACGCGCGCTGGAATCTCAACGATCTGCCGATCGTGCCGGAAAAGTGGAAACTGCAGCCGCGTCCCTCCGTCACCAAACAGCTTAACGTCATCAAACGTTTTCTCCACGATGCCGAAGAAGTGGTTCACGCGGGTGACCCGGACAGGGAAGGGCAACTTCTGGTGGACGAGGTGCTCGACTACCTCGAACTGGCGCCGGAAAAGCGTCAGCAGGTTCAGCGCTGCCTGATCAACGATCTCAACCCGCAGGCGGTGGAGCGTGCGATTACGCGTCTGCGCGCCAACAGCGAATTTATCCCGCTGTGCGTTTCGGCCCTCGCGCGAGCCCGCGCCGACTGGCTGTACGGCATTAACATGACACGTGCTTACACGATTCTGGGACGTAACGCCGGTTATCAGGGCGTGCTCTCCGTCGGGCGCGTCCAGACGCCAGTGCTTGGGCTGGTGGTACGCCGCGATGAAGAGATCGAAAACTTCGTGGCGAAAGATTTCTTCGAGGTGAAAGCGCATATCGTCACTCCGAAAGACGAACGTTTTACCGCCACCTGGCAGCCGAGCGATGCCTGCGAATCGTACCAGGATGAAGAGGGTAGACTGCTGCATCGTCCGCTGGCGGATCATGTGGTCAACCGTATCGGCGGCCAGCCGGCAATAGTCACCAGCTATAACGATAAACGGGAATCAGAACCCGCACCGCTGCCGTTTTCTCTCTCTGCGTTGCAGATTGAGGCCGGTAAACGCTTCGGCATGAGTGCGCAGAACGTGCTCGATATCTGTCAAAAACTGTACGAAACCCACAAGCTGATTACCTATCCGCGTTCAGACAGCCGTTACCTGCCGGAAGAGCATTTCGCCGGGCGCCACGCGGTGCTGAATGCGATTGGCGTTCACGCGCCGGACCTGCTCCCGCAGCCCGCCGTGAACCCGGACACCCGCAACCGCTGCTGGGATGACAAAAAAGTCGACGCGCACCATGCGATTATCCCGACGGCGCGCGCCAGCAACGTTAATCTCAGCGAGAACGAAGCGAAGATCTATAACCTGGTGGCGCGTCAGTATCTGATGCAATTCTGCCCGGATGCGGTATTCCGCAAATGTGTGATTGAGCTGGAGATCGCCAAAGGCAAATTCGTTGCTAAAGCGCGTTTCCTGGCGGAAGCGGGCTGGCGCACGCTGCTCGGGAATAAAGAGCGCGACGAAGAAAACGACGGCACGCCGCTGCCAGTGGTCGCAAAAGACGACGAACTGCTGTGTGAAAAGGGTGAAGTGATCGAGCGACAAACCCAGCCGCCGCGCCACTTTACCGACGCCACGTTGCTTTCGGCGATGACCGGAATTGCCCGTTTTGTGCAGGACAAAGATCTGAAAAAGATCCTCCGTGCGACCGACGGATTAGGCACCGAAGCGACGCGCGCGGGAATTATCGAGCTGCTGTTTAAGCGTGGTTTCCTGATTAAAAAAGGGCGCTATATCCATTCGACCGATCCGGGGCGGGCGTTGATTCACTCCCTGCCGGAACTGGCTGCGCGACCGGATATGACGGCGCACTGGGAGTCGATCCTGACGCAAATCAGCGAGAAGCAGTGCCGCTATCAGGACTTTATGCAGCCGCTGGTGGGGACGCTATTTGAGTTGATTAACCAGGCGCGCAATACGCCGGTGAAATCGTTCAGAGGGATGGTGGCACCGGGCGGCGGTGACGCCAGGAAAAAGTTTAAGAAGAAGAGTGCGGCCTAAAACGCCCGGTAGCGCTGGGCTTACCGGGCCTACAACACCATGAACGCAGGCCGGGTAAGGCGGAGCCGTCACCCGGCAATGGTTGTGCGGCCTGAAAAACGCCCGGTGGCGCTGCGCTTACCGGGCCTACAACACCACGCACGTAGGCCGGGTAAGGCGAAGCCGCCACCCGGCAACACACGATGGTGCGGCTTAAACCACCCCTTGCCCAATCATCGCATCGGCCACTTTCACGAATCCGGCGATATTCGCGCCGCGCACGTAGTTGGTTTGCTCCGCTTCACCACCGTACTCCACACACGAATGATGAATATCCAGCATGATGTGATGCAAACGCGCATCCACTTTCTCGGCTTTCCAGCCCAGACGCGCGGCGTTTTGCGCCATCTCCAGCCCTGACGTTGCCACGCCACCGGCGTTCGCTGCTTTACCCGGTGCGAACAACACACCTGCTTCGAGGAACAGATCTGTTGCTTCGATCGTGGTCGGCATATTCGCCCCTTCCGCCACCGCTTTCACGCCGTTTTTGATAAGCAAGCGGGCAGCGTCCACATCCAGTTCGTTCTGCGTTGCGCACGGCAGGGCGATATCCACCGGCACCGCCCACGGCTGCTTGCCTTCCAGATAGGTCAGGCCAAATTCGCGCGCGTAATCCGCTACGCGACCGTCGCGGCTGGCTTTGATTTCGCACAGGCGCGCCAGTTTTTCGGCTGTAAAGCCCGCTTCGTCCACCACCGTGCCGCTGGAGTCCGACGCCGTCACCACGCGTGCGCCAAATTGCATTGCTTTTTCGATAGCATATTGCGCCACGTTGCCGGAGCCCGACACCGCCACGCGCATTCCTTCGAAGCCCAGGCCGTGACGTTTTAACATCGCTTCGGTGAAGTACACCAGGCCGTAACCCGTCGCTTCCGGGCGGATCAGACTCCCGCCAAATGACAGCCCTTTCCCGGTAAACACGCAGGCGCTGTTGTTAGAAAGTTTTTTCATCATCCCGGCCATAAACCCGACTTCGCGTCCGCCCACGCCGATATCGCCCGCAGGCACATCGGTGTCCGGGCCGAGATGGCGATACAACTCCGTCATCAGCGCCTGGCAGAAACGCATCACTTCGCCTTCGCTTTTGCCTTTCGGGTCGAAATCGCTGCCGCCTTTACCGCCGCCCATTGGCAGGGTGGTCAGCGCGTTTTTAAAGGTCTGCTCAAAGCCGAGGAACTTCAGGATCGACAGGTTCACGGAAGGGTGGAAGCGCATTCCGCCTTTGAACGGACCAATCGCGGAACTGAACTGGACGCGCCACGCGCGGTTCACCTGCACCTGATTTTTGTCGTCCACCCACACCACGCGGAACTGAATCACACGTTCGGGTTCAACCAGGCGTTCAAGCAGGGACATCTGACGATAACGCGGGTTTTCTTCAAGGAAAGGCCAAAGGGTGGTCATGACTTCCCGAACGGCCTGGGCAAACTCGCTCTGATGCGGGTCGCGCTGTTGAACGTGGGTAAGAAACGATTCCAGAGAGCGTGTCTGATCCATAGATATAAGAACCTCTTATAAAAATTTTTCTAATTTTGTGTGTTGTGTGGGTGATTTGTGGTCGTTTTCGACTATACCACCCGTTCCGCTTTGCGAGGCAAGGGAAAATTGGTCATGAAAGTGAAATTAATCAGCGGCCCTGCGTCATAACTAAAAACGATGACGCGAGAAATTAAAGGTTCAACGCTGAAGAGCCGTTATAGTCATTATCAGGACACAACAGGAAGAGACGTCTATGAACCGTTACGTGATTACCGCGCTGTTTGCTCTTTTATCCGCAGGGGCTCAGGCCGACCGCATTCGCCCGGACGTCGAAGTTAACGTACCGCCTGAAGTCTTCAGCTCCAGTGGTCAGCGCGCGCAGCCCTGCAATCAGTGCTGCATCTATCAGGATCAGAACTATTCGGAAGGGGCAGTGGTGAAAGCCGACGGCGTGCTGCTTCAGTGTCAGCGCGATGAGAAAACCATCAGCACGAATCCGCTGGTCTGGCGGCGCGTAAAAGGATAAAGGCTTCCAGCAGCGGAATATCGGCGGGCGCGAGATCATACGCGAACGCCTCCTGCGGCGTACACCACACCAGATTGCTGTGATAGTGCGCGGTCGGCTCGCCGCTGAAGGTCGGGACGTACCAGGCGTGCAGATGAATCAGCCGCCCGGAGACTTCCCGCTGATGGCTGGCAACGTACTGCGTCGGCTGCGCTTCTATCCCTAACTCTTCGCGCAGCTCGCGGGACAGCGCCTCGGGCTGCGTTTCATCGGCTTCAACTTTACCGCCAGCGAACTCCCACATTCCAGGTTGATCCGCTTGTGCAGGGCGCTGGGCGAGAAGAATTTTGCCTTCTTTTTCAAGGATGGCGGCAACAACATCGAGAGTTTTCAGCATGGTCGTCAATAATTGCAGTTTAAAAACGACATATTATCGTCGACTTGCAAAGAGTCCAGCCATCAGGAGCGTTCGGTGAAAGAAACATCCGCCTGGGTCCAGCCCGTAAAATCCATCCCCGCTAGCCTAAAGCCCATTGCAGCAATGCAGAAAAAACACTTCGGTGTGGTGCTCAATCCCACCCGCTGGTGGGGAAGAATGCCGCGTCTTTTCTGGCTGGTGGCGCTGTTTGTCGGTTTTCTGGAACGCAAAAATGCACGACTGGAACCTAAGTTGCGTGCGCTGCTGATGACCCGCATTTCGCAGCTCTGTCACTGCGCGTTTTGTATTGACGCCAACAGCCTGCGTCTGGCCGAACGCTGCGGCGCGCTGGATAAGGTTCAGGCGGTGAGCGACTGGCGAGAGTCTGCGCTGTTCAGCCCGGAGGATCGTGCCGCGTTGGATTACGCCGAAGCAGTGACCGCCACGCCGCCGCAGGTCACAGATGCAATCAAAACCGAATTGAAGCGCTATTACAGCGATGAACACATCACCGAAATGACGGCCTTGATTGCGTTTCAGAATCTCTCGGCGCGTTTTAACGCCGCGCTGGAGATCCCATCCCAGGGCCTTTGCGACGCATCCAAAGGAAAACCGCATGTTTGATCGTCATCTTCATCCTCGCCTTAAACCTGCGCTCAACCGCTTGGTGGCGCTGATTGATAAGCCGTACATCAGCGCCGACGGCATGACGCTGGCAGGTTTTGCTATCGGCGTACTGGCCCTGCCTTTTCTGGCGTTGGGCTGGTATGTCGCCGCGCTGGTCGCCATTATACTGAATCGCTTATTCGACGGGCTGGACGGCGCTCTGGCCAGGCGTCGCGGATTATCGGACGCGGGCGGATTTCTCGATATCGCACTCGATTTTCTGTTTTATGCCCTGGTGCCGTTTGGTTTTGCACTCGCCGCACCGCTGGAAAACGCGCTGGCCGCCGCCTGGCTACTGTTTGCGTTTATCGGCACCGGCAGCAGTTTTCTGGCCTTTGCAGCGCTGGCTGCAAAGCACGATATTGATAACCCAGGCTATGCGCATAAGTCGTTTTATTACATCGGGGGATTAACGGAGGGGACGGAGACCATCGCGTTGTTCGTGCTGTGCTGCCTGTTTCCGGCGCACTTTACGCTATTCGCCTGGATCTTTGGCGCGTTGTGCTGGCTCACCACCACAACGCGCATCTGCAGCGGGTATCAGACCCTGAAAGCGATCAAACCTTAAAGGGTGCTTTCCGGCGTCAACGGACCGGTGGTGATCGGGTTACTTGGGTGGCTGCTCCATTCGTACCACCCGCCGTCATAGACCGAGACGTTTTTCCAGCCCATCGCACGCGCGTACATGAAGGTTTCTGACGCGCGCCAGCCGGTGCCGCAGTAGAAGGCGACGTGCTGATCGGGCAGAATATTCCATTCTTTCCACATCGCGGCGATATCATCGGCGCTGCGCATGGTGCCGTCCGGGTTGTGGAAATCTTCCATATGGGTGGCATCGCTGCCCGCATGGCCCCAGCGTGCGCCCGCAATTTCACCTTTTGGCTTGATGTAGCTGTAGCCGCTGGTTTCGCCGGTGAATTCCGGCCATGAACGAATGCTCACCAGCGACGCGTCTTTGCGATGCAGCATCCCGCGCGCCTGTTCCATATCCACCATCAGCTGCGGCTGGCCTGGAATCGGTGTGCCGAAATCATTGGCTGGTGTCACTTTCGCTGGCATTCCGCGCTCGACCGGCAGATCGGCGTCGGACCAGGTTTTCCAGCCGCCATCCAGAAGACGCACATCTTTCACTCCCGCGTAGAGCATAATCTGCGCCACACGCGCCGCGGCATACACGTCGCGACCATACAGAATCACGGTGGTGTCGTGGCGAATACCTTGTTTTGCCAGCAGCGCTTTCAGTTTGTCGTCAGAAACTTTATTCCACAGCGGCTCGCTTTCCACGTCGTTGGTATCGATATAGCCTGCGCCCGGGATGTGGTTCAGCAGATAGAATTTTGGTGCCCCCCAGGCAGCTTCGATAATTTTATAATCGCCTGCAGGAGCGGCAGCGACTTTTTTGCCCTGCATCAACTGATGCAGCCACTCGGGATACACCAGCTGTTCGAAATGCGGCAGGCGCTGCAGACGATCGGCATTTTGCAGCGCATCGCCCAGGGTGGAAACGTGCTGATACCCGGCTTTGGCGAGGCGTGCTTTCACCGCCTGGTTATCCGCATCGCTGCCGTACAGGCCGATGGCGGAAGCCGGCGCGAGATTATGTTGTTTGGCCCAGTCGGCGAGCTGCTCATCGCTCATGATTTTCAGCCAGTTGGCTGACAGGTTCAGGGCGGCGGGTTCATGCCCGGAGGTGCCGGACAGCGTTTGCGGCCAGCCGTTATAGAAGGCGCTGGCACGGGTGTCGATTACCGCGCCATGCTGCTGTTGCAGCTGGGCCAGCGTCACAGAAGAGGCCATATCAGCGGCGAAAGTGGAGAAACTGGCAAGACAAAGTGCCAGCGCGGTCAGTTGAGAAACACGTTTCATCGAAGAACCTGACGTGAAATAAAAGGTGCGTCATTTTCGTCTTCCCCTAAACAGAATTCCTTGCGTTAGCACAGGGTTTATTGCCACCCGGCGAGCTGAATTACCCGGCCATCCGCCGGAATATCGTCTTCATCGTGCGTCACCAGTACCACCGGGATATTGAGTGCGTGAACTTGTCCGAACACCCAGGTTCTGAATGTTTCCCGCAGTTTCTTATCCAGGCGACTAAAGGGTTCGTCCAGCAGCAGCGCCTGCGGTTGCGCCAGCAGGGCGCGGAGCAGACTGATGCGAGCGCGCTCACCGCCCGACAGCGTCGCCGGATCGCTGGCATAAAACCCCTCCATACCTGCACTTGCCAGAGCCTGTTCAACCTGCTCACGCCGCGCCGTTCGAACGTGCGCCGGGAGCGCCAGCATCAGATTTTGTCCGACGCTAAAGTGATCGAACAGCAGCGCGTCCTGGAACAAAATCCCAATCCCCCGTTTTTCGACCGGGCGCGCATCCAGACGCTCATCGTCGAGCCACAGCTCGCCCTGCGCGTGAAAATCGGTGGACAGTGCGCCGACCATCCACGCAAACAGACTCGATTTTCCGCTGCCCGAAGGCCCCATCAGGGTGAGGATTTCGCCGCGTTCAACGCTGAAATTCACCTCGCGCAGAAGCGGTCTAAGAGTAAGATTTTTGACGGTCAACATCAGCGTAGCCCTTGTCGATAGAGGCCTGCGAGGCGGGATAATCCTGCCGCGAGGGCAAATGCTGCCGCAGTCAGGGCCAGCAACCACAGCGCGCGTCCCGCAAGTATGGCGCTACTGCCACCGCTGCTAAGCGCCACGGCTTCCGTGGTGAGCGTGGCGAAACGCCCGGCCCCGAGCCACAGCGTCGGCATGTATTGCGCCATGCTCACCGAAAACCCGGTGGCAAAAGCGATCAGAATAGGGCGCACCAGCAGCGGACATTTGATGCGCCAGAATATTTTACCTCGATGCATTCCGAGGGTTTTGGCGATCAAAATAAGTCGAGGATCGAGCCTGCGCCAGGCGGGTTGTAACACCAGAAGCGTCCACGGCAGCACCCACAGCAGATGTCCCCACAGCACCGCAGAATAGCTCCCGTCAAAGCCAAGAGACAATGCCAGACTGTACTGCCCGGACACCAGCGGCAGGGCGGGCAATGCCAGCGGCAACCATAAGCAGAGTGTGCCGCGCGATGGCCCCCACTCCAGCCACAGCAGGACAGTGCCCAGCGCAATCAGTGCCGACATCAGGGCGAAAGAGAGGCTGACGTTGAACGGTACAACGTCAAAATCACTCTGTTTTGCCAGCAGGAGCAGCACCACGGCGCATATCAGCCCGCTGAGCGGCAGCAGCCAGCTAAAAGTGGTTCCAGTAACTGGAGGCCCGGCGACGTGGCGCTGACCGGAAACCGCAGGAACAGAAGGCCGCCAAAGTTTCCACAACCCGTAACTAGCGCCGGTAAAAAGAGCCAGCAGCAAAAGTAAAACCAGACACAGCAATGTCCCCTTGATGTGCTGATCCACATCGCCCTGGCTGAGCCACTGCCAGGCCAGCACCGCGAGCGTTGGCGGGTTGCCCGGTCCGAGAATTATCGCGACATCCACCACCGACAACGACCAGGCGATGACCGCCAGCATCACTGCACCCAGCGCCGGAGCAATTGTCGGCAACACCAGCCACAGCAGCCCCTGAAGGCGCGAATAGCCGAGGGTTTGCAGCACCACCATTTTCTGCGCCAGCGTCTTTTCCGGCAGCACGGCGTAGATCGCCCACAGCACAAAGGCGCTCTCTTTAACCGCAAGCGTCAGGCCGAGGCCGATTCCGTAGCGATCCAACAGAGGCGAACAGGCGCTGCAAAGCTGATAAAACGCGCCGCCTTCTGCGAAGAGCAGCAGCACGCTGGTGGCGAACGCGACGTGCGGGACGGCCAACAGCCACGGCAGACGGGCGTTCATCTGCTGCCAGCGCTTTCCGGGCCACAGCGCCGCCACAATGCAGAGGGCGATAAACAGCGAACCGACGGTGGCGATTGCCGTGGAGACCAGGGTGGCGAGCAGCGCCTGGGGCAGTTGCGGATCGCTAAACAGGGATTGCCATCCGGCGACGGATAACGCCGGTTCCAACAGCATCACGGTGGCGGGGAACAGCGGCGCGTAAATGGCGACTATCGCCAGCCACACCAGCCAGCCTAGCGGGTGCCGTAGCGACGCAACCATTCCTGCTCCAGGGCGTTCACCCAAGCCGCGTGCGGCTCAGGCTGCATGGTCGGTAAGCCCGCCGGAATAAACTGGCGCAGTGCGCTGGCCTGTTCAGCAGGCAATTTTTGCGGGTCCAGCACGCTCGGATCTCCCCAGATTTTTGGGTCAGCTTTGCGAATTTGCGCATCGGGTGAGAGCAGGAAATTGGCAACCACTTTGGCCCCCGCGCTGACGCTGCTGTTGGCCGGGATCGCCACGAAATGCACATTCCCAATCGTTCCGTCGGCAAAGCCGAAGCTGAAAGTGTCAGCAGGCAGTTCACCGCTGGCGACTTTTTGCTGTGCGTGCGCCGGATTAAAGGTCAGGGAGAGATTCAGATTGCCGCTGGCGAGCAGGGCGTCCATGCGCGCGGGTGACGGCGGGAAATCTTTGCCTTCGCGCCAGAGTTGCGGGTGAAGCTGATCCAGATAACGCCACAGCGGGGCGGTGACGGCGTTAAAGGTGTGCGGGTCGGGCGCAGTTTTCAGCGCATCCGGCGTTGTTGTCAGGTTCAGCAGGAGCTGTTCCACAAACGCAGTGCCGGTAAAATCAGGCGGGCGCGGATAAGTCACTTTGCCTGGATGTTGTTTTGCGTAGTCGAGCAGGGTAGCAGGATCGCGCAGTGACGCTGAGAGCGTAGATTTGCGGGCAATAAAGGTCAGCTGCGCCGCGCCCCACGGGGATTCTGCGCCGTCAGTGGCGATGGCAAAATCTTCGGTTACCGGTTTGGTGGTATCGACATACTGCCAGTTTGGCAGCATTTGCGCCCAGCCCGTTTGCAGCCGATTCGCCTCTTTTAACGTGCGGAAGTTCTCGCCATTGACCCACAGCAAATCGACTGAACCTTTGGTCGTGCGTCCGGCCTGAAATTCGGTCTGGATACGTTTCACCGCATCGGCGGCGTCAGCCAGATGCACAATTTTCAGGTTAATCGCGTAGTGAGTTTTCATCTCCTCGCTCACCCAGTCGAGATACCGATTCACCGCAGGGTCACCGCCCCAGGCGTTAAACCAGACCGTCTGACCTTTGGCTTGCTGTTGAATAGTCTGCCAGTCACTGGCGGCGAGGGCCGGGGTTGCCAGCAGCAGCCCGGTCAGAAACATGCAAGAACGCACACGGCGCATAATGCCTCCCTGTTAATGAGATGAAGGGGAAAAACGAGTGAAGAGCCAGCGGGTGACCAGCGGCAATAGCCCTAATAGTGTAAAGGCGATAAGCATTCCCGGCGACAGAATATCGCGCAGGGACGTCAACTCCCCCAGTTCGCGCCCGGCGTTGAGGAAAATCACCGTCGCAGGCAGCATCGCCAGCTGGCTAACCCACCAGTAGCGCGCTACGCCAATAGACGTTAATCCTGAAAGCAGATTAACCAAAAAGAACGGGAACACCGGCATCAGGCGCAGGGCAAACAGATAAAATGCGCCGTCGCGCGCCACGCCTTCGTTCACCGTCCGCATCGGTTTAACGAAGCGGCGTTGTACCCATTCGCGCAGCACATAGCGGCTGGCAAGCATCGCCAGCGTTGCTCCCAGCGTGGAAGCGAACGACACCAGTACCATCCCTTCCCAGAAGCTGAACAGCGCTCCGCCCAGCAGCGTCAACAGCGCCGCGCCGGGAATCGAAAAGGCAGACACCAGCACATACAGGGCGAAATAGAGGGCGGCACTTTGCACCGGGGCGCGATGGACGTAATCAACCAGCATCAGCCGGTGCGATCGGAGTGATTCGAGAGAGAGAAAGCCCGGTGGCAGGAGCGCGATAAGCAAAGCAAATGCGCCCAACAGGGCGCACAGGAAGAGGATTTTTTGCGTTTTCACCGGTAATTACAGTTTGAATTTCGCCCAAACCGGCGCGTGATCGGACGGCTTTTCCATGCTGCGAATGTCGTAATCGATTCCGGTTTCGATGCAGCGCTCAGCCAGCGGTTGGCTTGCCAGCAGCAGGTCGATGCGCAGACCACGGTTGTCGTCAAAACCTTTGGAACGGTAATCAAACCACGAGAAACGATCCTGTGTATCCGGGTTTGCGCTGCGGAAGGTATCCACCAGACCCCAACCCTTCAGTCTGTCCATCCACTCGCGCTCTTCCGGCAAGAAGGAGCATTTACCGGTGCGCAGCCAGCGTTTGCGGCTGTCTTCCCCGATGCCGATATCCAGATCCGTTGGGCTGATATTCACGTCGCCCATAATCAGCACCGGATTGTCTTTGTTCAACTCGGTGTTCAGATAATCTTGCAGATCCTGGTAGAACTTGGCTTTCGCCGGGAATTTGGTCGGATGGTCGCGGCTCTCCCCCTGCGGGAAATAACCGTTGATCACCGTAATATTGCCAATAGGTGAAGGGATTTCCGCCATGATAATGCGACGCTGTGAGTCGTCGTCATCGCCTGGGAAGCCGCGACGCACGGAGACCGGCGTCTCTTTCGTTAACAGCGCGACGCCGTAATGGCCTTTCTGCCCGTGATAAAAGACGTTGTAACCCAGCTTCGCAACATCTTCGAGGGGGAACATATCGTCGTGAACTTTTGTCTCCTGCAGGCCGATCACGTCTGGTTGATGTTGTTCGACAATCGCTTCCAGTTGGTGAGGGCGGGCGCGCAGGCCGTTGATATTAAAAGAGACAAATTTCATAGTCGCTGCCAATGCAAGGTGAATAGTGCATGGATGGTAGCAGAATTTGCGCCGCCTGTTATCGGGTTCGGCCAATAACTGCAACAGATCGTCCCATTGGTGCAATTTTTGCACCATTTCGACGCGCCTTGCCCTCAAACAGGGCGTAAACGGTCGATAAATTTCGCCAGCGATCACAATTCCAGAATTATATTTTGCCTGTGCATAATATTTCTCGTTTTCGTCCCGCCAACCGCCGCTTGTGGTAAAAATATTCACTTATTATGCACTAACAGTGAATAACTCCATGTCCTAACATGTTGATATTCTGTCACCTCATCCCGTTTATGCATTTTTATCGCTGGCTGGCACGAACTCTGCAATCTACATTCACAGTGCAAACACTCAATTATTTAACATTTAAACAACTTATTATTTACCGGATGAGGTCGCTATGTCTCTGTCAATTACGCGTGAAAATTTTGATGAATGGATGATGCCGGTTTACGCTCCGGCGGCTTTTATTCCGGTACGCGGGGAGGGCTCACGCCTGTGGGATCAAGCAGGCAAAGAGTATATCGACTTTGCGGGCGGGATTGCGGTGAACGCGCTGGGACACGCACACCCGGCGCTGCGCCAGGCGCTGAACGATCAGGCGGCGAAGTTCTGGCACACCGGAAACGGCTACACCAACGAGCCTGCGCTGCGGCTGGCGAAAAAGCTGATCGACGCCACCTTTGCCGAAAAAATCTTCTTCTGTAACTCTGGCGCGGAGGCCAACGAAGCGGCCCTGAAGCTGGCGCGTAAATATGCTCACGACCACTTCGGCGCGCAGAAAAGCGGAATTGTGGCCTTCAAAAATGCCTTCCACGGACGCACGCTGTTTACCGTCAGCGCCGGTGGACAACCGGCCTATTCGCAGGATTTCGCCCCGTTACCGCCGGATATTCGTCACGCGGTGTTTAACGATCTGCAATCCGCTAAAGAGCTGATTAACGACAATACCTGTGCGGTGATCGTCGAGCCGATGCAGGGCGAGGGCGGTGTGGTCCCGGCGGAGAAAGCCTTCCTGCAAGGTCTGCGCGAGCTGTGCGATCAGCACAACGCGCTGCTGATCTTTGATGAAGTCCAGACCGGCGTGGGTCGCACCGGCGAGCTGTATGCCTACATGCACTACGGCGTCACGCCTGACGTGCTGTCGACGGCGAAAGCGTTGGGCGGCGGCTTCCCGATAGGCGCAATGCTGACCACCAACAAATGCGCCAGCGTGATGGTCGTCGGCACCCACGGCACCACTTACGGCGGTAACCCGCTGGCCTCGGCGGTCGCCGGACAGGTGCTGGATATTATCAACACGCCAGAAGTGCTGAACGGCGTGAAGCAGCGTCACGACTGGTTTGTTGAGCGCCTGAATGCGATCAACAGCAAGGTCGGCATGTTCAAAGAAATTCGCGGTCTGGGGCTGTTAATTGGCTGCGAACTGACGGCTGAATTTGCCGGAAAAGCTAAACTTATTTCACAGGAAGCAGCAAAAGCGGGTGTGATGGTGCTCATCGCGGGCGCCAACGTGGTGCGATTTGCCCCCGCGTTGGTGGTCAGTGAAGAAGAAGTCACCACCGGATTAGACCGCTTTGCGCTGGCCTGTGAACAGGTGAAATCCGGGGTGTCATCATGATGGTCATCCGTCCCGTTGAGCGCGGCGATCTTGCCGGACTCATGCAGCTTGCCGGTAAGACGGGAGGCGGGCTGACCTCGCTTCCTGCCGACGAAAAAACGCTGTCGGCGCGTATTGAGCGCGCCATTAACACATGGCTTGGGACGGTGCCGAAAAGCGAACAGGGATACGTCTTTGTTCTGGAAGATACTGACACAGGAACCGTGGCCGGAATTTGCGCCATCGAAGTGGCGGTCGGCCTCAACGAACCCTGGTACAACTACCGGGTCGGCACGCTGGTTCACGCCTCGAAGGAGCTGAACATCTACAACGCGCTGCCGACGCTCTCTCTCAGCAACGATCACACCGGCAGCAGCGAGCTTTGCACACTGTTCCTCGATCCTGAATGGCGCAAAGAGGGCAACGGCTACTTGCTCTCTAAATCGCGCTTTATGTTTATGGCCGCCTTCCGCGATCGCTTTAACGAAAAAGTGGTGGCAGAGATGCGCGGCGTGATCGACGACAAAGGCTACTCCCCATTCTGGGAAAGCCTCGGCGAGCGCTTCTTCTCGATGGAGTTCAGCCGTGCGGACTATCTGTGCGGCACCGGGCAGAAGGCGTTTATCGCCGAGCTGATGCCGAAACATCCAATTTATACCGATTTCCTTAGCCCCGAAGCGCAGGCGGTGATTGGTGAAGTCCATCCGCAAACCGCCCCGGCGCGTGCGGTGCTGGAGAAAGAGGGTTTCCGCTACCGTAATTACGTCGATATTTTTGATGGCGGCCCGACGCTGGAGTGCGATATCGATCGCGTGCGTGCGATCCGCAAAAGCCGCCTGGTGACGGTCGCCGAAGGGCAGCCAGCGCCAGGTGAATGGCCGGCCTGTCTGGTGGCGAATGAACAATACGACCATTTTCGCGCCATGCTGATCCGCGCGAATCCAAAATGTGAACGTCTGGTGCTGACCGCAGCCCAGCTGGATGCCCTGAAATGTAGCGCAGGCGACACGGTTCGCCTGGTGCGACTCTGCCCCGAGGAGAAAACAGCATGAGTTTATGGATTAATGGCGACTGGGTGACGGGCGAAGGCGAACGCCGCGAGAAAACCAATCCGGTAGGTAAAGAAGCGCTGTGGGCCGGAACCGATGCCAGCGCCGCGCAGGTGGAACAGGCGTGTAAAGCGGCGCGTGCCGCATTCCCGGCGTGGGCGAAACAGCCGTTTAGTCTGCGTCAGGCGGTGGTTGAGAAATTTGCGACGTTGCTGGAAGCCAACAAAGTCGAGCTGACCAGCATTATCGCCCGCGAAACCGGTAAACCGCGCTGGGAAGCGGCGACCGAAATCACGGCGATGATCAACAAAATCGCCATTTCGGTGAAGGCCTACCACACCCGCACCGGCGAGCAACGCACGGATATGGCCGACGGCGCGGCGACCTTGCGTCACCGCCCGCATGGCGTGCTGGCGGTGTTTGGCCCATATAACTTCCCTGGCCATCTGCCGAACGGCCACATTGTGCCTGCGCTGCTGGCGGGCAATACCGTGATTTTCAAACCGAGCGAGCTGACGCCGTGGAGCGGCGAGGCGGTAGTCAAACTGTGGGAGCAGGCCGGTCTGCCGCCGGGCGTGCTGAACCTGGTGCAGGGTGGACGCGAAACCGGTCAGGCGCTGAGCGCATTGAGTGATATCGACGGACTGCTGTTTACCGGTAGCGCAGGCACGGGTTATCAGCTGCATCGCCAGCTGGCGGGGCAGCCGGAGAAAATTTTGGCGCTGGAGATGGGCGGCAACAACCCGCTGATTGTCGACAACGTGGACGATATCGACGCCGCCGTGCATCTGACCATCCAGTCGGCGTTTGTCACTGCCGGACAGCGCTGCACCTGCGCGCGCCGTCTGCTGGTCAAGCGCGGAGCACAGGGCGATGCGTTCCTGGCGCGGTTAGTGGAAGTGAGTGCGCGTCTGGTTCCCGACGCATGGGACGCCGATCCGCAGCCGTTTATCGGCGGACTGATTTCTGAACAGGCGGCGAGCAACGTGGTTAAGGCCTGGCATGAACACGTGGCGCGCGGCGGGAAAAGCCTGCTGGAGCCGAAGCTTGTCCAATCGGGGACGTCGCTGTTGGCGCCGGGGATTGTGGAGATGAGCGGGGCGAGCAATGTCCCGGATGAAGAGACCTTCGGGCCACTGCTCTGCGTCTGGCGTTACGACGATTTCGATCAAGCCATTGCGATGGCGAACAACACCCGCTACGGCCTGTCGAGCGGGCTGATCTCCCCGGACCGTGAGAAGTTCGACACGCTGCTGATTGAAGCGCGCGCCGGGATTGTCAACTGGAACAAACCGCTGACCGGTGCGGCAAGTACCGCGCCGTTCGGTGGCGTGGGCGCCTCGGGCAACCATCGTGCCAGCGCCTGGTATGCGGCGGATTACTGCGCGTGGCCGATGGCGAGCCTCGAAACGCCTGCTCTGACCCTGCCGGAAAGTCTCAATCCGGGGCTCGATTTTACGCAAGGGGATCGTCATGAAAGCGCATGAGGTCAACTTTGACGGGCTGGTGGGGCTGACTCACCACTATGCCGGGCTGTCGTTTGGCAATGAAGCCTCAACGAAGCACCGCTTCCAGATTTCCAATCCGAAACTGGCGGCGAAGCAGGGCCTGCAAAAGATGAAAGCCCTGGCGGATGCCGGTTTCCCGCAGGCGGTGATCCCGCCGCAGGAGCGCCCGAACGTTGAGGTTTTGCGCCAGCTCGGGTTTAGCGGTAGCGACGAACAGGTGGTAGAAAAAGCCGGAACGCAGGTGCCGCACCTGCTGTCGGCAGCCAGTTCTGCCTCGTCCATGTGGGTCGCTAATGCGGCCACCGTTGCCCCTTCGGCGGATACGCTGGATGGCAAAGTGCATCTCACCGTCGCGAACCTGAATAACAAATTCCATCGTGCGACTGAGGCGGTGACCACCGAGCGCGTGCTGCGTGCGATTTTCAACAACGCAGAACGGTTTAGCGTTCACGAGGCGCTTCCGCAGGTCGCGATGTTTGGCGATGAAGGGGCAGCGAACCATAACCGTCTGGGTGGCAACTATGGCGACCCGGCGACACAGCTGTTTGTCTACGGACGCGACGAGAGCGGGCACAATGCGCCCGTGCGTTACCCGGCGCGGCAGACGCTGGCGGCAAGCCAGGCGGTGGCGCGGCTTAATCAGGTTAATCCTGGGCAGGTGGTTTTTGCTCAGCAGAATCCAAATGTTATCGATCAGGGCGTGTTCCACAACGACGTGATCGCCGTGTCGAACCGCCAGGTGCTGTTCTGTCACGAACAGGCGTTTGCTCAGCAGGATAAATTGCTGGCGAATCTGGCCGAACGCGTGCCGGGATTTACGCCGATTCAGGTGCCAACGCACGCCGTCAGCGTGCAGGATGCGGTCGAAACCTACCTCTTTAATAGCCAGCTTTTGAGCCGTGACGACGGCAGCATGATGCTGGTGCTGCCGCAGGAGTCGCAAAATCATCAGGGCGTGTGGCGATACTTGAGCGAACTGGTGAAAGCAGATAACCCAATCAGCGAACTGAAGGTGTTCGATCTGCGGGAAAGTATGGCTAACGGCGGTGGACCGGCCTGTTTGCGTCTGCGCGTGGTGCTGACGCAAGCCGAAATGCAGGCGGTGAATTCGGCGGTAATGATGAATGACACGTTGTTTAACACGCTGAATAACTGGGTGGATCGTTATTATCGCGACCAGTTGACGCAGGCCGATTTGGTCGACCCGCAGCTTTTGCGCGAAGGTCGTGAAGCGCTGGACGCTCTGACGACGATCCTGCAACTGGGATCGGTTTATCCGTTCCAGCGCTAAGGAGAGGGTATGGAGAATTTACTGGCGCTGACCCTGGCGGACGAAACACCTGTTGAAACAGAGGGTGAAGGTGCGACGTTTCGCTGGCAATGGCGGGGACACGGGCTGCTCGAACTGACGCCTTTCGAGGAGAGCACGCGTTCTCTGGTGCTTTCGGCGGGCGTACATGGGAATGAAACCGCGCCGGTCGAGATTGCCGATTTGCTGCTTCGTGCGCTGTTTCGCGGGGATATTCCATTGCGCTGCCGCGTGCTGGTGGTACTTGGGAATCCTGTGGCACTGGCGAACAACAAGCGCTATCTGAACAGCGACATCAATCGGATGTTTGGTGGGCGTGCCGCGCAGTTTGCGCCGTGCGAAGAAACTGAACGTGTGCTCGTGCTGGAAAAGGCGGTCAGCGATTTCTATGCGGCAGCCGGAGAGGATCGCTGGCATCTGGATCTGCATACGGCAATTCGCGCCTCGTATCATGTTCGCTTTGGCGTTCTGCCGCAGCGCGAGCAGCCGTGGGATGAAAGCTTCCTGCACTGGTTGGGCGACGCGGGACTGGAGGCGCTGGTGTTCCATCAGTCACCGGGCGGAACCTTTACTCACTTTACCTGCGAACATTTCGGCGCGCTGGCCTGCACGCTGGAGCTAGGCAAAGCGTTACCGTTTGGTCACAACGATTTGACGCGTTTTGCGCCGACGCATCTGGCGCTGAGGGCGTTGCTTTCTGGCAACGAGCCTGAAGCACATACGGAACCCGTTGAGCGCTATCGGGTGGTGCAGCAGATCACCCGTCGCAGCGAGGCGTTCCGGTTGCATATGGCGGCGCACACTCTGAACTTCACGCCGTTCCGACATGGGATTTTGCTGGCTGAAGACGGAGAGGAGCGTTACGAGGTGCAGAAAACGACGGAGTATGTGTTATTCCCTAACCCGTCGGTAGCGTTCGGCTTACGGGCGGGATTGATGCTCGAAAAAATAACCTGAAGCGGAATTTCCCTCTCTGTTTCGCGGGAGGGAAATTATCTATTACGCCGGTCACATAAAATTTACAGATTATTCCTGGTTAACTGCTTTATTATTAATCTGCACTTCGCTATACTTCTTCATAATCTCTTTAAAATCATTATATTGAATATTTCCGTTTCAACTCTCCATGTTTTATCCTTAATTTCTCCACATTTGGCGATAAATTGTTTTTTACACTTTCATTGTTTTACTGTTGCTCTGACTAATTGACGATAAACCCCGTAAAGTTAATCTCGTCAACACGGCATAGCGCCGAAGAATAACTGAAAGAAAGGAAAACAATTATGCGTAAATTAACTGCACTGTTTGTTGCTTCTACCCTGGCTCTGGGCGCTACCGGCATGGCGTTCGCTGCGGACACCGCGACGA
Source organism: Lelliottia jeotgali (assembly GCF_016771845.1). Lineage (NCBI taxonomy): Bacteria > Pseudomonadati > Pseudomonadota > Gammaproteobacteria > Enterobacterales > Enterobacteriaceae > Lelliottia > Lelliottia jeotgali. Next base: position 90,280 of record NZ_JAENMQ010000003.1, on the reverse strand, counting down.
CCACCGCTGCACCGACCGAAGGCAAGATGATGATGCATCACAAGGGCAAGCCGGGTATGCATCACGACATGATGTTTAAAGACCTGAATCTGACCGATGCCCAAAAACAGCAGGTTCGCGACATCATGAAAAGCCAGCGTGACCAGATGAAACGCCCACCGCTGGAAGAACGCCGCGCCATGCATGACCTGATTGCCAGCGACAGCTTCGATAAAGCAAAAGCTGAAGCGCAGATCGACAAAATGGCCGAGCAGCACAAAGCCGGAATGCTGGCCCGCATGGAGACTCAGAACAAGATCTACAACATTCTGACCCCGGAACAGAAAAAGCAATTTAATGCCAATTTTGAGAAGCGTCTGACAGAACGTCCGGCACCAGAAGGTAAAATGGCTCCGCCTGCTGAATAAACAGCACATCATATTAAGACCGCCGGACACCTGTTCACATAAGCGCAATTGCTGTGGACAGGTCCGGCGGTTTTTTCTTTCATACCCTCTTGTCACCCGCCGCCATCACGGTATGCTCCTGTAGTCGGTAATAAGAACTGTCTGAAGAGTCAGCGCGTTAGCGTTTTTTTTCTCTCTTCGCTAAGGCATCAAAGCAACGCTGCCGATAATACGTCTGTGATTACCCAACGATAACAATCAAGACAGCGACGCTATACGTATCGTCGCTCTGGCGCTGATTGCGTCTTTCAGGAGTGGTGATGGAGTTTTTTGATATCCGCAAGATGCCGGTAAATCTCTGGCGAAACGGCGCGGGCGAAACCCGCGAGATTTGTTGCTTTCCCACTGCGACCCGTGATTTTCACTGGCGTGCCAGTATTGCCTCTATCGCCAGCAACGGCGAATTCTCTCTCTTTCCAGGCGTCGATCGGGTCATTACCCTGATTGAAGGCGGCGAAGTGACCCTCGATGCGGGCCAGACCTTTTGCCATACCCTGAAGCGTCACCAGCCGTTCAGCTTTGCGGGCGATCATCCGGTGAAAGCGAAACTCACTGAAGGGCAGATGTCGATGGATTTTAATATCATGACGAAGCGGGATTACTGCCAGGCCAAAGTGCGGGTGGCCGATCGCACCTTTACGACTTTTGCCTCGCGCGGCGGCGTGGCGTTTGTTCTGAGCGGGGCATGGCAGTTAGGTGACAAACTCCTGACTGCCGACCAGGGCGCAAGCTGGCAGGACGGAACCCATACCCTGCGCTTACTGGAATCCGAAGGTACGTTGCTGTTCAGTGAAATTACGTGGCTGCCGGGGCATTAAGCTCAATAATTTCATACTCGCCACAGAGCAGCGGCTTACAGAGAATTTTGTAGCCGTCGTGATCAAATCCGGCGGGGGTTTTCAGCAGGGCCGTTGCATCTTTTAAGGTGTTGACGGCACCCAGCCACAGCCAGTTGTGAATGATGTGGTAATGCGTCATCGCCTGGCTACCTTCTTTCAGCGCAATTGCGCCTTCCCACGGCCAGCAGGTCACGCGCAGCGCAGCCAGCCCGGCTTGTAATCTCGCCTGATGATCTTCCACGCTCTCTTTGCCACAGCATGCGCCGGCACAGCGTTTTAACGCTGAGCGAAAACAGGCGCGTCCGCGCGTCATCGATTCCAGGCCTAATAATCCGTAGCACAGCTTCTCGGCGTCGGCGAGGGTTTGCAGAGCCTGTAGCGCCGCGCGGCGGTTAGCAAACAGCCCGTATAAATTTGGCGCGTGAGAAAAATCAATGTCGCGGGCATACACCACCTGCGGTTTGCCGTCAGTGATTTGCAGCGAACACAGCTGACGATTGCGGCGCAGACGTTTATTGAACAACGGTTGCTGTTCTTTAATGAGCCTGGCCTCCAGCAGTAACGCGCCCAGTTCACCTGCGGTTTGTATCCAGGTAATTCGTCGTGACTGGCGCAGCATGGCGGCTTCGTCAGGAGTGCGCAGGTGCGACAGGACCCGGCTGCGGAGATTGACGCTTTTGCCGATATAGAGCGGCATTGCATCGCTTTCGCCATGAAAAAAATAGACGCCAGGCTGCTTTGGCAGTGCTTCGAGCCAGGGGCGAAGATGTTCGGGATATTCGTAGATGGCCGCCGCTTCAAATTCAAGACGCGGGGCGGATTGACGCCTGCTCACAAAAGACTCCTGATACTGTTCAGGCATACAGTGTAGCAGAGAGGTGCCGGTTAAAAAAGAGACAAATTCCGGGTGGCGGCTTCGCCTTACCCGGCCTGGCTGACCGGTGCGGACTGGTGCCCTCACCCCAACCCTCTCCCACCGGGAGAGGGCGCAAACATTAAAAACGGCAACTTGCGTTGCCGTTTTACATTTACCTTGTAGGCCGGATAAGCGCAGCGCCATCCGGCAACAGGTACGGAAATTACCGTTTCCAGAAGTCGTCGAAAATTGTAATCGGCGTATGGCGCTTGTGCTCGGTTTTCAGATACCAGCTTTCAATGGTGCGAGCGATTTTCTCATCGAGCGTTTTACCTTCCAGATAATCGTCGATGTTTTCGTACGTCACACCCAGGGCAACTTCATCCGGAAGAGAAGGGCGATCGTCTTCGAGATCGGCGGTTGGGGCTTTCTTATATAAGTGTTCCGGGCAGCCAAGCGTGGCGAGCAGTTGCTTACCCTGGCGCTTGTTGAGGCGGAAAATCGGGTTGATGTCGGTGCCGCCGTCGCCGTATTTGGTGAAGAAACCGGTGACGGCCTCTGCCGCATGATCGGTGCCGACCACCACGCCTTTGGTCATTCCGGCGATGCTGTACTGGGCTTTCATGCGCTCGCGGGCTTTTTCATTACCGCGAACGAAATCGCTCAGCTCGATTCCGGCGTCACGCAACGCCTGCTCGCTGGCTAAGACTGCGCCTTTGATGTTCACAGTGAGAACACGATCCGGCTGGATAAACGCAATCGCATCCTGACAATCTTGCTCGTCGGCCTGCACACCATAAGGAAGGCGCACGGCGATAAACTGCAGCGCATCGTCACCGGTTTCCTGACGCAATTCTGAAATAGCCATCTGGCACAGTTTGCCGGTCAGCGTCGAGTCCTGGCCGCCGCTGATCCCCAGCACCAGAGACTTAAGGAACGAATTGGTTTTCAGATACGATTTCAAAAAATCGATGCTGCGGCGGATCTCATGATTGGCATCGACTGATGGCGTTACGCCAAGCGCCTGAATAATCTCTTGTTGCAGAGCCATTACGCCCTCCATTAGCAAAAACGAAGCAGAATGAGTATTCGTTAAAACTAACCCTTTGGGCGTAAAACGACAAGGATCACAGTTTCGAGTGCGGCAAATTGCGACGATTTAGCAGGTTATCGTTGTTTTATTAGAATTTTCCGAAAAACCTACCGCTTCGTCGTCAAAGTTGATGAATAGGAATTTTTGTTCCATGCTTAGATAACACGCTGATAAACAAGAGGACGGAATATGAACAAGAATGTAGCGGGAATTCTAAGTGCAGCGGCGGTATTGACTATGCTGGCAGGCTGTACAGCTTACGATCGTACATCCGATCAATTTACACAGCCGGTCGTAAAAGATGTGAAGAAAGGCATGAGCCGTGCGCAGGTTGCGCAGGTCGCGGGTAAACCTTCTTCTGAAGTCACGATGATCCACGCACGTGGTACTTGTCAGACCTATATTCTGGGTCAACGGGATGGTAAAGCGGAAACCTACTTTGTTGCACTGGATGATACCGGACACGTAATCAACTCCGGTTATCAGACCTGCGCTGAGTACGACACCGACCCGCAGGCCCCTAAAGCGTAATTACCTGCTTGCCTGAGCAATATCACAAACCGGCCAATGAGCCGGTTTTTTTGTGTCTGTAATAATCTTATTTCTTTGCGCGAATTATTTGCCTAAAATGTGAGGGCAGTCAAAACGACAGGTCAAGGAGAGACAATTGTGACTCCTTCGGAATTATCCCCTCCCTGTGCCATGCCGTATACTCCTATTCAATGACAAACAAGAGTAACACTCACTAGCGGGCTGAAGGGCGATGGTGAGGGTCATACAAGAGGGAAGTTGCTATGGAAAAGAAACATATCTATCTGTTCTGCTCTGCGGGCATGTCAACGTCGCTACTGGTTTCCAAAATGCGTGCGCAGGCCGAAAAGTATGAAGTTCCTGTCATCATCGAAGCGTTTCCTGAAACGCTGGCAGGCGAGAAAGGCCAGAACGCAGATGTCATTCTGCTGGGGCCGCAAATCGCGTACATGCTGCCTGAGATCCAACGTTTATTACCGAACAAACCTGTTGAAGTGATCGATTCTGCGCTGTACGGCAAAATTGATGGTTTGGGTGTGCTTAAAGCTGCAGTCGCATCAATTAAAAAAGCTGCCGCTAATTAAAATTTAAATTTTTCCCGTCAAAGAGTTATTTCACACACTTACGCCGCAATATTTTCATTGCGGCATTTAAGGGTAATTTCTATGAGTCAAGTTATTAGCTCTCTTGAAAAGGTCCTCCTTCCTTTTGCTGTTAAAATAGGAAAGCAGCCGCATATTAATGCGATCAAAAACGGCTTTATTAAATTAATGCCGTTGACTCTCGCAGGGGCGATGTTTGTTTTAATCAATAACGTCTTTTTAAGTTTCGGCGAAGGCTCGTTTTTCTATTCTATGGGCATTCGGTTAGACGCTTCCACCATTGAAACCCTGAATGGCTTTAAAGCCATCGGCGGCAACGTGTACAACGGTACGTTGGGCATTATGTCGCTGATGGCACCTTTTTTCATTGGTTCCGCGTTAGCTGAAGAACGAAAAGTTGACCCGATGGCCGCCGGTCTTTTAGCGGTGGCGGCCTTTATGACCGTGACCCCTTACAGCGTCGGTGAAGCCTATGCAGTCGGTGCCAACTGGCTCGGTGGTCAGAACATTATCTCCGGGATGGTGATTGGCCTGATCGTGGCAGAAATGTTTACCTTTGTGATTCGTCGCAACTGGGTCATTACTCTGCCGGACAGCGTGCCGTCCTCCGTTTCACGCTCTTTCTCCGCGTTGATTCCTGGCTTCCTGATTTTGTCTATCTTCGGCATTATCTCCTGGCTGCTGGCCAACCACGGCAGCAACTTCCACCAGATCATCATGGACTCAATCTCCACGCCGCTGGCATCAATGGGCAGCGTAGTGGGCTGGGCTTACGTTATCTTTAACTCCCTGCTGTGGTTCTTCGGCGTGCACGGTTCACTGGCGCTGACCGCGCTGGATAACGGCATCATGACCCCGTGGGCACTGGAAAACATCGCGCTCTACAACCAGTACGGTTCAGTTGAAGCAGCGATTGCCGCTGGTAAAGAGTTCCACTTCTGGGCGAAACCGATGCTGGATTCCTACATCCTGCTGGGCGGTTCCGGGGCTACGCTGGGTCTGATTATCGCTATCTTCATCGGTTCACGCCGCGCGGATCACCGTCAGGTAGCAAAACTGGCGCTGCCGTCAGGTATCTTCCAGATTAACGAACCGATTCTGTTTGGTCTGCCGATCATCATGAACCCGGTGATGTTTATCCCGTTCGTACTGGTTCAGCCGATTCTGGCCGCCATTACCCTGGCCGCTTACTCGATGGGGATTATCCCGCCGGTCACCAACCTGGCACCGTGGACAATGCCTACTGGTCTTGGCGCCTTCTTCAACAGTAACGGTAGCATCGCAGCACTCTGCGTAGCCCTGTTCAACCTGGGCGTCTCGACGCTGGTTTACCTGCCATTCGTGGCGGTATCGAATAAGGCGCAGGCGGTACTTGATGAGCAGGAAAGCGAAGAAGACATCGCGAATGCACTGAAGTTCTAAGATTGTCTGGCGCGGGGCAACCCGCGCCTGTAAAAGGAGACGTAAGATGTTTGATTTGGATAACATTGCAGCAGAAGAAGCGGTAGAGAACGATCTGGAAGAAGTGGTGATGGGACTTATCATCAATTCTGGACAGGCACGCAGCCTGGCATATGCTGCACTTAAGCAAGCCAAGCAGGGTGATTTTGCCGCTGCAAAACGTATGATGGATCAGTCACGCACCGCACTGAATGAAGCACATCTGGTACAAACTAAGCTTATCGAAAGCGACCAGGGTGAAGGTAAAATGAAGGTCAGTCTGGTGCTGGTTCATGCCCAGGACCATTTAATGACCTCGATGCTGGCGCGTGAGCTGGTTGCTGAGCTCATCGAGCTTCACGAGAAAATGCAGTAAGTCAGGCCCCAGGAGGTAATCACGATGGAAATTAAAACCGCATTTGAGCAGCAATTGTTTAACGGCAAGAATTTTCACGTGGTTATCTACAACAAAACTGAAAGCGTGAGTGGTCTGCACCAGCATGATTACTACGAGTTCACCATTGTGCTGACCGGGCGCTATTACCAGGAGATCAACGGCAAGCGCGTCCTGCTGGAGCGCGGTGACTTTGTGTTCCTGCCGATGGGTTCGTATCACCAGAGCTTTTATGAATTTGGTGCCACGCGCATTCTGAACGTCGGCGTGAGCAGACGTTTCTTCGAAAAACACTACTTACCGCTCGTGCCGTTCTGTTTTGTCGCCTCGCAGGTCTATCGCATTAAAAATGGGTTCATGACCTGGATCGAAACGGTTATCGCCTCACTTAACTTCCGTGACAGTGAGTTTGATGAGTTTATTGAAACGGTCACCTTTTATGTGATGAACCGCCTGCGCCATCATCGTGATGAGCAGCAGGTGATCGATGATATCCCGCAGTGGCTGCGGACCACCGTTGAGTTAATGCACGACAAACGTCAGTTTGGTGACAGTGCGCTGGAAAATATGATCGCCTTGTCGGGTAAATCGCAGGAATATCTTACCCGCGCCACCCAGCGCTATTATCAAAAAACGCCGGTGCAAATTATTAACGGTATTCGTATTAATTTTGCCAAAAAACAGCTGGAAATTACCAACTATTCGGTCACCGATATTGCCTACGAGTCGGGTTACAGTAGTCCGAGCTTGTTTATTAAAACCTTTAAAAAATTCACCTCATTCACGCCGAATAGCTATCGGAAGAATTTAACGGTAATGAATAACTAATTCACTCGTGGCGAATTTATTCGCCAGGAATATTGACTTAAAAGCTTGCCCAAAATAGCGGGAACGTCACGCTATACTTTACAGGCGGCTAACCTGATACGCGAAGGGAGATATTATGCAAAAGAAATTGAAAGTCGTAACAATTGGCGGCGGCAGCAGCTATACCCCGGAACTGCTCGAAGGTTTTCTGAAACGTTATCATGAATTACCGGTCAGCGAATTATGGCTGGTTGACGTAGAAGAAGGGCAGGAGAAGCTCGATATTATTTTCGACCTGTGCCAGCGCATGGTGCAGAAAGCCGGTGTTCCGTTAACTGTACATAAGACCCTGGATCGTCGTCTGGCGCTGAAAGACGCGGACTTCGTTACCACCCAGCTGCGTGTCGGCCAGCTGAAAGCGCGCGAACTCGATGAGCGCATTCCGCTGAGCCACGGCTATCTGGGCCAGGAAACCAACGGCGCAGGTGGCCTGTTTAAAGGCTTACGCACCATTCCGGTGATTTTCGATATCATCAAAGATGTGGAAGAGATCTGCCCGCAGGCGTGGGTGATTAACTTCACTAACCCGGCCGGGATGGTGACGGAAGCGGTCTATCGCCACACCGGTTTCAAACGCTTTATCGGCGTATGTAATATCCCGATTGGCATGAAAATGTTTATTCGCGATGTGCTGAAATTGACCGACAGCGACGATCTCTCTATCGATCTGTTCGGCCTGAACCACATGGTCTTCATCAAAGATGTGATTGTGAATGGCGAATCCCGTTTTGCTGAACTGCTGGACGGCGTGGCTTCTGGCCGTCTGACCGCCGGTTCGGTGAAAAACATCTTCGACCTGCCGTTCAGCGAAGGGCTGATTCGCTCGCTGAATCTGCTGCCATGTTCTTATCTGCTCTATTACTTCAAGCAGAAAGAGATGCTGGCCATCGAAATGGGCGAGTACTATAAAGGCGGTGCGCGTGCTCAGGTGGTGCAGAAGGTTGAGAAACAGCTCTTTGATTTGTATAAAGATCCTAATCTCAACGTCAAACCGAAAGAGCTGGAACAGCGCGGCGGGGCATACTATTCCGATGCCGCTTGTGAGGTCATTAATGCGATTTACAATGACAAACAGGCTGAGCATTATGTGAACGTGCCGCATCACGGCCATATCGACAATATCCCGGCAGACTGGGCGGTTGAGATGACCTGCATCCTGGGGCGCGACGGTGCGAAGCCACATTCCCGCATCACCCATTTCGATGACAAAGTAATGGGACTGATTCACACCATTAAAGGCTTCGAAATTGCAGCCAGCCACGCGGCGCTGAGCGGTGAGTTTAACGATGTGCTGCTGGCGCTGAACCTCAGCCCGCTGGTGCATTCTGACCGCGATGCGGAATCGCTGGCCCGCGAAATGATTCTTGCGCATGAGAAATGGTTGCCAAACTTTGCGGCAGCGACTGAGAAACTCAAACAACGCTAAGAGGAACAGAAATGGAAAATCTGTTGATCGTTAATGCCGATGATTTTGGCCTGTCAAAAGGGCAAAACTACGGTATTGCCGAAGCCTGTCGTCACGGCGTCGTGACATCCACCACTGCGCTGGTCAACGGCGAGGCGGTGGAACATGCGGCGGCGTTGAGTCGCGATCTGCCGAAGCTCGGCGTGGGGATGCACTTCGTGCTGACGCTTGGCATGCCGCTTTCCCCGATGCCTGGACTGACGCGTGACGGGCTGCTGGGGAAATGGATCTGGGAGATGGCAGAGCAGGGCACGCTGCCGCTCGACGAGATTGCGCGTGAACTTGACTGCCAGTTTAACCGTTTCGTCGACCTCTTTGGCCGTGAACCGACGCATCTCGACAGCCATCACCATGTGCATATGATCCCGGCGATTTTCCCACTGGTGGCAGAGTTTGCAGCACGTAAAGGTGTGGCGATGCGCGTTGACCGTCAGGTGCAAGCCTTGCACGCTCTTACTCTGAGTGATGCGCCGACCACTGACGGTTTCAGCAGCGATTTCTACGGGGACGAGATCAGCGAAGCGCTGCTGTTACAGGAGCTGGATGCTTCTGCTGCCCGCGGAGAACGTTCGCTGGAAATCATGGCTCACCCGGCGTTTGTTGATAATACGGTGCGTAAAAGCGCCTATTGCTGGCCGCGTCTGGCGGAGCTGGACGTGCTAACGTCGCCGTCGCTGAAGTATGCGATTGCGGAGCGTGGGTATCGATTAGGAACGTTTAGCGATCTGTAAGCATTGCCGGATGGCGCTAGTGCTTACCCGGCCTACGGGGTTCGTGCGGTTTGATGCCCTCACCCCAACCCTCTCCCACGGGAGAGGGAGAAAACATCAAAAACGGCAACCTTCGGGTTGCCGTTTTGCATTGACCTTGTAGGCCGGATAAGCGCAGCGCATTCGGCGGTTTTACGCCGGAATCTGAGCGATTTTACTGCTGCGCGACCACACCCGGTGTGCCGCCAGCAGCTCGAACAGCTGATCCATAAACGGCCCAGCGACTTTATCACCCTCCACAATCCCTTCTTCGCCTTTATCCGCCACTTTAAGCAGCGATTTAAACTGACGCGCATCGCCTGCCAGCGCAACAGGCTTCAGGTGCTTATAGGCTTCCAGCAGGTAATAAGCCGCATCGCCATTGTCGAGCAGACTCTGAATGTCCCCGCCTGGTACAATCACCACATCGACGGTAAGGGACGGAGACCCGGCAAAGGTGCCGACAATCGGCAGCGTGGAACCATCGTCCGCTTCCACTTCCCCCATACGCTTATAGAGCAACTGGGCATGCACGCCTTTGGCTTTTAGCGCTTTCAGGATCGCCAGCACATCTTTTGCGGAAGTTTTGTCGTTGAGCAGTACCGCCACTACGCGCCCTTTGATCGTTCCGCCCGGCACGGCATACAGGCTCAGTGATGCATCTTTTTTTAGCCCATTAACGTCTTTCGGCGGGGTGGTATTACGTTGCTCGTCGCTAAGCGTGATCCCAAGATTATCCGCCACGCCCTGGGCCAGTTGAATGTCGATATGCGCCAGCTGATCCACCACGCGTTCTCGAATATAGGTCCGCACCACTTTGCCTAATTCAAAGCTAAAACTGCCGATGATGTGTTCCTGCTCAATCGGGGTCTGGCTTTGCCAGAACAGGCGAGGGTGGGTGTAATGTTCACCGAACGATGGGCTGCGTTCACGAATTTTTGTCCCTTCAACACGCTCCTGATAGGACTCAAATCCGCCACCTTTTGGCCCCGGTGGGGTTTCGCGCGGCCAGTTATCGTTGATCGAGTTCGGTTCATAGTTGGCCGGATTGGTGTCGATATCCTGACGATGCATCCCGTCACGCTGGAAATTATGGTACGGGCAGGTTGGGCGATTGATCGGGATTTCGTGGAAGTTCGGCCCGCCGAGACGGCTGATCTGCGTATCGGTATACGAGAATAAACGCCCCTGCAGAAGCGGATCGTTGGTGAAGTCCAGCCCCGGAACGATGTGCCCCGGATGGAATGCCACCTGCTCGTTTTCGGCAAAGAAGTTGTCCGGATTGCGATTGAGCACCATTTTGCCGACCAGTTGTACCGGGACCAGTTCTTCCGGGATCAGTTTGGTCGGGTCGAGTAGATCGAAATCAAACTTAAACTCGTCTTCCTCAGGAATCAGCTGAAGCCCCAGTTCGTACTCCGGGAAATCGCCCGCTTCGATGGATTGCCACAGCTCGCGGCGATGAAAATCGGGATCGCGCCCGGTGAGTTTTTGCGCTTCGTCCCAGACCAGAGAGGCCTTCCCGGCTACCGGTTTCCAGTGAAAACGCACGAATGTCGCTTTCCCTTCGGCATTAATCAGACGGAAGGTGTGGATGCCGAAACCTTCCATCGTGCGGTAACTGCGTGGGATACCGCGATCGGACATCGCCCACATCACGTTATGCAGCGTTTCCGGCTGGAGCGAAACATAGTCCCAGAAGGTGTCATGCGCGCTTTGTCCCTGCGGAATAGCCCAGTGAGGCTCTGGCTTTACCGCATGGACAAAGTCAGGAAACTTGTGCGCATCCTGAATAAAGAACACCGGCGTGTTGTTGCCGACGAGATCAAAAATGCCTTCTTCGGTATAGAATTTGGTGGCGAAACCGCGAATATCACGCACGGTGTCGGCCGAACCCGCGCCGCCCTGAACCGTCGAAAAACGCACAAAGACCGGAGTGATTTTGTTCGGATCAGAAAGGAAGTCGGCTTTGGTGATATCGCTTAACGCTTTATACGGCTGGAAGTATCCATGCGCGGCAGAGCCACGGGCGTGTACTATGCGTTCCGGTATACGTTCGTGGTCAAAATGGGTGATTTTTTCGCGCAGGATGAAATCTTCCAGCAGCGTTGGACCACGGTTCCCCGCGCGCAGGGAGTTCTGGTCATCGGCGATTCGCACGCCCTGATTAGTGGTGAGCGAAGAGTCCGTCCCGTTTTTGCGAAATGGCTCTAACTTTTTGATTTTATCGTTCTTCGACATTGCACGCGTCTCCTGTTTTCATTGCTGAAATACGGTCGTTGTGGCGAAAGGCCCCATTAACTATAGAGCAATGCGCTTTACAGACAGGCAAACTGAGAGTTTTCGGGGCATGTGCTTGCGGGAATGTCGCACGCAAGGCGCGACGCGAAGGGGCGGAATCGGCTATGATTGGTTTTTCCTGTTTCCAGAATTTGCTTTAGTGAACCAGTCGCTTATGAAATCATTTCGTCAACAAAACCGTCGTGTCATTAGCTACGTGCCTCGCGTCGAACCTGCGCCGCCCGATCACGCCCTGAAGGTGGACGGCTTTCGTGATGTCTGGCAGCTACGAGGAAAATACGTGGCGTTTGTCCTGATGGGGGAACATTTCCGCCGCTCGCCGACGTTTACGGTTCCGGAAGCCGCGCAGCGCTGGGCGGCGCAAATCCGCCAGGAAGACGATATTCAGGAATAATGTTCTATAACAGGTGCAGCGACGGAGTGTTAGCTGAAGAAGTAAAACTCCGGTAAAACATGTCTGCGTCTGTCCGACTTTTCTATGTTCTCATTATTATCTTCCGCATTAATACATCATTTCTCCATTACAAAAATTAATAGATGCTTTGAGTGTTCAGGGACAGCATAACCTAATCATCCCGTTCATCAGTAATACACGTATTTTCGTGTTATTAATTAAGCTCACTGAATAAATAATTAAATGATGTTTTTTTATCTTGTGTGATTTTTGATACCGTTTCGCGTTACTTAGCGTGGTTACCTTGCTTTAGATTCAAGACGGCATCATCGAGGATTAAATTTAAAGCTCTATCACATAAGGAATTAGAAATGGCTTCATCATTAAAAATAATGGGTGCTCGTAGCCAAAACTCTACGAGTTATTTAGCGGCACGTCATCGTCTGGTGGCGCTTGATAGCCTGACGTTATTGCCAGTTGTCGCTGAATGGAATTACGAGGGGGAGACTGTTTCAGCCATCAATAGCGCCTTCACGGATATTCATCCAGAAAAAAAACTGTATGCCCGTGCCGCAGGCTATATGGGCCGGGTTCCGCTTAATCCTGCCAATATTGACGGGAATCTTTTCGCTGCAGTCGCGCGGAAAAATGACGGTACCGTAACCTCATGGGGCCTGGATAGTTGCGGCGGTGTACCTCCCGTCAGTACCCGCAATCATGACGTCATCAGTTTTGCCGGTTTTAATCAGGCATTGTGCGCACTCAATGATGAAGGTCAGGTGTTTGACTGGGGCTTCGAGACGGGCGAGGGTGGGCAACTTGCTATTCCCGATGATATCGCCGGGTTGCGCGATATCGTGAGCATTCGGGGGGCTAAAAACGCAATGGTAGCATTGCGTGCGACAGGTCAAGTTGTTGCCTGGGGAAGTGAAACTCCTGCGGCCATCGTGCCGGCGGAAATCGCTGCCCTGACAGACATTGTCGATATCGTGTCCAGTGATGACGCTTTTGTCGCACGCCGGGCTACAGGCCATATTGTTGCGTGGGGTTCAGGCGAATATGGCGGTAGCCTGTCAGCGGAAATTGCATTGCTCACCGATATCGTTGATGTGCAATCCACCTTTTCCGCCTTTGCCGCACGCCGTGAAAATGGCCAGGTTGTTGCGTGGGGAAACAGCGCACAAGGCGGCCAGGTGTCAGCGATGGTGGCGGAACTAAGCGATATCAAGGATATTACGGGCTCCGTTGACACCTTTGTTGCGCGTCGCGCGACGGGTCATGTCATCGCCTGGGGGGTTAATGCTGAACTGTCAGCGGAAATAGCGCTGCTAGACGACATAGTTGATGTGCAAATGACAGACGGCGCGGTGATTCTGCTGCGTGCTAATGGTCACGTTGTCGCATGGGGCGATGTTGCATCAGGGGCTGCGTTACCTACAGCATTAAGCGATGTTGTTGCACTTACGACCTCAACCAATTCTGTTGCGGCCTTAAAAAGTGATGGTCGTGTCGTCGGCTGGGGAAAATATTCCACGGAAGGTCTGCTACTGGAATTGCAGAATATCGCAGCGGTCTATGCCAATCGCGACAGTTTTTTTGCCATCAACGCAGATAGCGAACTAGTTGTTTGGGGCAACAAAGGTAGCGGCGGAAATATGGCCGACATCCCGACAGATTTGCAGGGGAATATTAGTTATTACGCACCCGTGAATAATCTAAAGGTGATGGGAGCGAGATCAAGCCACGTAACCATGAAGCGGCTGGTGGCTTTAGATAATGAAATATTGGTTCCTGTCGAAGCTAAGTGGCGTTATGCGGACGAAGATAGTGTATTCACCGGAAAGTATTTCACCGATACCCGATGGGCTAAGCGTTTAGAGGTCAGTATAAATAATTCAGACCCGATTGTTTTAAATGCTCTTAATGTGACATGTCAGCAGTTGGCTTACTCTGCAATAAATAACGATGGGAAAGCGGTAGGGTGGGGATATGATGACAGCGCTGGATTTAACCCTACAGATATCCGCAATCACCATGTACTTGAAATTGGCCCCAATTCTTATACCCCTTGTGCGCGCAACGCGGACGGGCAATTATTTGTTTGGTATGGAAAGTTTAAATGCATCATTCCCGCCGACATTGCGACATTAACCGATGTGGTTAAAATTATCGGCAGCGGAGAAACATTTGTAGCATTACGCGCCAACGGTTCAGTCGTGATGTGGGGCAATGCCGCCTATACTGTCCCACCAATTACTTTAACTCATGAAATTGCCGCGCTGACTGATATTGTTGAAATTTACGCATCAGCTACAGAAACGTACGCTGCCCTGCGTGCCACAGGGCAAGTTGTTGCATGGGGGAGCAAGGGCAGTAATAGTTCCTCGTTACCCGCTGATATCGCCGCAATGACCGATATTGTTTCTGTCAGCGAGGGTGGTACAGATTGTTTCGTGGCATTGAGAAGTAACCACTCCATCGTTCAATGGGGAAAAACAGATAATAATATGGCACTACCTGATGATATCGCTGTATTAACAGATATCGTCGAAGTACGTAGCTGGGGCTGGCTAGGAGGATGTAACGTCGCATTTCGTGCCACTGGCCATATTGTCGCCTGGGGAGACCCAAGGTATGGCGGCGTCTTACCAGAAAATATTGCGGCGTTCACTGATATTGTTGATGTACAGTCCAGTGGCACTCAACTGGCTGCGCTAAGGTCTGACGCTACCATTGTGCTCTGGGGGGATGCGGAAAACCCAAGACGATTGGTCGTTCCTGAAGGTCTATCCGACGTTGTTGCATTGGCTGGTACCGCTTACGCTTTTGCAGCTTTGAAAAGCGATGGAACAGTGGTCAGATGGGGCTCGGATTTGGTTAACGTCGCTGACATCACATTTATTGAGTCGAAGTTAAGCAATATCTGTGCTGTCTACGGGAATCCATATACTACGGGTTTTTGCATATTGAAGAATGACCATTCCGTTCTGGCATGGGGAGGTTTGCCGACATCACCGGTATCAGTCTGGGATGTCCCCGCCGAACTTCAGGGGAATATATCCTATGAAGCCTCTGATAAATAAATAGTGTTAACACCTCGGTAAGACCAAAAAAAAGGCCCTCAATTGAGGGCCTTTTATCGTTCGTAGTCGATTAACGATGCGCCAGTTCAGCGTTCTCCTCGCTATCGAGAATTTCTTTGTCAGTCTGCTTCAGCCACTGGCTGGTGAGCGTACCGGCGGTCATGGAACCGTTGACGTTCAACGCAGTACGACCCATGTCGATCAGCGGCTCAACGGAGATCAGTAGGGCAACCAGCGTGACCGGCAGGCCCATCGCAGGCAGTACGATCAGTGCCGCGAAGGTTGCGCCACCACCGACACCAGCAACACCGGCGGAGCTGACGGTGACGATACCGACCAGCGTTGCAATCCACACCGGATCAAGTGGGTTGATACCAACCGTTGGTGCCACCATCACTGCCAGCATCGCCGGGTACAGACCGGCACAGCCGTTCTGACCAATAGTCGCGCCAAAAGAGGCGGAGAAGCTGGCGATAGATTCCGGCACACCTAGACGACGGGTCTGCGCTTCCACGTTCAGTGGAATAGACGCAGCGCTGGAGCGGCTGGTGAAGGCGAAAGTCAGCACTGGCCAGACTTTGCGGAAGAATTTCAGCGGGCTCACGCCGTTCACACCCAGCAGGATGCCGTGCACTACAAACATGATGGCCAGACCGAGATATGAGGCAATCACGAAGCTGCCCAGTTTGATGATGTCCTGCAGGTTAGAACCAGCAACGACTTTGGTCATCAGTGCCAAAACGCCGTAGGGGGTCAGCTGCATCACCAGACGTACCAGCTTCATCACCCAGCTTTGCAGCGTGTCGATAGCGGTCAGTACGCGCTGGCCTTTTGGTGCATCGTCTTTCAGCAGTTTCAGCGCAGCCACACCCAGGAAGGCGGCAAAAATCACGACGCTAATAATCGACGTCGGGTTCGCGCCAGTCAGGTCAGCAAACGGGTTTTTCGGTACGAAGGACAGCAGCAGCTGAGGCACGCTCAGGTCAGCCACTTTACCGGCGTAGTTGGTTTGAATGGCGGCCAGACGTGCGGTTTCCGCGGTGCCCTGCACCAAACCTTCAGCGGTCAGACCAAACAGATTTGTGACCAGCACACCGACCAGCGCGGAAATCAGCGTGGTGAACAGCAGGGTGCCGATGGTCAGGAAGCTGATTTTGCCCAGTTGTGACGCGTTATGCAGACGGGCAACGGCGCTCAGAATGGAGGCGAAGACCAACGGCATGACGATCATTTGCAGCAGTTGCACGTAGCCGTTACCGACCACATTAAACCACTGGATAGAATCCTTCAGTACCGGGTTATCGGAGCCGTAAATTGCCTGCAACGCCAGACCAAATACCACACCCATTCCCAGACCGACGAGTACCTTCTTCGCCAGGCTCCACTGCTTATGACGCGTCTGCGCCAGCAGCAATAGCAAGACAACGAACACCACGATGTTCGCAATTAGTGGAAAATTCATCCCCGTTCTCCTGATCTCTATTCCGACCGGTATATTCCGATCCTGTTGGCGCAAGGTTAGCAGAAGTGTGATGTAGCGCTTATATCCAAATGGAATGGATTATGACAAATGATATTGTTTTGTAGGTTTATTGTTCAATCTGGTGATGAATAAAACGATTAAACTGAAATTGCAGCGTATTAATCATCTGCGATGACCAACGAACTGCACCATTTTCGGGCAGCGTTTGCGGCATCCAGACTGAATACGCAAACAGGGCCATGCACAATACACGCTCCAGTTGATTGCCTTTTTGCGGGGCCAGAATCGGAAAGCGAAAACGCCAGCGGCACGGCCACAGCAGAGGAACGCCGGCGGGTGTGAGCATATCGGCCAGAATATGGCTCAAGTAGCCGAGCACCATACCCTGAATAGCATCAGCGGGAACAATCCAGCTTTCGGGGATCTTTAAATAGAAGAAGGTCAGCAGAATAAACACCGCCAACAGACTGTGGGTAAAACCACGATGGCCGAACGCCCTGGCGATGGGTTTTGCTATCCATTTCAGACGCTGACCCAGGAAAGACTTCGGATGATCGATATCCGGCAGCAAACAGGTCAGAACCGCAGAAGGAACAATATGCCACCAGTCACCCTGCGCCAGAACAGGGGTTAGCTCAGCGTTTTTGGCAAACACTGCGCAGGCAATAGAAAATAGGAGATGGCCTTCCGCCGTCATGATGAAACCCATGAAACTGTCAATTCATACAGTATAGGGTTTTTGTACAGTAGGCGGAAGAGGTTACGGTGTAACTCTTTGTCACAAACTGGCGTTAGCGCGCCAGCCAGCCTCCATCAACGGCGAGCGTATATCCGTTGATATAGTCAGATGCGCTGGAGGACAGGAAAACCACCGGGCCTTGCAGATCTTCGGGTCGTCCCCAGCGTGCGGCGGGTATGCGTTCCAAAATCTCCTGACTACGCTTGGCATCGTCACGGAGTTCCTGCGTATTGTTCGTCGCCATATAGCCTGGCGCAATCGCGTTCACATTAATGCCGTGTTCAGCCCACTCGTTTGCCAGCAGGCGCGTGATGCCTAATACGCCACTTTTGGATGCGGTATAGGACGGCACGCGGATCCCGCCCTGGAAAGAGAGCATTGAGGCGATATTAATGATTTTGCCGCCTTCGCCCTGGGCAATAAATTGACGTGCGACGGCCTGAGAGAGAAAAAAGACTGACTTCAGATTCAGGTTCATGACGTCATCCCAGTTTTTTTCACTGAATGACAGGGCGTCCTCCCGACGGATTGTCCCGGCGTTGTTCACCAGAATATCGATATGCCCCATCTCCGATACCGCCTTAGCCACAACGGTTTCTATGGATTCCTGTTGGCTGAGATCGGCCTGAATCGCCGTAAAACGTCGGCCCAGGGCTTTCACTTTTGCTGAAGTTTCTTCGGGAATTTTGCGGTTAACGCCCACGATATCGCATCCTGCTTGCGCCAGTCCCAGCGTCATTCCCTGGCCTAAACCGGTATCGCAGCCGGTGACGATGGCCACTTTTCCCGCCAGATTAAAGGCATCCAGTATCATATTTACCTCAGATTGTAGGGTTATTATCGTTCTGAGAGTAAGAATAGGAGGCACTTCGCAGAAATACAAATAAAAATGAAATGATGTTTTAAAAATGGACCGAGAGTCATATTTTCGGGCAACTGAACGTTGCCCGAAGGGGAGTGATTAGCCGCGCAAATGGGCTACGGTGAGGTCGTTCAGCGTCACCAGTTTAGCGTCTGCAAGGGAAAAACGCGGATCGTGCTGGCCTTCTTCTGCCGGGACCACGATGGAACGCATCCGCGCTGCTTTGGAGGCGATCATACCGTTGACCGAATCTTCCAGCGCCACACAGGCCAGCGTATCAACGCCGAGTTTTGCTGCACAATCCATATAAACCTGCGGATGCGGCTTGCTGTACGGCAGCTTTTCCGCCGAAGCCAGTGCGTCGAAGCTGCTGCGCAAATCGAACATTTCCAGCACTTTTTCCAGCATGTGCAGCGGTGACGCGGATGCCAGACCGACTTTCAGCCCCTGCGCTTTACACAGGGCGATGGCTTCACGCGCGCCCGGCAGCAAGGGGCGATTTTCTTCGACCAGAGAAATCGCACGGCTAATAATGCGGTCGGTCACTTCCTGGCGGCTTGGGCCGTTCCACGGCTGGTGGGCATACCAGAGTTCAACAACCATATCGATGCGCAGTCCCAGCGTGTCCGGGAGTTCGCTACGGCGGCTGATATCCACTCCAATGCTGGCCATGACATCCAGTTCGGCACGATCCCACAGTGGTTCGGAATCGATCAACAATCCATCCATATCGAAAATGGCAGCAACAATCTGGCGCGGGGTCGACATAACGATATCTCCATTCACAGGTTTTCAAGACGAGAGCAGTCTAAAGTTACCCCGCAATTTAGCATAATTGGCCTTAAAGAACGGGCGAAATTCGTAAGCAGAAGGTAAACTTAGGCTCTTAAAGAGCGTCTTAATGAAGGGGAACTGATGACGTATCAACAAGCTGGACGCATAGCGGTACTAAAACGCATTGCCGGATGGGTGATTTTTATTCCGGCCGTGATTTCCACGCTGATCTCTGTGCTGAAATTCATGTATGAGCACAGTGAAAAACAGGCGGGTATCAATGCAGTTATGCTTGATTTTGCGCATGTCATGATCGAGATGATGCGCTTTAATACGCCGTTTCTTAATGTCTTCTGGTACAACTCACCGACGCCTGATTTTCATCAAAAGCTGAATCTTGTGTTCTGGATTATCTTTGCGCTGATATTCATCGCGCTGGCGTTACAGGCATCCGGCGCGCGGATGAGCCGTCAAACTCGATTCTTGCGTGAAGGGGTGGAAGACCAGCTGATTCTGGAACAAGCGAAAGGCGCAGATGGGCTCACTCGCGAGCAGATTGAATCGCGCATTGTGGTGCCACATCACACCATTTTCCTGCAGATTTTCCCGCTGTATGTCCTGCCGGTGATTATTATCGTTGGCGGCTATTTCTTCTTTTCATTGCTCGGTTTTCTGTAAAGCAAAACGGGTGGTTTTTGCCACCCGTTTCTACTGTTACGCCGCTAATACCCGCTCAAGCGCACGCTGCGCATTCACCAGATGGTTGCCTCCGAACAAAATCGCCCGGTTAAAGAGCGTATAGAGTTGGTAGATTGGCTGTCGTTCGAGAAATCCTGCGGGCAGTGGGGAAACTGACTGATAGCCATCGTAGATTTGCGGCGGCTGTTCCGGATGCAGCGGCAACATTGCCAGGTCACACTCGCGGTCGCCCCAGTAACAGGCCGGATCAAAAATGTAAGGCCCGTTCGGTCCTAATGCACAGTTTTCGGACCATAAATCGCCATGCAGGAGCGAAGGTTGCGGCTGATGCGAGGAAAGTCGCTGCTGGATATGTTCCACGATGGCGTCGATATTGCCAAATTCCAGCCCTTTTTCCGCAGCAAGCTCCAGCTGCCATCCGATGCGTTGTTCGGCAAAGAATGTAGACCAGCGGCGCTGCCAGGCGTTGGGTTGTGGCGTGGTGGAAAGATCGTTATCAAAATCAAGACCAAACTGCGGCTGATCGCTCCATTGATGCAGACGAGCAATTTGCTGGCCCAACAGAAACGCGTTGTGCGCGTCCAGCGGACGGGCAGGGAGATAATCCATCACCAGAAAGCTGTAGTCGCGATCGCTGCCAAGCGCCCAGACCTGAGGGACTGAGACGGTTTTGCTGCGCGACAATAATTCCAGCTGATCGGCCTCGGCAGTGAAGATAGGAAGCAATTCCCGCTCATCACATTTGACGAAAAAATCGCGTCCCGCGAAGCGTAGATGCCATGCGGCGTGGATCTCACCGCCCGGCAACTCGTTTCGCAGCTCAATTTCTCCGTCGCCCAGTTGCTCGCTTAAAAGATGACTGATAGCCTGCCACATGATGATTCTCCCATGTTGTCCGCCAGATCATAACGTTAGCGCATAACCGCTATTAATTAATACGAGCTAACGCACACCTGAGCCGTATGGATCGTTACAGGGCATTTATTGTTCTATCTTTTGCCACTCTTCCCAGGTGTTCACGGCGATGTCAGCGTCTTTGCCTGTTGCGCTCTCGACCAGCCCGCTGGCCAGTGCTTTCACTTCATCAGCATTGAGAGTGCTTATCAGACCGAAGGTATTGATACCTAGATCGTGAACGTTGCCCTCGTCATCGGTTAGCGTCAGCAAAAAGCCGCCGCGAGAAAAGTGGTTGGTTATCTCGTTGAGTTCAGTCAGCGAGTCTTCATGAATTTTGATGGTTACGACGTAGCGGGTGATGTCACCACTGCTCATATTTCACCTCTTTGTTATCGCGAAAGTTTTCTTAGCATAGTCGATAGCGCCAGTTTGGCGACTCAATGAGCACTTCCCCTCGCATTGAGGGGAAGCCTGCTGCGTTAGCTGCGGGTGAGATAATCCACAATTTTTTGCGTATCTTCGAGTGAACACAACCGCGTACCATGATTGATAGTAGCTGCGCTACCCGCTGCAACGCCATAGCGTGTCATTTCCAGCAGCGACGCGCCTTGTGCCAGTTTTAAGGTCATTGCGCCGACCATGCTGTCACCGGCACCCACGGTGCTTTGGCTTTTCATTGGCGGCGGGACGACCTGCACCGAACCGGTTTCATCGACCCCGAGCGCACCCTGTGGCCCCAGTGACACCACGACGCGACGCGCTTTGCCGTTACGCACCAGCTCCTGGGCGGCGGAACGAACGTCATCGGGCTGGGTTAACGGACGATTGACCAGCGCACTCAGCTCTTTTTGGTTCGGTTTGATCAGTTCCAGATTGCCGGATTCCAGCGCGGCGGTCAGCGCTTCGCCGGAACTGTCGACGATACAGCGCAGGCCTTTCTTCTTAGCTGCATCTATCAAATGGGTGAGTTTTTCGCATTTAACGCCCGGCGGAAGGCTGCCGCTGATGACCAGAATGGCACCGCTTTCGATTGCGAGTACTTTCTCTTCCAGCTGGCGAAACTCATTGTCTTCCAGCATGGCGCCTGGCATGACGAAACGGTACTGTTCGCCGCTCGATTCGACATGGACATGCAGGTTCTGTCGTGTCCAGTCTTTGGCTTCCACCGTATCGACGGCCACGTGTTCATTGGCCAGCAACGCCACCAGATGTTCACCGGTCGCACCGCCCGCCGGGAAAATAGCCGTGGCTGTCCCACCGAGATGAGTGATGGCTCGTGCGACGTTAATCCCGCCGCCGCCGGGCTCAAAGACAGGGGCGCTACAGCGGAGTTTACCTTCAGGATAAATTTGTGGGGTGAGGGTCGCGCTGTCGAGAGAAGGGGAGAGCGTCAGCGTATAAATCGGTACCATTATGACCTCCTTTTTATATGGACTCAGCTAAGCATGGCACAAATAACCGGAAGAGAAAGTAAATAACAGTATGATTTTAAATATAAATGTTTAGGCCGTTAGTGCCTTTTTATTATGAATTAAACAGCGATTTAAGATCGTTCTTATTCAAAAATTGAAATAAGAAATCATTGCTATGTTAAATGAGCCTTTTTATAATTTGTTACCTTTCTAAGGATGCCTTGTCATTGATCCTCAAGAAAGTTTCCGAGACCGTGATGGTCTCTTTTTTTGTTGTACGGACTCCTTTATAAATGAAGCTCTTGAAGACAGTACCTGCCGCAATGATGCTGGCGGGTGGCGTGTTTGCCTCGATGTACGCAGCCGCTGACGATACCGTTTTTACTGTCATGGATGACCCATCCACTGCGCAGAAACCGTTTGAAGGTAACCTTAACGCTGGCTATCTGGCGCAATCAGGTAACACCAAAAGCTCTTCCCTGACCGCAGACACCACCATGACCTGGTACGGCAATACCACCGCCTGGTCCCTGTGGGGTAACGCTAGCAACACCTCCTCTAACGACGAGCGCTCCTCTGAGAAGTATGCAGTGGGTGGCCGTAGCCGTTACAACATGACGGATTATGACTATCTTTTCGGCCAGGCAAGCTGGCTAACTGACCGCTACAACGGCTATCGCCAGCGTGACGTCTTCACAGCAGGTTATGGTCGCCAGTTCCTGAACGGTCCCGTCCACAGTTTCCGTTTCGAATTCGGTCCTGGTGTACGTTATGACGAGTACACCGATGGTGATACCAAAACGCAGCCGCTGGGTTATGCGTCCGGTACCTACGCCTGGCAATTTACCGATAATGCTAAATTTACTCAGGGCGTTTCCGTGTTTGGTGCAGACGACACGACACTGAACTCTGAAACTGCATTGAACGTGGCGATCAATGAACACTTTGGTCTGAAAGTCGCCTACAACGTGACCTGGAACTCGGAGCCACCGGCTTCTGCGCCAGAGCACACCGATCGCAGAACGACGATCTCTTTAGGTTATAAAATGTAATATCAGCGGGCCGATATATTATCGGCCCGCATTTTTATTTTAACAAACTGTGCTATTAAATATTGAACAGCGTTTTAAATTAATACCCCAGCTGTATTCTCCATAATTTCTTCATAATTACCTTTCGAGATTAATAATCAGTTTATTTGACACGATTTGATAAATAAATTGACTATGCAAAAGTGTGATCCAGATCTACACTAACAATACAGGCGATTAATTGCCTCAAGGTGTTCTGCATTAATTCAGATAGAGAAGAATCATTATGAATAAAATCAAAACCGCTGCAGCAGCAATGGTGCTTTCCGCACTTTCATTTGGTGTATTTGCTGCTGATTCAGTAACGCAACCTGCCAGTGACACCACCAGCCAGATCGGCATTACTCGTGCCTCTGATGTAGAAGCCGGCTCTAACATCGCACCAGGCTCTCAGTCTACAGGCCAGTCAATGAATGACGCTTTCGATGTGCACAAACTGGTTGCGGGTGAGTGGTCTTAATTAGCCAATAGCCACCCCAGTGAAAAAACCGGATAATGATGTACCGGTTTTTCGCATTATAGGTAGCGTAAACTTATTTCAGAATTGATATAGTTATGTCGTACGAACGGACAGTAAAGCGTTCATCCGAATGATTGATCCGCTAATACATTTCATCTTCAGCAAAATCTACTCACCCCAAATCATCGCCGCCCAGCGTAATAACAACATGGCACCACAGATAGCGATTAACACCACCACCATTTTCCAGTGTTTTTGAGCAAAGCGTTTTGATGGCATAAACCGTTCCTTCGTCAGTTGATAATCTGAGTCTATCAAAAACGATCAGACGGCGTCACCTCGGGTTCAGAACCAGTGAAATTTATCCGCAAGGATCATCACCAGTGCTGCTGCTGAAACAAGATTCAATATCACCACTGTTCTGCTGGAAACGTTCATATCATGCCCCCGGTTGTTAGGACCTTTTCAAGATTAGCTCAGCAAAATGGGAATGCGAGCGTTGAACCGCGAAACTCATACAAAAGTATGAGAGGCATCAAACTGGTCGCAGAGGGTGCATTCACCCTTTTTTTAGTGTTACCATCGCAAGGCAGATCGTAAATCAGGCTTTGTCTGATTCGATCCTGTAGCAGACTGCGAGCCAATTTGACGATTGTTGGTCAGATGGTGTTGCAATCTATTGTTAAAATACGATTATTTTCTTTGTATATGCTCTTATGTGTGGGGCATCACTGCAAATAAGGATATAAAATGCCTGTAATTACTCTTCCTGATGGCAGCCAACGCCATTACGACCGCGCCGTTAGCCCGATGGATGTTGCCCTGGACATTGGTCCTGGCCTTGCAAAAGCCACCATCGCTGGCCGTGTAAATGGTGAACTGGTTGATGCTTCCGATCTGATTGAAAACGACGCACAGCTGTCCATCATCACCGCGAAGAACGATGAAGGTCTTGAGATCATTCGTCACTCTTGTGCGCACCTGTTAGGCCATGCCATCAAACAGCTGTGGCCAAACACCAAAATGGCGATCGGCCCGGTTATCGACAACGGCTTCTACTATGACGTTGATCTTGACCATACCCTGACCCAGGAAGATATCGACGCGCTCGAAAAACGTATGCACGAACTCGCTGAGTCGAACTACGATGTCATCAAGAAAAAAGTCAGCTGGCACGAAGCGCGTGAGACCTTTGTGAAGCGTGGCGAGAACTATAAAGTTTCGATCCTTGATGAGAATATCGCGCATGATGACAAGCCTGGCTTGTATCATCACGAAGAATATGTCGACATGTGCCGTGGACCGCACGTGCCGAATATGCGTTTCTGTCATCACTTCAAACTGATGAAAACCGCAGGCGCCTACTGGCGTGGCGACAGCAACAACAAGATGTTGCAGCGTATTTATGGTACCGCATGGGCAGATAAAAAAGCCCTGAGCGCCTACCTGCAGCGTCTGGAAGAGGCCGCGAAACGCGACCACCGTAAAATCGGTAAACAGCTCGACCTGTATCATATGCAGGAAGAGGCGCCAGGTATGGTGTTCTGGCATAACGACGGCTGGACTATCTTCCGTGAACTGGAAACTTTCGTGCGCTCCAAGCTGAAAGAGTACCAGTATCAGGAAGTGAAAGGCCCGTTCATGATGGACCGTGTGCTGTGGGAAAAAACCGGCCACTGGGACAACTACAAAGATGCGATGTTCACCACCTCTTCTGAGAACCGTGAATACTGCATCAAGCCAATGAACTGCCCTGGCCACGTTCAGATCTTTAACCAGGGTCTGAAATCTTACCGTGACCTGCCGCTGCGTATGGCGGAGTTTGGTAGCTGCCATCGTAACGAGCCATCAGGCGCGCTGCATGGTCTGATGCGTGTTCGTGGCTTTACTCAGGATGATGCGCATATTTTCTGTACTGAAAATCAGGTGCGTGATGAAGTCAACGCCTGTATTCGTATGGTCTACGATATGTATAGCACCTTTGGCTTCGAGAAAATCGTCGTCAAACTCTCAACTCGTCCAGAAAAGCGTATCGGTAGCGACGAGACCTGGGATCGTGCTGAGGCGGATCTGGCTGTTGCGCTGGAAGAAAACAATATCCCGTTTGAGTATCAGGTGGGTGAAGGCGCATTCTACGGTCCGAAAATCGAATTTACACTGTATGACTGCCTCGATCGTGCTTGGCAGTGCGGAACAGTCCAGCTGGACTTCTCTCTGCCGCAGCGTTTAAGCGCCTCTTATGTGGGCGAAGACAACGAGCGTCAGGTGCCGGTTATGATTCACCGCGCAATTCTTGGGTCTATCGAACGCTTTATCGGCATTCTGACCGAAGAATTCGCTGGCTTCTTCCCAACCTGGCTTGCGCCGGTGCAGGTCGTGGTCATGAATATCACCGATTCTCAGGCCGATTACGTTAAAGAATTGACGCAGAAACTACAAAATGCGGGCATTCGCGTAAAAGCGGACTTGAGAAATGAGAAGATTGGCTTTAAAATCCGCGAGCACACTTTACGTCGGGTCCCGTATATGTTGGTCTGTGGTGATAAAGAGGTGGAAGCAGGCAAAGTTGCCGTTCGCACCCGCCGTGGTAAAGACCTGGGGAGCCTGGACGTAAGTGAAGTGATTGAGAAGCTGCGACAAGAGATTCGCAGCCGCAGTCTTCAACAACTGGAGGAATAAGGTATTAAAGGCGGAAAACGAGTTCAAACGGCGCGCCCGAATCGTATTAACAGCGAAATTCGCGCGCAAGAAGTTCGCTTAACAGGTCTGGAAGGCGAGCAGCTTGGTATTGTGAGTCTGAGAGAAGCTCTGGAAAAAGCTGAAGAATCCGGAGTAGACTTGGTCGAAATCAGCCCTAACGCCGAGCCGCCAGTTTGTCGTATCATGGATTACGGCAAATTCCTCTATGAAAAGAGCAAGTCTTCTAAGGAACAGAAGAAAAAGCAAAAAGTTATTCAGGTTAAGGAAATTAAATTCCGACCTGGCACCGACGATGGCGATTACCAGGTAAAACTCCGCAGCCTGGTACGCTTTCTGGAAGAGGGTGATAAAGCTAAGATCACGCTGCGTTTCCGCGGTCGTGAGATGGCTCACCAGCAGATCGGTATGGAAGTGCTTAATCGCGTCCGTGACGATCTGAGTGAACTGGCAGTGGTCGAATCCTTCCCATCGAAGATCGAAGGCCGCCAGATGATCATGGTGCTCGCTCCTAAGAAGAAACAGTAAGGCCTTCAAGTAGCAATTCCTGTGGAGCCTACGGGCTTCGCAGGTTTTGTTCGCCTATGTTTCGTTTATTAACAATGCGAAGTGGAAGTTATTAAAATGCCAAAAATTAAGACCGTACGCGGTGCTGCTAAGCGCTTCAAAAAAACCGGTAAAGGTGGTTTTAAGCACAAGCACGCTAACCTGCGTCACATTCTGACTAAGAAAGCTACCAAGCGTAAACGTCACCTGCGTCCTAAAGCCATGGTTTCCAAAGGCGATCTGGGCCTGGTAATCGCGTGCCTGCCGTACGCATAAGTCGTTTAACGTTTTTTAACCTTTTTTAACTTAGAATAGATACAGGAGAGCACATATGGCTCGCGTAAAACGTGGTGTAGTTGCCCGTGCACGTCACAAGAAAATTTTGAAACAAGCTAAAGGCTACTACGGTGCGCGTTCTCGCGTATACCGCGTTGCCTTCCAGGCTGTTATCAAAGCTGGTCAGTATGCTTACCGTGACCGTCGTCAACGTAAGCGTCAGTTCCGTCAACTGTGGATTGCGCGTATCAACGCAGCAGCACGTCAGAACGGTATTTCTTACAGCAAATTCATCAACGGCCTGAAAAAAGCCTCTGTTGAAATCGACCGTAAGATCCTGGCTGACATCGCAGTATTCGACAAATTAGCGTTCACCGCTCTGGTCGAAAAAGCGAAAGCAGCACTGGCGTAAGCCAGTTGAGAGAGGGGGCTTTGCTCCCTCTTTCATTTCCACCCTATCCGGGACGATTAAAACACAAGGTAACGCAAGCATGAATGCTGCTATTTTCCGCTTCTTCTTTTACTTTAGCACCTGAATTCAGGGGGCTTGCGCGTGAAAGATGAAACGAAAAACAGCGCCAGAAAGCCTCCTGATGGAGGCTTTTTTTGTTTCTACCGCTTATGAATATCGCCACATAACGAGGAAAACCATGTCACATCTCGCAGAGCTGGTTGCCAGTGCCACGGCAGCCATTAACCAGGCGTCAGATGTTGCCGCTTTAGACAATGTCCGCGTCGAATATCTGGGCAAGAAAGGGCATTTGACCCTGCAAATGACCACCCTGCGTGAATTGCCGCCAGAAGAACGCCCGGCAGCGGGTGCGGTGATTAACGAAGCCAAAGAGCAGGTTCAACAGGCACTGAATGCGCGTAAATACGATTTAGAAAGCGCCGCGCTGAATGCCCGCCTGGCCGAAGAGACCATCGACGTTTCTCTGCCTGGTCGTCGTATTGAAAACGGCGGTCTGCATCCGGTCACGCGCACCATCGACCGCATTGAAAGTTTCTTCGGTGAGCTCGGCTTTACCGTGGCGACTGGCCCGGAAATCGAAGATGACTATCATAACTTCGATGCCCTGAACATTCCTGGCCATCATCCGGCACGCGCTGACCACGACACTTTCTGGTTTGACGCGACGCGTCTGCTGCGTACCCAGACCTCTGGCGTGCAGATCCGCACCATGAAAGAACAAGAGCCGCCGATCCGCATTATCGCGCCGGGCCGTGTGTATCGTAACGACTACGACCAGACGCATACCCCGATGTTCCATCAGATGGAAGGCCTGATCGTTGATAAAAACATCAACTTCACCAACCTGAAAGGTACGCTGCACGACTTCCTGAACAACTTCTTTGAAGAAGATCTGCAGGTTCGTTTCCGTCCGTCCTACTTCCCGTTCACCGAACCGTCTGCGGAAGTGGACGTCATGGGCAAAAACGGTAAATGGCTCGAAGTGCTTGGCTGCGGCATGGTGCATCCAAACGTTCTGCGTAACGTCGGTATCGATCCAGAAGTCTATTCCGGCTTTGCCTTTGGTATGGGTATGGAGCGTCTGACTATGCTGCGTTATGGCGTGACCGATTTGCGCGCATTCTTCGAAAACGATCTGCGTTTCCTCAAACAGTTTAAATAAGGGCAGGACAGAACAATGAAATTCAGTGAACTGTGGTTACGCGAATGGGTGAATACCGCTCTCGATAGCGAAGCGCTCTCTAACCAAATTACTATGGCAGGCCTGGAAGTGGATGGCGTTGAGCCTGTTTCCGGTGCGTTTAATGGTGTGGTTGTTGGTGAAGTCGTCGAGTGCGGCCAGCACCCGAACGCAGACAAACTGCGTGTCACAAAAGTGAACGTTGGCGGCGAACGCCTGCTGGATATCGTCTGTGGTGCGCCTAACTGCCGCCAGGGTCTGAAAGTGGCCGTTGCCACGGTCGGCGCGGTATTGCCGGGCGATTTCAAAATTAAAGCGGCGAAACTGCGCGGCGAGCCGTCAGAAGGTATGCTGTGCTCGTTCTCTGAGCTGGGTATTTCCGATGACCATAACGGCATCATCGAACTGCCTGCTGATGCGCCAATCGGGACTGACATCCGCGAATACCTGAAGCTCGATGACAACACCATCGAAATCAGCGTCACACCAAACCGTGCCGATTGTTTAGGTATCATCGGTGTAGCGCGCGACGTAGCGGTGCTGAACCAGGTCGAACTTAACGCACCGGAGATCGTACCGGTTGCGGCAACTATCAGCGACACGCTGCCGATTCAGGTTGAAGCCGCTGATGCCTGCCCACGCTACCTTGGTCGTGTGGTGAAAGGCATCAACGTTAAAGCGCCAACCCCGCTGTGGTTGAAAGAAAAACTGCGTCGTTGCGGGATTCGTTCTATCGATGCGGTTGTCGACGTGACCAACTACGTGCTGCTCGAACTGGGTCAGCCGATGCACGCATTCGATAAAGATCGTATCGAAGGCGGGATCGTGGTGCGTATGGCGAAAGAGGGTGAAACCCTGGTTCTGCTCGACGGCAGCGAAGCTAAACTTAACGCCGATACGCTGGTTATTGCTGACCACTCTAAAGCGCTGGCAATGGGCGGCATATTCGGTGGTGAGCACTCCGGTGTTAACGACGATACACAAAATGTCCTGCTGGAATGTGCGTTCTTCAGCCCGCTGTCTATTACCGGTCGCGCGCGCCGTCACGGTCTGCACACCGATGCCTCTCATCGCTACGAGCGCGGCGTGGATCCTGCATTGCAGTACAAAGCCATGGAACGCGCAACTCGTCTGCTGATTGATATCTGCGGCGGTGAAGCAGGCCCGGTGATTGATGTCACCCATGAAGCGTCTCTTCCTAAGCGCGCGACCATTACTTTGCGTCGCAGTAAGCTGGACCGTCTGATCGGTCATCACATTGCCGATGCACAGGTGAGCGATATCCTGCGTCGTCTGGGCTGTGAAGTCACCGAGGGTCAGGACCAGTGGCAGGCCGTTGCGCCAAGCTGGCGTTTCGATATGGAAATCGAAGAAGATCTGGTGGAAGAAGTGGCCCGTGTTTACGGCTACGACAACATTCCTAATGAGCCTGTTCAGGCCGGTTTGGTGATGGGCTCCCACCGCGAAGCCAACCTGTCTCTGAAGCGTGTGAAAACCATGCTCAACGACAAAGGCTATCAGGAAGTGATCACCTACAGTTTCGTGGATCCGAAATTGCAGCAGTTGATCCACCCTGGTCAGGAAGCGTTGATTCTGCCAAGCCCAATTTCCAGCGAAATGTCCGCGATGCGACTTTCTCTGTGGACCGGTCTGCTCGGCACCATCGTATACAACCAGAACCGCCAGCAGAGCCGCGTACGTATTTTCGAAACCGGTCTGCGCTTTGTGCCTGATACCCAGGCAAATCTGGGTATCCGTCAGGATCTGATGCTGGCAGGTGCCATCTGTGGCAACCGCTATGAAGAACACTGGGATCTGACCAAAAACAGCGTGGATTACTATGATGTGAAAGGCGATCTGGAGTCAGTTCTCGAACTGACCGGTAAACTTTCTGAAATTGAATTCCGCGCAGAAGCGATTCCAGCCCTGCATCCGGGCCAAAGTGCAGCCATTTATTTACACGGTGAACGCGTTGGTTTCGTTGGTGTTGTTCATCCTGAGCTGGAACGCAAGCTGGATCTGAACGGCCGCACAATGGTGTTTGAACTGGAGTGGAACAAGGTCGCAGACCGCGTGGTTCCTCAGGCTCAGGACGTTTCTCGCTTCCCGGCGAACCGTCGCGATATCGCCGTTGTGGTAGCTGAAAACGTTCCCGCAGCAGATATTTTGGCCGAATGTAAGAAAGTTGGCGTAAATCAGGTAGTTGGCGTAAACTTATTTGACGTGTACCGCGGCAAGGGCGTAGCAGAAGGTTCTAAGAGCCTCGCTATTAGCCTTATCCTTCAGGATACCAGCCGTACACTCGAAGAAGAGGAGATTGCCGCTACCGTTGCCAGATGTGTAGAGGCATTAAAAGAGCGATTCCAGGCCTCATTGAGGGATTGAACCTATGGCGCTTACAAAAGCTGAAATGTCAGAATATCTGTTTGATAAGCTTGGGCTTAGCAAACGGGATGCCAAAGAGCTGGTAGAGCTGTTTTTCGAAGAGATCCGTCGTGCTCTGGAAAACGGTGAACAGGTAAAACTCTCCGGTTTTGGCAATTTTGATTTGCGAGACAAAAACCAACGTCCGGGCCGAAACCCGAAGACGGGGGAAGATATTCCCATTACAGCCCGCCGCGTGGTGACCTTCAGACCCGGTCAGAAGTTAAAAAGCCGTGTCGAAAACGCAACGCCCAAAGCAGAGTAATATGAACTAACCAAAAAGGCCGCATTCGCGGCCTTTTTTCTTTGCGCGAAGGCACACCCACCGTAAAATCAATAGCATCACTCATATGAAAACAGACCCCATGCTTGATTTTGCTCGTCAACAACACCGTTCCGACCTGCGCTGGATGCTGGTGCTTCTGGCATTGCTGGCCGCCGTTTTTACGGTGAGCCTCTGCGCCGGCGAGCAGTGGATCGGACCCGAAAGCTGGATGAGCGAGCAGGGCAAACTGTTTGTCTGGCAAATTCGTTTGCCGCGCACCGTGGCGGTTTTGCTGGTCGGCGCATCGCTGGCCCTGTGCGGCACTATCATGCAGGCGTTATTTGAGAACCCGCTGGCAGAGCCGGGGCTGCTCGGCGTCTCCAATGGCGCGGGCGTCGGCTTGATCGCGGCGTTGATGCTGGGTGGTGGAACGCTGTCTGGCTGGAGCATTAGCCTTAGTGCCATCGCCGGTGCACTGCTGATCACCGTCATTTTACTGCGTTTCGCCCGGCGGCACCTATCGACCAGCCGCCTGCTACTGGCAGGCGTTGCGCTGGGGATTATCTGTAGCGCGCTGATGACCTGGGCGGTCTACTTCTCAACATCCTTCGATTTACGCCAGCTGATGTACTGGATGATGGGCGGTTTTGGCGGCGTCGACTGGCGACAGGGCTGGCTAATGGCGCTGCTGATTCCAGTCATTCTGTGGGCTTCTTTGCAGTCCAAACCACTCAACATGCTGGCGCTGGGGGAGATATCTGCCCGCCAGCTGGGCCTGCCGATCGGCCTGTGGCGCAATGTGCTGGTGGTGGCTATCGGCTGGATGGTCGGTGTCAGCGTTGCTCTGGCAGGGGCTATAGGCTTTATCGGCCTGGTCATTCCGCATATGCTGCGTCTTGGCGGAATCACCAACCATCGTACGTTATTGCCCGCAGCCGCTATTACAGGTGCGGCAACGCTGCTGATTGCCGATATTATCGCTCGTCTGGCGATGAGTGCCGCTGAACTCCCGATCGGTGTTGTGACTGCCACGCTGGGCGCGCCGGTGTTTATCTGGCTACTATTAAAGGCCGGACGTTAGATCCGCCCATCCGTAAGACAAACTAAGGGGACGCTATGCAGTACGATATTCTGAATACCGAAGTGACGACCATTGATGGCAAGAACACGACGCTGGAAGGCTATCACGGCAAAGTTCTGCTGGTGGTCAACGTAGCCTCAAAATGTGGCCTGACGCCGCAGTACGAACAGCTGGAGAACATCCAGAAAGCCTGGGAAAAGGACGGCTTCGTGGTCCTCGGGTTCCCGTGCAACCAGTTCCTTGGGCAGGAGCCTGGTAGCGAAGAGGAGATCAAAACGTTTTGCAGCACCACTTACGGTGTAACGTTCCCGATGTTCAGTAAAATCGATGTGAACGGTGAAAACCGCCATCCGTTATATGAAAAACTGACCGCCGCTGCACCGACCGCCGTCGCGCCGGAAGGCAGTGGTTTCTACGAGCGTATGGCGAGTAAAGGGCGTGCGCCTTTGTATCCGGACGACATTCTATGGAACTTTGAAAAATTCCTGATTGGTCGCGACGGACAAGTCGTTCAGCGCTTCTCCCCGGATATGACGCCGGAAGATCCGATCGTCATGGAGTCCATTAAGCTGGCGCTGGCGAAGTAATGAATCGGCTGATGCAGCTCGCAGGCGTGGCGGAAAAGGGCAGGCTGGAACCGGTGAATGCTGACGTCCACGCAGGGGAGATTGTACACCTCGTGGGTCCGAACGGTGCCGGGAAAAGCACGTTGCTCGCCCGAATGGCTGGGCTGACGTCAGGCGAGGGCGAGATCGTTTTACAGGGGCATTCCCTTCATGAATGGTCGCCTGTATCGCTGGCACACCGTCGCAGCTATCTGGTGCAACAGCAAACGCCGCCTTTCGCCATGCCCGTCTGGCACTATCTGGCGCTGCATCAGCATGATAAAACGCAAACCGCGCTGCTTGATGAGGTGACGGCTGCACTAGGGCTGGAAGATAAACTCCAGCGCAATGCAAATCAGCTGTCGGGCGGTGAATGGCAGCGCGTGCGGCTCGCGGCGGTGATTCTGCAAATTCATCCAGCAGGAAACCCCCACGGTTGCCTGCTGTTATTGGATGAACCGATGAGCAGTCTGGACATCGCCCAGCAGGCGGCGCTGGATACGCTTTTAAGCCAGCTTTCCGGCAGGGGCATCGCGGTGGTGATGAGCAGTCATGACTTAAACCACACGCTGCGTCACGCGCATCGCGTATGGCTACTGGCGCGTGGCAAACTGCTCGCCAGCGGCCCGCGTGATAATGTCCTTACGCCGCCCAATCTTGCGAATGCTTACGGTATGCCTTTCCGGCAGCTGGATATTGAAGGCCACCGAATGCTGATTTCTACCGCTCAGGAATAACCCTTTCTTGCAAGGTAGTAAGGCAACAGGCTAAATTACACAAAGGACAAAAAAAGCAGAGGAATCGTCTGGAAATGCGCTTCTGGTTTCTACTCGTGGGCATATTATTACTTGCAGGATGCAGCAGCCATCGTGCGCCACCCCCTAATCCACGGTTATCGGATTCCATAACGGTGATCGCCAATCTCAACGAACAGTTGCAAAACTGGCGCGGGACGCCCTATCGCTATGGTGGCATGAGCCGCGGAGGCGTTGATTGCTCGGGCTTTGTGCTGATGACGATGCGCGATAAATTCGATCTACAGCTCCCGCGAGACACCCGCACACAGGCGAAGATTGGCACAGAAATAGATAAAGATGATTTATTGCCTGGCGACCTGGTATTCTTTAAAACCGGTTCGGGTGAAAGCGGTCTGCATGTTGGCATATATGATACCGACAACCAGTTTATCCATGCCTCGACCAGTCGCGGGGTGATGAGGTCTTCCTTAGATAACGTTTACTGGCGCAAAAACTTCTGGCAGGCCCGACGTATTTAGTCATCTTCATTTCTTTCTTGAGCGCGATTTAGGTTAAGTCGCGCTTATTTTGACGCTATGCGGTTTGCGATACATTAAGTAACATTTATTTATTCTGTAACTGTCTGTTTTCACTGATACTGGATATTATCAGATATCCAGGATAAGATTATTTTTAGATTGAGGGATAAATCTAAAAAAATAAAAGGACCGAATGAAATTAATCCTAATAAAATCAATAAAGTTGAATTGTTTTAGCCATTGCGCCAGGATGCAAGAAATCCTCTTTAACGCGGGGCCGGCGCTATGATTGTCACCCTGAATAATCCTTATCAGTCTGAACTGTTATTACTTCCAGCGCGTAATTTAGCGGGAGAGCTACAAGGGTTAGAAGTTTTAACTAACTTCGTTGGTGTGGGGGCTGACGTGCGCATTCCCACCGAGCTGGTGGCGCCGCATCTCACAGCAGAAGAAGAGTTAATCCTGTTTCAGGAAAAACTCGCTCTGATCGATTCCTGCAAACTTTTTTTTGTTCAGCACCAGCTTATTGCATGGATAAATATTACGCCTGTCATTGGTGAGTTTCTTTTAACTGACACAAATGCCGCGTCAATATTAGATCGTTACCCGTTTATTGAGTTCACTGTTAATGAGAATTATCCCGGTTTAAATAACGGTAAGGATGATCTCATGCTGGCGAGAATGGCGATCCATTTCCCAATGGTGCTGGCAGACTACGGTGCCGGCGCGGCGTCGAATAAAGCTGTTTTTGACGGTTTGTTTACCCGGATTGTGTTCGATAAAGGTTTTATCCAGCAGCGAGTCGTCGAGTTTTCTTTCGAGCCTTTTATGCGCGCAATTCTCGCGCAAATCTCACCATATTGCCTGTCGGTTATGGTGGCAGGCGTAGATGATGAAGACATTTTGCGCCGGATGCTGCCCTTCAGCTTTAGCGCCATGCAGGGCAACCTGTGGGCCGCTGTCACCGCCGAGCAAGTAACTACGCTGGTTCAGCGATAACCCTGGTATTCGCCCGTGTTTAAGCATGGGTAAACCCTCTACACTAAGGACAGGAGGACCTATGACCCTGTCTTTTACTGCTCACTGGCACGATGAACTGCCGGGCTTTTACACCGCACTCAACCCGACACCGCTGACCAATGCCCGTTTGATTTGGCATAACGCGAGTCTGGCAAACGATTTAGGCGTTCCCTCGTCACTCTTCCAGCCAGCCTCTGGCGCTGGGGTCTGGGGCGGCGAAACGCTGCTTCCCGGCATGAAGCCACTGGCGCAGGTCTACAGCGGCCACCAGTTTGGCGTCTGGGCCGGACAGCTCGGTGACGGGCGTGGCATTCTGCTCGGGGAACAACAGCTCGCGAATGGGCAAACCGTCGACTGGCACCTGAAAGGTGCCGGTTTAACGCCGTACTCCCGCATGGGTGACGGACGCGCGGTGCTGCGCTCAACAATCCGTGAAAGTCTGGCCTCAGAAGCGATGCACGCCCTGGGTATCCCCACGACGCGCGCGTTATCGATTGTGACCAGCGATACCCAGATTGCCCGCGAAACCTATGAGCCGGGCGCGATGCTGATGCGTATCGCCCAAAGCCACGTGCGTTTTGGTCACTTTGAGCACTTCTACTATCGTCGCGAACCGGAAAAAGTGCGCCAGCTGGCCGATTTTGTTATCCGCCACCACTGGCCGCAGTGGGCCGAAGATGCGGATAAATACGTCCTGTGGTTCCGTGATGTTGTGACACGCACCGCCTCGCTGATGGCCTGCTGGCAAACCGTCGGGTTCGCTCACGGGGTCATGAACACGGACAACATGTCCATTTTGGGGCTGACGATGGACTACGGTCCGTACGGTTTTCTCGATGACTATCAGCCGGACTTAATCTGTAATCATTCGGATCACCAGGGGCGTTACAGCTTTGAAAACCAGCCAGCGGTTGGGCTGTGGAATTTACAGCGTCTTGCTCAATCGCTCTCGCCGTTTATCGACGTTGACGCCCTGAACGATGCGCTGGATCTTTATCAGGACGTACTGCTGCAGGAATACGGCAAGCTGATGCGCCGCAAGCTCGGGCTGGTGACGCAAGAGAAAGGCGATAACGAGATTCTGAATGCGCTGTTTGCACTGATGGCCCGCGAAGGTAGCGACTACACCCGCACCTTCCGCATGCTGAGTCAGACGGAACAGCACAGTGCCGCCTCGCCACTGCGCGATGAGTTTATCGACAGAGCGGCATTTGACAGTTGGTTCGTCACTTACCGCGAGCGTTTGCAGAGGGAAACAGTTCAGGATGACGCTCGTCAGGCGCAAATGAAAGCTGTTAACCCGGCGATGGTTCTGCGCAACTGGCTGGCGCAACGCGCAATTGAACAGGCAGAGCAGGGGGATTATGCAGAATTGCATCGTCTGCATGAAGCCTTGAGCACACCGTTTGCCGATCGCAGCGATGATTATGCCAGCCGCCCACCAGACTGGGGCAAGCGGCTGGAAGTGAGTTGTTCAAGCTAAGGGGCGAGAAACACCTGCGGAGTGGCATGCGCCGGATGCTGGCCAACGTGCACCTGAGCGCCATACCAGCGGGCCAAATCGTCGGCCCGCAGCACGCTTTCCGGCGAACCCTGTGACACAATTTGTCCTTCGTGCAATAACACAATTCGGTCTGCCCACAGGGCGGCCAGATTGAGATCGTGAAGGACAACGCAAACGTGAAGATTTCCCTGCACGGTTAGGGATTTCATCAGCCGCAGCAAATGCTGCTGGTGGTAAAGATCCAGTGCCGACGTCGGTTCATCGAGAAACAGCCAGCCGCGCGGTGCGCCGTCACACCACAGCTGCGCCAGCGCGCGGGCAAGCTGAACGCGCTGTTGTTCACCGCCCGACAGAGCCGCATATTTTCGTCCCGCCAGCGGCAGACAGCCGGTCAGCTGCATCACCTGATGGATGACAGACGCTTCCGGCTGCTGAGTCCAGGGCGCGCGTCCCATACCGATCACCGCTTCAATCGGCCAGTCGAATCCCAGCTGAGTTTGCTGGCGCATGACCGCGCGATGACGGGACAGTGTCTGCGTGCTCCAGGCGTCCAGCGCTTTTCCACCCAGCATAATGTGCCCGGAGCCAGGTTTGAGAAAACCGGTCAGCAGGCGCAGTAACGTTGATTTCCCCGCGCCGTTAGGCCCGATCAGCGCCACAAGTTCGCCCTGTTCCAGCGAGAGCGAGACATCGTGGATCACGGTCTTTTCTGCTGTGCCGTAGGTCAGTCTTTGTGCGTTAAAGTGTTCAGACATGCTGTCCTCCGCGACGGAAAATGAGCCACAGGAACCACGGCGCACCAAGCAGACTGGTCAGCAAGCCAACCGGCATTTCCGCCGGGGACACCACCGTTCGGGCGATAGTGTCGGCAATCAGCAGTAAAAAGGCACCCGACAGAACCGAGCCAGGGATCACCGCGCGGTGGTCCGAACCCAGCCACATGCGCATCAGGTGCGGAACCACCAGACCGATAAAGCCAATCACGCCGCTCACGGCAACCGCCGAGGCGACCAGCAGCGCGCTGCAAAGCAGTAAAATACGCTGCACGATGCGAACATCGACGCCCAGGTAGTGCGCTTCTTCATCGCCGAGTTGCAGCAGATTCAGTGCGCTCGCCAGCCGCCAGATAATGAGCACCGTCGGAATCATTAGCGAGGTCGCGGCCAGCAGCGTCGACCACTGAGCCGCTCCCAGACTGCCCATACCCCACAGCGACAGCTGACGCAGCTGGGCATCATTACTCACCCACGACAGCACGCCCACCGCCGCACCGCAAAGTGCGTTAATGGCAATGCCGACCAACAGTAGTCGCGACAGAGAGCTGTCACGCTGTTGGCTGAGCAGGAAAATCACCAGCGTCGCCGCCAGTGCGCCAATAAACGCTGCCAGCATCGGGGCATAAAGCATCAGCAGGGCAGGCAGGGTAATAGGCAATACCACCCACAGCGCCACGGCGCAGGCGGCACCGCTACTGATCCCCAGCAGTCCAGGATCGGCAAGCGGATTACGAAACAGGCCCTGCATCACACAGCCCGCCAGCGCCAGCGACCCACCAATCACCAGCGCCAGCAGCACGCGCGGCAGGCGAATGGTAAACCAGATCTGGCGCAGCGCGTCGTCGGAGTCATTCCACAGCAGATTGACCGGAAGGCGCAACGCGCCAACACCGGTCGCCAGTAGCGTCATTAGCACCAGCGTGAAAGCCAGCGTCCACAGAGAGAACGTGATCCGCCGGGGCATCAGGGCAGTTGCTCCGCTTTGTCGCGCAATTGCTGAATCGCCTGCGGCGTGCGCACGCTAAAACCGAGCAGCGCCATATCGTCAATCTGCAATACCTGCTTATTCTTACCCGCAGGCGTTTGCGCCAGACCTGGCAGCTTCCACAGATTCTCTTCCCCGCCCATCGCTTTTACGCCGTCCTGCGAAATCACCACCAGATCGGGCTGGCTGGCAATCACGCCTTCCTGCGAAAGCGCCTGATATCGGGAAAAACCCTGCATCGCGTTTTGCAAACCGGCGGCGCTGATCGCCGCATCCGCTCCGGTTTGCTGCCCGGCCGCCATAGCGCTCATTCCGCCGTGGTTGAGGATGAACAGTACCCGTTTATTAAGCGGAGTTGAGGGCAGTGCCGCCAGCGCCTCACGCACGCTTTTGCGCAACGCTTCGCCTTGCTCAACGCGATGAGTCGCCTCGGCGATAACGCGGATCTTCTCGTCAATGACGCTCAGATCGTTGCTACCCGGCACGCTCAGTACTTTAACTTTGCTCTGCTCGACCTGTTTGAGTACCAGCGACGACTGCGCCTGTACGCTCGCCAGCACCAGCGTCGGGCGCATCGCCAGAATGCCCTCGGCATTGAGCTGACGCAAATAGCCGACATCTGGCAGGGCAGTCGCCTGCTTTGGCCACAGGCTGGTGCTGTCGCGGGCGATGAGAGAAGACTCCGCGCCCAGGGCATAGACAATCTCCGTCACATCGCCGCCGAGAGAAACGATCTTCTCCTGGGTCGCTGCGAAGGCCGTCAGCGGCAGCGCGACAATCAGGGCAAGCAGTTTTCTCATGCGGCCAGCCCTTTTGGCGTCAGGGCGTCGATCTGCGCGCGCCACTGAGTCTGTTCCGGCTGGCCTTCGGTGCGCTGGCCGTACAGCTGCGCGATCTGTGTGCCGTCCGCGGCAAACAGCTCAAGGCTGGTCACATGGCCGTCGGCGGTCGGTTTACGCGTCACCCAGGTCTCAGCGATAGTCTCTTCCAGCAAATGCAGGGTAAAGGTCGGGTTGAAAATGTTCAGCCAGCCTTTCATTGGCACCAGTTTTTTCACCGCACCGGTGAAGATCTGCACGCAGCCTCGGTTGCCGACGAAGACCATGATCTCGTTGCCATCCTGACGTGCGGTTTCCAGCAGCTGCGCCAAGGCGCTGTTGTCCACTTTGCAGGCCAGATCGTCACCCACCAGGCGGAACGCCTGTTGACGGCTCAAATTGTGGCGTTTCAGCAGGCTGAAGAACTGATGCACGTCGGTCATCGCACGCCATTCGCTATCCACGGTTTTACCGTCAACGTCAGAGGAGTGAACCACGGCTTCGGCGGCTTTCAGCTCCAGCGGCGGATTATCGGCAAAGATAAAGCGTGTCAGGACATCACCCCACGCGGAGACGTCGGTATTGTCGGTGGTGTAAACTTTCAGCAGCGCATCACCCTGATGGTCAAAGAATTGAATGCTCTGACGCTCACCACGCGCGGTGGCTTCGCTGATGTGGAACACGCTGGCCCACTGGTTCAGGAACAGGCGCAAATCCAGCGCGCCGGGGTTCAATACCAGCCCGGCGTGGCCGTTCAGGTGTTGGTTAGTAAAGGCACCGACCTGCTCATGCACCGCGTATTCGTTGCGACAGATGCACTTGGTTTCGCCGACCGCTTCCAGAGCGGTGAGGATCTCACGGATTTCCCCGTGCAGACGCCAGGCGTCATGGCCCACGCGTGCGGAGGTCAGTCCGGCTTCGCTGATGTTCATCATGGCGGCGATGTCACGCGCGTATTTGCCAGGGTTTTGTTCTTTTAGCTCATTCCAGCGTGTGTAGTGATTCATTGTCTCTTCCTTCCAGATAAGCGCCCCGGCGAGCCGGGGCAAGGTGATTACCACTGATAACTGACGAAAATCTTGCCGTTGCGTCCATCCTGCGGGATGCCCTGCGGGGACCAGTACTCTTTGTCAAAGGCGTTGCCAAGCACCAGGGTGGTAGTGACGCCTTTCAGCTGTTCCTGGCCCTGATAACTGACGTAGAAATCATTCACTGCGTAGCCCGGCTGCTTGCTGTAGCTGCTGCTGATGTGGGTCGAACGATCGACGAAGGTGCCAATCCAGCCCACGGAGAAGCCGCTTTGCGCCACCGGGACGTTCAGTTTGCTGGTCACGGTGTCCGGGTTGATGCTGGAGATGTACTCGCCGGTGTCGGTATCTTTGCCACGCGTGCGGTTGTAGGCCATATCCAGGCTGAACAGGTCAGCGGAGTATTTCGCCATCACGTCCCAGCCCCAAATTTTGGCATTCGGTACGTTATAGGACATGGTCGTCGCGGCGGCAAAGTCGACGGTGGTGGAAATGTAATCTTTCGCTTTGGTGTCGAAGTAGCTGGCTTTGAACTCCAGCTCGTCGTTGGCAAGCATCAAATCGTCAAAGCGCAGACCAAAGCCGTACTCCTGCGTTTCGTTGGTTTCCGGACGCAGATTCGGGTTTGGCACCCAGTAGTTAGTGTAGAAATTGCCGATGGAAAAGTGTTTGGAATCGTTATACATCTCGCCCATCGTTGGCGCACGGAACGCCTGCGCATAGGAACCGAACAG
Organism: Lelliottia jeotgali; assembly: GCF_016771845.1. Taxonomy (NCBI): domain Bacteria; kingdom Pseudomonadati; phylum Pseudomonadota; class Gammaproteobacteria; order Enterobacterales; family Enterobacteriaceae; genus Lelliottia; species Lelliottia jeotgali. Next base: position 49,116 of record NZ_JAENMQ010000003.1, on the reverse strand, counting down.
CATCAGCCAGTCGGCTGGCGTCACGGTCAGGCCCGCGCGGGAGGACCATTTGTCCGCATCCACATCTTCGTATCCGTCGCTGCTGCCACGGTAGTTGTCATAGCGCGTGCCGCCCAAAAGGGTGACCGGCAGGTCGCGCAGGGTGATTTCGTCCTGCAGCCAGCCGGAGCTGAAATCGATTTTGGCGTCCGGGAAGCCGGTGGTGGAGCCGCCCGGATTTTGCTCCTGACGATAATATTCACCGCCGTAGGTCAGCAGATGAGAGGCAAAGGAGTCGGTGAACAGGCGCGTGCGGTTCTCCACTTTCCCGCCTTTGGTGGTCTGCTTGCGGAACTCGGCGGTGCGGTCGACGTTCTGGGCGTTAATACGCGCTTCGGACCAGTACAGCTTAGTACTGGCGTTCAGCCAGTCATTACCTTCCGGCGCAATGTTGTAAGAGAGTTGTGCATCGCGCTGGATGGTGGAACGATCTGTCATCGGGTTGCTGCTGTCGGTCGCATCAATGGTTTGCGGGTTTTTCGGTTCCTGTGCGGCGTTGTTGTAATAGCGCAGGGAACCGCCCAGGGTCTGAGCGCTGTCGATTTTCCAGCTGCCTTTCGCCAGCATGTTGTTGATGGATTCGTCGTTAGGCGCGGTGGTGCCGTCGCTCTGGCGCAAATCCCCGCGATCGCGGCTGGACCAGGCCACGACGCCGTCCAGCGTATCGGTGCGACCAAACGCGCTCGCGCCCATGCCAATGCTGTGATCGCCGGTCGCGCCAGTGCCGAACACGCGGAAGCCGCTGTTCTTACCGGCATCCAGCAGATCTTTCGCATCCACCGTGTCATAAGAAATCACACCGCCCATTGCGCCGCTGCCGTACAGCAGGGCTGACGGGCCGCGTACCACTTCGATACGTTTGATCAGCGCGGGGTCGAGGAAGGTACTGTTCAGGTGGCCGGTATCGGTGCCCTGGCGCACGCCATCCACCAGAATCAGTACGCCACGGCGGTCATACCCGCGCAGATTGACGTCCTGGCCGTTAGTGCGACCGGTACCGTCTAGCGTAATGCCCGGCACGTTGCGCAGCAGATCGGCGGCGGAGCTGGCGGTTTGTTTTTCAGGGGCGGTGGCGTCGATCACGCTCACCATCATCGGCGCTTCAAAGGCGCTGCGGGCGTTGCCCGTGGCGGTGACGGTGATGTCTTCTGAGGCCGCAGTGGCCCCTATCGCCGCGCCCGGCAGGGCACTGACAACAGCCAGCGCCAGCAGTGATGGGCGCAAAGACGCGAAATGCAGGTATGGCATAGCAACTCTCCATTTGGAAATCGAAAGCGCTGGCTGCCTGGGGATCACCTGGGTGGCTGGCGAATTTTATCGGTATTGTTTATTTAGTGAGAATCAGTTTTCCGGCATGGGTCTGGCGCAGCAGGTAGTGCTGGCCGTCATGCTCAATAATGACCCGGCCCTCATCGCCGAGCAGCGTTTTGCTGTCAATGCGACGTTCAGTGGGAGCAGGTTTTGGCTGTGTGCGGTCTTGTTCGAGCGTTGCCGTGCTGTTATTGATGCGTGACATAGTGTTTAAAAATAACAATCAATGTAACAATGATAATCATTATCAACAAAGTGAAATTTTACGGCAAGCGTTTTTGTGAAAAATTTGTGACGAGATCAATTTCCGTGAATTTTCAGAAGGTTTTGTAGGTCGGGTAAGCGAAGCGCCACCCGACGCAGGCGGCAGGATTTTGTAGGCTGGAGGCTCAGGGAACAGGGTTTTGTAGGTCGGGTAAGCGTAGCGCCACCCGACACACAGGGGCAGGGGATTAGAACCGGGTCCCCACCGCCGCCGCCAGTTTTTCCAGCAGCAACTCACTATCTTCCCAGCTCAGACACGGATCGGTAATTGACTGACCATACGTAATCGGCTGTCCGGCGACCACTTTCTGCGTGCCTTCTTTCAGGAAGCTCTCCGCCATGATTCCGGCGACTGCCGTTGAACCACTGCGGATCTGCTGGCAAATCTCATCGCACACGTCCAGCTGACGGCGGTGCTGTTTCTGGCAGTTACCGTGGCTGAAATCGACCACCAGATGTTCCGGCAGATCAAACTCGTGCAGCGTATCGCACGCCGACGCAATATCTTCTGCGTGGTAGTTCGGCTTTTTACCGCCGCGCATAATGATATGCCCGTAAGGGTTGCCGCTGGTCTGGTAGATGGTCATCTGGCCGTTTTTATCCGGCGAGAGGAACATATGGCTGGCGCGCGAGGCGCGAATTGCATCCACCGCAATGTGCGTATTTCCGTCGGTACCATTCTTAAAGCCAACTGGACACGAGAGCGCAGAGGCCATCTCGCGGTGGATCTGGCTTTCAGTTGTACGTGCACCGATTGCCCCCCAACTGATGAGATCGGCGATAAACTGCCCGGTCACCATATCGAGAAACTCGGTGGCGGTCGGCACGCCCAGCTCGTTAACCTGCAGGAGCAGTTTGCGCGCCAGCTCAATACCGTGGTTCACACGGTAGCTGCCGTTGAGGTCAGGATCGGAGATAAGTCCTTTCCAGCCCACCACGGTACGCGGCTTTTCAAAATAGGTGCGCATCACGATTTCAAGGCGATCCTGATGTTTATCACGCAGCACTTTCAGGCGCTGCGCGTAATCCATTGCGGCATCGAGATCGTGAATAGAGCAGGGGCCAATAATCACCAGTAAACGGCGATCTTCACCGTTAAGGATTTTTTCAATGCGTCGACGTGACGCTGTCACGTGTTCCGCAACGCTTGCAGAGACCGGGTGGCGCAGCGCCAGTTCGGCGGGGGTCACCAGACTTTCGATACGCGCAGTGCGAAGTTCGTCAGTTTTGTTCATGGAAGTTCTCAGAATTTTTTGCTTCATCGGCAGACTACCGGGAAGTGATGGGCATCACCTTAAACCAATCCCTGCTGATTTCAAGTTCGGGGCAAACCCGCCCCGAGAGTGGACGCAATGATAACTGAAAATAAACTATCGTACTAGCATATTAGTACATGCGGCGATTCAGTCCCATGATGTCGAGGATTTTTGTGGCGATCTCTTCGACCGAATAGTTGGTGCTATTCAGCCACGGAATCTGATTCTTGCGATACAGGGCTTCCACTTCTGATACTTCCATACGGCACTGGCGCATCGAGGCATAGCGGCTGTTTTCGCGACGCTCCTCGCGAATGGCGGCCAGACGCTCTGGATTAATCGTCAACCCAAACAGCTTATGTTGCAGTGGTTTCAGAGCGGCAGGCAGCACAAGGTTATCCATATCATCAGCAATAAACGGATAGTTTGCCGCGCGGATACCAAACTGGAGAGCAAGATAGAGACTGGTCGGCGTTTTACCGCAACGCGACACGCCGAGCAAAATCACCTGTGCCTGGTCGAGATTGCGCATCGAAATACCGTCGTCATGGGCGAGGGTGTAATCGATGGCGGCGATGCGTGCGTCGTACTTCACCAGATTGCCGGGGTTCAGACCGTGGGTGCGATGGGCGATGGGCGTCGGGTCGAGCTTAAGTTCGCCCTGTAACGGGGCCACCAGGGCCTGCACGATATCCTGACAAAAACCTTCACTCTGCAAAATAATGGTACGAATTTCGGGGATAACGATGGAATAGAAGACTAACGGACGCACACCGGTTTGCTGGAAAATTGCATCAATTTGCTCTTTCACCGCCTTTGCCCGGCTCTCGTTTTCAACAAACGGCAGCGTGATGCTATTAATCGCAACGGGGAATTGCGACATCACCGCATGCCCCAGCACCTCGGCGGTGATCGCCGTACCATCAGAAATATAAAAAACATGGCGATCCACAGCATTATCCATTTTATCCACCCTGAATAGCGTACGTAATTGCCTGAAAGCATAAATTAAAAAAGTAAAATACACAGCAAAGAACTTGTCTGAATTATAAATGAAATGGTGTTTTTGATTTTACTGAAAAGTGGATTTCATTTTTAAAATAGACGCTTAGTTTTAAGGGTTTTTGTACGAATCTATAGGAATCATCGGGTTAGCGCCTGATGGGAAAGTGTCCGAAAAACAGAAAAATAAAAGTGCTTACACGATTCACCGTTTTTTTGCGGGGAATAAATATGCCAGTATAAATACGAAGTCAGGCGTTACTTACTCCGTTTAAATATCACAAAAGGATTGTTTCGATGTCCAACAATGGCTCGTCACCGCTGGTGCTTTGGTATAACCAACTCGGCATGAATGATGTAGACAGAGTTGGAGGCAAAAATGCCTCCCTGGGTGAAATGATTACAAATCTGTCGGGTATGGGCGTTTCCGTACCGAACGGGTTTGCCACAACTGCCGACGCGTTTAACTATTTTTTAGACCAGAGCGGTGTTAACCAGCGCATTTACGACCTGCTGGATCAAACGGATATTGATGATATTGCCGCGCTGAACAAAGCCGGTGCACAAATCCGCCAGTGGATCATCGACACACCTTTCCAGCCGGAGCTGGAAAAAGCCATTCACGATGCTTATAACCAACTCTCTGCCGACGACGCGCAAGCCTCGTTCGCCGTGCGTTCCTCTGCCACCGCAGAAGACATGCCGGACGCCTCTTTTGCCGGACAGCAGGAAACCTTCCTGAACGTTCAGGGCTATGACGCGGTGCTGGTGGCGGTGAAGCATGTGTTTGCCTCCCTGTTTAACGACCGCGCGATCTCCTATCGCGTGCATCAGGGCTATGACCACCGTGGCGTGGCGCTCTCTGCGGGCGTGCAGCGTATGGTGCGCTCGGACATCGGCTCATCCGGCGTGATGTTCTCCATTGACACTGAATCCGGTTTCGACCAGGTGGTGTTTATCACTTCCGCCTGGGGTCTGGGCGAAATGGTGGTGCAAGGCGCGGTCAATCCAGATGAATTCTACGTACACAAACCGACGCTGGCGGCTAACCGTCCGTCGATCGTGCGCCGCACAATGGGTTCCAAAAAAATCCGTATGATCTACGCCCCAAGCCAGGAACATGGCAAACAGGTGAAAATCGAAGACGTGCCGCAGGAGCAGCGCGATCGCTTCTCGCTGACCGATGCGGAAGTTCAGGAACTGGCGAAACAGGCCGTTCAGATTGAGAAACATTACGCTCGTCCGATGGATATCGAATGGGCGAAAGACGGCCACACTGGCAAATTGTTTATCGTGCAGGCTCGTCCTGAAACCGTGCGTTCGCGCGGCCAGGTGATGGAGCGTTACACCCTACATGCGCAGGGCAAAATCGTTGCTGAAGGGCGTGCGATTGGTCATCGTATCGGTGCCGGTCCGGTGAAAGTGATCCACGACATCAGCGAGATGGACCGTATTCAGCCTGGCGACGTGCTGGTGACGGACATGACCGACCCGGACTGGGAACCGATCATGAAGAAAGCCGCGGCCATCGTCACTAACCGTGGTGGACGTACCTGTCACGCGGCGATCATCGCTCGTGAACTGGGCATTCCGGCGGTTGTTGGCTGCGGCGACGCCACCGAGCGCATGAAAGACGGCGAGAAAGTCACCGTCTCCTGTGCCGAGGGCGATACCGGCTACGTTTACGCGGATATCCTCGACTTCAGCGTGAAAAGCTCCAGCGTCGACACCATGCCGGACCTGCCGCTGAAGATCATGATGAACGTCGGTAACCCGGATCGCGCGTTTGATTTCGCCTGTCTGCCGAACGAAGGCGTCGGCCTGGCACGTCTGGAATTTATCATTAACCGTATGATCGGCGTGCACCCGCGCGCGCTGCTGGAGTTTGACGACCAGACTCCACAATTGCAGAACGAAATCCGCGAAATGATGAAAGGCTACGACTCGCCGAAAGAGTTCTATGTTGGCCGTCTGACGGAAGGGATCGCCACTCTGGGCGCGGCATTCTATCCGAAACGTGTGATTGTGCGTCTGTCGGACTTTAAGTCCAACGAATACGCCAACCTGGTGGGCGGCGAGCGCTACGAGCCGGAAGAAGAGAACCCGATGCTCGGCTTCCGTGGGGCTGGTCGCTACGTGGCCGACAGCTTCCGCGACTGCTTCGCCCTCGAATGTGACGCGGTAAAACGCGTGCGCAACGAGATGGGGCTGACCAACGTCGAAATCATGATTCCGTTCGTACGTACCGTCGATCAGGCCAAAGCGGTGATCGATGAGCTGGCGCGCCAGGGTCTGAAGCGTGGCGAGAACGGGCTGAAGATCATCATGATGTGCGAAATCCCGTCCAACGCCTTACTGGCTGAGCAGTTCCTGGAACATTTTGATGGCTTCTCTATCGGCTCTAACGATATGACGCAGCTGACGCTCGGTCTGGACCGTGATTCCGGCGTGGTATCTGAGCTGTTCGATGAACGTAACGAAGCGGTGAAAGCGCTGCTGTCGATGTCCATCCGCGCCGCTAAGAAACAGGGCAAATACGTCGGGATTTGTGGGCAAGGCCCATCCGATCACGAGGACTTTGCCGCCTGGCTGATGGAAGAGGGGATCGACAGCCTATCCCTGAACCCGGATACCGTGGTGCAAACCTGGTTGAGCCTGGCAGAACTGAATAAGTAACATTGACCTTGCCGTCTCTTTTATTCTGTAAAAGGGACGGCAACACACTATTCCCCCAGTATGCTCCCCGTCACACTTACCGCAATTAACCAAATATCGTAATCAGTCTGTTAATTTCTACAATTGTTAGCCCGCGAAGCGCTGCTAATAATTGAGCCTTACTGCGCATTACCCTACATCTTGCGCACTGGTTGAAATACGTTTTAACCTGATAAAAGGCTATTAAAAATGACGATCTCCTCTGTATTACGTACCAAAGATAAAATAGGTTACGGACTCGGCGATATGGCAAGCGCCCTGGTCTGGCAGACTGCCACCTTATTTCTGGCTTATTTCTATACGGATGTATTTGGTTTACCTGCGGCGATTATGGGCACCATGTTTCTGGTGGTGCGTGTGGTGGATGCTTTTGTCGATCCGTGCATTGGCGCGCTGGTGGATCGCACCCAGACGCGGCACGGGCGTTTTCGACCCTGGCTGCTGTGGTTCGCTATTCCGTTTGGCGTGAGTTGTTTGATCACCTTTTACGTGCCGGATGTCGGCCCAACGGCAAAAATTGCTTACGCCTGTGTCACTTACACATTGCTGAGCCTGATCTATTCGGCAATTAACGTGCCGTACTGCGCGATGCCCGGTGCGCTGACGATGGATCCGCGTGAACGTCACTCCCTGCAATCATGGCGCTTTGGCTTGTCCTTTATCGGCGGACTGATCGTGACGGTTATTGCTCTGCCGCTGGTATCACACTTAGGCGACGGCAACGTCCAGAAGGGCTATTTCTATGCTATGAGTCTGATGGGCCTGTTAGGCATCATCTTATTCTTCATCTGCTTCTTTATGACCCGTGAGCGTTATTCTCCGCGAAATGACACCTCCGGCTCGATGCTCACGGATTTAAAACTGTTAGCCGGTAACAGCCAATGGCGTATTGTTTTTGTGTTTAATATTTTGCTGCTCACGGCAGTGGTGACGCGCGGCTCCGCCACCCTATATTACGTCAATTATGTGCTGTTACGCCCTGATTTAGTGTTTGCGTTTATTGTCTCCGGAATGGTCGCCTCCTTAAGCGGTGCCTTATTATCTGAAAGATTATTGGGTAAATTTGACCGCGTCCGCGCCTACCAATGGACGATTATTTCCTTTGTGATTTTTGGTGCGCTGATTTTCTTCCTGCCGCCGACGCAAATCTGGCTGATCTTCGGTCTGAATATCATCTTCAGCTTTATTCAAAACCTCACCACCCCGCTGCAATGGACCATGTTCTCGGACGTGGTGGATTACGAAGAACACCGTAGCGGCCGACGTCTGGACGGGCTGGTGTTTTCCACCGCGCTGTTCGCCATCAAATTCGGCCTTGCCCTCGGCGGTGCCGTGGTCGGCTGGGTGCTGGGAATGATGAACTACGTGCCTGGGCAGGAAATGCAAAGTCCGCAGGTGCTCACCACCATTAATGCCCTGTTCACCCTGATCCCCTGCGTGCTGTTTATCGGCATGGTGGTGCTGCTCTCTGTTTACAAACTGAACAGCCGCCGGGTGGATTCCATCGCAAGAGAGCTTGCCAGCAAGCGCGAAGCGCGTACCGATGCGGGGCAAACCCCGGCCTTTCATTCCGCTACACAGGAGTAAAACATGACTGCCATCTACAAGGACGCGGGCTATCCCGTGCAGGAACGTGTCGCTGACTTACTGGCGCGTATGACCCCGGAAGAGAAATTCGCGCAGATGCACGCTTACTGGCTGATTCTCGATGAGAACGGGAACCATCGTGAACGCAGCGACCTCAGTGACGAATTTGCGGGCGTGAGTGAACAGGCCGCGTTAAGCGAACGGCTAAAACTCGGGGTTGGGCAAATCACCCGCCCGTTAGGGACGCATATTGTCGATGCCCACACCGGCGTGCGTGCGGCTAACAGGCTGCAACGGATGATGATTGAGGAAACCCGCCTCGGTATCCCGGCGCTATTCCACGAAGAGTGCCTGGTCGGCTTGCTGTGCAAAGACGCGACGCTGTTCCCGTCATCCCTGAACTACGGTTCGACCTGGGACCCGGAGCTGGTCAAGCGCGCGGCGCAGCAGATTGGTCATGAGGCGCGTTCGGTGGGCTGTCAGCAGGGGCTGGCTCCGGTGCTGGATGTCTCCCGCGATGTGCGCTGGGGGCGTACCGAAGAGACGTTCGGCGAAGATCCGTGGCTGGTGGGCGTGATGGCGACGGCTTATGTCGAAGGACTGCAGGGCGAAAAACGCGATCTGCTCGCGACCCTCAAACACTACGTCGGCCACTCGTTTAGCGAAGGGGCGCGCAACCATGCCCCGGTCCATCTCGGTTTCTGCGAGCTGAATGACACCTTCCTGCTGCCATTTGAGATGGCGGTAAAACGGGCCAACGCCGGATCGGTGATGCCGGCCTATCATGATATCGACAATCAACCTGGCCACAGTGACAGCTTTTTGCTGACCACCGTTCTTCGCGAACAGTGGGGCTTCGACGGGATTGTGGTGGCCGACTACGGCGGCGTCAGCCTGCTGCATCAGCATCACGGCATTTCCCACGACGCCGCCGAATCCGCTGCACTGGCCTTCAACGCCGGGCTGGACGTGGAGCTGCCGAAAGATGACTGCGCCCGCCATCTCGCGGAGGCGGTCGAACGCGGGCTGATTACGTTGGAGAAGGTCGATGAAATCGTCTCCCGCGTGCTCAGCGAAAAATTCCGCTTAGGCTTGTTTGAGCATCCCTATACGCAAGAAGAGAATATCGATCTGCAGAATGCGCAAACCCGTCAGGTGGCGCGCGAGGTCGCGACCCGCTCGCTGACGCTGCTGGAAAACAACGGCGTGCTGCCGATATCCGGTAAACCGCGCGTGGCGGTCGTCGGGCCGACCGCTGACGATCCGCTGGCGCTGCTGAGCGGCTACAGCTTCCCGGTGCATCTGATCATCAGCGATATGGTCGAAGAGACCTCGCAGGTGACGACGCCGCTTGCCGCCCTGAAAAATTATCTCGGGGATGATCAGGTGCGCTACGCCAAAGGCTGTCACATCATTGAGCACCGAATGGCGGGTGCGCCGGTCTTCCCCGGCGACAGCGGCGGCAAGCCGATGCAGCAATCGCCAGTGTCGTTTGATACCAGCCTGATCCCGCAGGCGGTGAGCGCCGCTCAGGAGAGCGACATCGTGGTCGCCTGCGTCGGCGATCTGGCTGGATTATTCCAGAGCGGCACTGTCGGCGAAGGCTCTGATACGGACAGTCTCAACTTGCCTGGCGTGCAACAGCAACTGCTGGAAGCGCTGGTGGCGACTGGCAAACCGGTGGTGGTAGTCATGACTGGCGGGCGTCCATACAACCTGCAAGGTCTGGAAGATAAAATTGCGGCTCTGTTGCTGGCCTGGGCTCCAGGGCAGGAGGGCGGTTGGGCGATTGCTGATGTACTGACCGGACGTGCCGAACCGCAGGGACGCCTGGTGGTGAGTGTTCCGAAAAGCGCCGGAGCGATGCCGTACTACTACAACCACAAGCTGAAAAGCGGCGGCACGCCGTTCGCCTTCCACTTTGGTTCGCGTTATCCCTTCGGTTTTGGCCTCGGCTGGACACAATTCTCCTGCGAATCTGTGCGTCTTGCGCAAACCACTGTTCCAGTGGATGGCGAAGTGACCCTGAGCGTGGAAGTCAAAAACAGCGGTGAGCGCAGCGGTAGCGAAGTAGTGCAGGTGTATGTGCGCGACAAAGTGGCTTCGATGGTGCGCCCGTTGCAGGAACTCAAAGCGTTTCAGCGCGTGACGCTGTCGCCTGGCGAAACAGCGACGCTCACCTTCAGTCTACCGGTGGATATGTTTAACTTCACCCGGCGCGACGGCAAAAGAGTGGTCGAACCTGGCGAGTTTGAGCTGCAGGTCGGTTTGTCATCGGCGGATATTCGCGGCGCGGTGACGGTGAATGTTTTCGGAGAGACGCATATATTGCCGAATGACTGGCGGATGCTGAGTTTGTGTGAGGTCAAACACGCGTAATCCGGATAAAAAAAAGCCCTTCGTGGGAGAAGGGCAAAGACTACACACAGCAATTCGTTGTTTCACTCAGGGGATTTCCATGCTTATAAATCAATGTGTTGATTCATAACCGTGAAGTAATAGTAGGTCATGCGACGTTTTTGCGTCGATCAGATTCGTCTCAATAGTTTAAGAACTATGAAGATTTTGCGAGGTGAATGGCGTGAAGATGCGGGGTGGGGCTGAGAAAAGTCCTAATACAGATTAGCTCGCCTTAAGTATCAGGCGGGTTTCCCCGCCTGAGGATTAATTACTGCTTATTCTTATCTTCAAGCTCATGCAGAACCACATCCGGGTCGGTTGCAGGCGCTGGGATTTCGTGAACCCACGCGGAGAACAGACGCCAGGTCACTGCCAGCAGTACAGGGCCGATAAACAGTCCGATCATGCCAAAGGCAATTAACCCGCCGATGACGCCGGAGAGGATAAGAATCAGCGGCAAATCTGCACCCATGCGAATCAGCATCGGACGGATAACGTTATCCATCGTACCGACCACGCAGCTCCAGACTAGAAGCACCGTACCCCAGGTGGTATCGCCGCTCCAGTAAAGCCAGATAATGCAGGGAATGAGCACTAATAACGGCCCAAGTTGCACCAGGCAGGTGAGGATCATGATGACCGTGAAAATGGTCGCGTACGGCACACCGGTGATCGCAAGCCCTATTCCGCCGAGAACCGCCTGCACCAGCGCTGTGACTACCACGCCCAGCGCCACGGCGCGCACAGCTTGCGCCGCCAGCAGCACAGCAGCATCACCGCGAGTCCCCGCGAGGCGCGTCGCAAAATGACGCACGCCATGCGCAACTTGTTCACCGCGCCAGTAAAGCAGGGCGCTGAAGAGCAGCATCAGGGTACAGTGCATCATAAAGTGGCCGATATTGGCCGCCTGGGCGATAAACCAAGTGGTTGTTGTGCCAACGTACGGACGCACTTTCGCCATGATCGCGCTGCCGCCCATCTCCAGCAAGCTATGCCAGCCGCTGTAAAGCTTGGCGCCGACCAGTGGAATGCTGTTGAGCCACGCCAGATCCGGCACGGTCATCTCACCGCTTGTTATCCCGCGGATCACCGGCCCGCTGGTATCGACCAGGCTGTTAACCAGCAGCGCAATCGGAATAATGAAGACTAAAAAAAGCAGCAACGTCATCACCAGCACGGCGAGCGTACGGCGACCGAACAACAATTTCTGCAAGCGCAACAGCAGCGGCCAGGTGGCGACGACCACCGTACCTGCCCACGCAAATCCAAGGATGAACGGACGAACTATCCATAGACACGCAATGATCATGATGGCTAAAAACAGCACCGACAGCAGTATTTGCGCAACGTCCCTGGGCTGACGAGAAGTGACCATAAATGAAATTTACCTTAAATGAAGACCAGACAGTCTGGCCAAAACTGAAAACCGCATCCCTTAATCATTAGTGATTTCAGCGGTTTTTGACAGGCGAATTCTGCCCGTAATTCTGCTGGGCGTATAAGAAAAAAATGTGATACAACAATTCAAAGGCAAGTACAACGCAAACGATAAACAACTCTAATTAGGGTCTTCCGTAATGATCCCATTGATTTCTCAGGCACCCGGCGTCGTTCAGCTGGTGCTGACTTATTTGCAAGCACTGGAGCAACAGGGTTTTACAGGTGATACCGCCACCAATTATGCCGACAGGCTGACGATGGCGACCGACAACAGTATCTATCAGTTACTTCCCGATGCCGTCGTATTTCCTCGCTCGACCGCCGATGTGGCGCTGCTTTCTCGTATTGCCGCCCAGGAGCGTTTCGCCTCGCTGGTCTTTACGCCGCGCGGTGGCGGCACTGGCACCAATGGTCAGGCTCTGAATCAGGGCATCATCATTGATATGTCTCGTTACATGAACCGCATCATTGAGATCAACCCGGAAGAGGGCTGGGTGCGCGTCGAAGCGGGGGTGATTAAAGATCAGCTCAACCAGTTCCTGAAACCCTATGGTTACTTCTTTGCCCCGGAATTATCCACCAGCAACAGGGCGACACTTGGCGGGATGATTAACACCGATGCCTCCGGGCAGGGGTCGCTGGTGTACGGTAAAACCTCCGATCACGTGCTGGGCGTGCGCGCGGTTCTTTTGGGGGGCGACATTCTCGATACTCAGGCGATGCCGGTGCAACTGGCCGAAACCCTCGGGCAGGACAACACGGCGGTCGGGCGCATCTATCGCAGCGTGCTCGACAGCTGTCGCGATAATCGCCAGCTGATTCTGGATAAATTCCCGAAACTGAACCGTTTCCTGACCGGCTACGATCTGCGCCACGTCTTTAATGACGATCTCAGCGAGTTCGACCTGACCCGCATTCTGACCGGCTCCGAAGGGACGCTGGCCTTTATCACCGAAGCACGTCTGGATATCACCCGTCTGCCAAAAGTGCGCCGTCTGGTCAACGTCAAATACAACTCCTTCGATGCTGCCCTGCGCAATGCGCCCTTTATGGTCGATGCGCGCGCGCTGTCGGTGGAAACTGTCGACTCGAAAGTGCTCAACCTGGCGCGGGAAGATATCGTCTGGCATTCGGTGAGCGAACTGATCACCGACGTGCCGGATAAAGAGATGCTGGGCCTGAACATTGTCGAATTTGCAGGCGATGATGAGGAACTTATCGATTCACAAGTTCAGACACTCTGTGCTCGCCTGGACGAACTGATCGCTCAGGGTGAAGGCGGTGTGATTGGCTGGCAGCTGTGTAACGATCTCTCGGGTATTGAACGAATTTACGCGATGCGTAAAAAAGCGGTCGGCCTGCTGGGGAATGCCAAAGGCGCGGCCAAACCGATTCCGTTCGCGGAAGATACCTGCGTGCCGCCGGAACATCTGGCGGATTATATTGTGGAGTTTCGCGCGCTCCTCGACAGCCACGGCCTGAGCTACGGCATGTTTGGCCATGTGGATGCGGGCGTGTTGCACGTGCGCCCGGCGCTGGACATGTGCGACCCACAGCAGGAGATCCTGATGAAACAGATCTCCGACGACGTGGTGGCGTTGACGGCAAAATACGGCGGCCTGCTGTGGGGCGAGCACGGAAAAGGCTTCCGCGCGGAGTACAGCCCGGCGTTCTTCGGCGAGCAGCTTTACGGCGAACTGCGCAAAATCAAAGCCGCGTTTGACCCGAAGAACCGTCTCAACCCCGGCAAAATCTGCCCGCCTGCAGGCGTGGACGATCCGATGATGCAGGTTGATGCGGTAAAACGCGGCACCTATGACCGTCAGATCCCGATTGCGGTACGATCATCATGGCGTGGAGCGATGGAGTGTAACGGCAACGGCCTGTGCTTTAACTTCGACGTGAAAAGCCCGATGTGCCCGTCGATGAAAATCACCAGCAACCGTATTCACTCACCAAAAGGGCGGGCGACACTGGTGCGCGAATGGCTGCGTCTGCTGGCCGATCGCGGTGTCGATCCGTTGAAGTTAGAAAACGATCTGCCGGAAAAACGTGCAAGTTTGCGCACGCTGATCGAGCGTTCCAGGAACAGTTGGCATGCGAGTAAGGGCGAGTACGATTTCTCCCATGAAGTGAAAGAGGCGATGTCCGGCTGTCTGGCTTGTAAAGCCTGCTCGACACAATGTCCGATTAAAATCGACGTGCCGGAGTTCCGCTCGCGCTTCTTGCAGCTGTATCACTCCCGCTATCTGCGCCCGATGCGCGATCATCTGGTGGCGACGGTCGAAAGCTATGCCCCGCTGATGGCGCGCGCGCCGAAGACCTTTAACTTCTTTATTAACCAGCCGCTGGTGCGCAAACTTTCCGAAAAACATATCGGGATGGTCGATCTGCCGCTGCTTTCAGCGCCTTCTCTACAACGCCAGCTGGTTGGACACCGTTCGGCCAATATGACGCTGGAACAGCTGGAAGCCCTGAGCGATGAGCAAAAAGCGAAAACCGTGCTGGTGGTGCAGGACCCGTTTACCAGCTATTACGATGCGCAGGTAGTGGCCGATTTTGTTCGTCTGGTGGAGCGCGTCGGCTATCAGCCGGTGGTGCTGCCGTTCTCGCCTAACGGCAAGGCGCAGCACATCAAAGGCTTCCTTAATCGTTTTGCCAAAACGGCGCAGAAAACGTCAGATTTTCTGAACCGCATCGCGCAGTTGGGTATGCCGATGGTCGGCGTCGATCCGGCGCTGGTGCTCTGCTATCGCGATGAGTACAAACAGACGCTGGGCGACAAACGCGGTGATTTCAGCGTTATGCTGGTTCACGAATGGCTGCCCGCTGCGCTGCAATCTACTGTCGCGAAAGAGGTCAGCGGCGAAGCATGGTATTTGTTCGGCCACTGTACGGAAGTCACGGCGTTGCCGGGCGCTCCTGCGCAGTGGGCGTCTATTTTCGCGCGCTTTGGTGCGAAGCTGGAAAACGTCAGCGTCGGTTGCTGTGGTATGGCCGGAACCTACGGCCACGAAGTGAAAAACCATGCTAACTCGCTGGGGATCTATGAATTATCATGGCATCAGGCGATGCAGCGCCTGCCGCGTAATCGCTGTCTGGCGACGGGGTATTCCTGTCGCAGCCAGGTGAAACGCGTGGAAGGCAGCGGCGTTCGCCATCCATTGCAGGCTTTACTGGAGATTATGGGATGATCTGGAAACGTACCGTCACGCTTGAGGCGTTGAATGCGATGGGCCAGGGCAATATGGTCGGCCTGCTGGATATTCAGTTTACACGCATTGGCGAAAACGACCTGGAAGCCACCATGCCAGTGGACAGCCGCACGCATCAGCCGTTTGGTCTGCTGCACGGCGGCGCGTCAGTGGTGCTGGCCGAAACCCTAGGATCGGTGGCGGGTTATCTCTGTACCGAAGGCGAGCACAAAGTGGTGGGACTGGAGGTCAACGCCAACCACATTCGCTCCGTGCGCAGTGGGCGCGTGCGCGGTGTGTGTCGCGCACTCCACGCGGGAGGTCGTCATCAGGTATGGCAAATCGACATTTTCGACGAACAGGAAAGGCTGTGCTGCTCGTCGCGTCTGACGACGGCGGTGGTTTAAATTTCGGTAAACATCCGTGATGAATTGTCTTTGGTCAAAAATTGGTCAGGCGGAAGTGCTATACTGGTCAGGTTTTGTACATAGAGAGGATGTTATGGATACCGAAATGAACCCCACCCAACTGGCAGTAGAGTTTTTACGTCGCGATAAGAGCAACCTGTCTCCGGCGCAGTACCTGAAAAAGCTGAAACAGCTTGAACTGGAGTTTGCCGATCTGCTCGCGCTCTCTTCAAATGAACTGAAAGAAGAGATCTACTTTGCCTGGCGGTTAGGCGTTCACGTCCATTAATCACCCGCTTGTTGAAAAGGCCGCTAATGCGGCCTTTTTTGTTTTTGTCCTTTGTGAGTTCAAGGTCTTATAACCACAAATGGATAATGGTTTATCTAAAATAAAGACCCTATAATCTCCATCCCTTTTCGAGTCTTAAGTTTAAGCTGGAGGATAAATGGAGCTTAGCCGGAGGCAGTTCTTTAAGATCTGCGCGGGCGGTATGGCAGGAACCACTGTTGCATCTCTCGGATTTTTATCATCATTTTCTGCGCACGCAGAAGCCCGTCAATACAAACTCTTAAAAGCAAAAGAGACGCGTAATAACTGTACATACTGCTCAGTCGGTTGCGGCATGCTGATGTACAGCCTCGGCGACACCGCCAAAAACGTCACAGAAAGTATCTATCACGTCGAAGGCGACCCGGATCATCCGGTCAGTCGCGGTTCCTTGTGTCCAAAAGGGGCCGGCGTACTGGATTATATTCACAGCGACAACCGACTGTTGTATCCCGAATACCGCGCGCCTGGCTCTGATAAGTGGCAGCGAATCTCCTGGGATGAGGCGATCGAGCGCATCGCCCGGCTGATGAAAGCGGACCGCGACGCCAACTTTATCGAGAAAAACGCCCAGGGACTGACGGTCAACCGCTGGACCACCACCGGCATGCTCTGCTCTTCGGCGGCCAGCAACGAAACCGGGATTCTCGACGGCAAATTTGCCCGCGCGCTGGGGATGGTCGCCATCGACTGCCAGGCGCGACTTTGCCACGGCCCGACCGTCGCCGCGTTGGCCCCAACGTTCGGTCGTGGGGCGATGACCAACAACTGGGTGGATATCAAAAACGCCAACGTGGTACTGATCATGGGTGGCAACGCCGCCGAAGCGCACCCGGTCGGCTTCAAATGGGTGATCGAAGCGCAGACCAAAAACGACGCTACGATAGTCGTTGTGGATCCGCGCTTTAACCGCAGCGCCGCGGTGGCGGATCTGTATGCCCCGATCCGCGCCGGGTCTGACACCGCCTTTTTGCTCGGTGCCATCCGCTATCTGATCGAACATGACGCCATTCAGCACGAATACGTACGCGCCTACACCAACGCCAGCCTGATTATTCGCGATGACTACACCTTTGATGACGGTCTGTTCAGCGGGTACGACGCCGAAAAACGTCAGTACGACAAATCGAGCTGGTTCTATCAACTGGACGAGCAAGGCCACGCCCTGCGCGACGAGACGCTGAGCCATCCGCGCTGCGTCTGGAACTTACTCAAAGCGCACGTCGATCGCTACACGCCAGAGATGGTCAATCGTCTTTGCGGCACCTCGATCGATGACTTCAACCGCATCTGCGAGATCCTCGCCAGCACCAGCGTGCCGAATCGCACGGCGACCATTTTGTACGCTCTCGGCTGGACGCACCACTCGGCAGGCGCGCAGATCATCCGTGCCGCCGGAATGCTGCAACTCCTGCTCGGCAATATCGGCATGGCGGGCGGCGGGGTGAATGCCCTGCGCGGGCACTCCAATATTCAGGGCTATACCGATCTCGGTTTGCTCTCCACCAATCTGCCGGGATACATGCCGCTGCCGTCGGAAAAACAGCCGGATTATCAAACCTATATTTCGCAAATTACGCCGCCAGCGCTTGGTCTGAATGAGGTCAACTACTGGCAAAATACGCCGAAATTCTTTATCAGCATGATGAAAAGTTTCTGGGGCGATCGCGCCACGGCGGAAAACAACTGGGGCTACGACTGGCTGCCGAAGTGGGATCGTCTGTACGACGTGATGACCCAGGCGAAGCTGATGCTCGACGGCAAAATTAACGGTTACATCGTGCAGGGCTTCAACCCGCTGGCGGCGTTCCCGGATAAGAACAAATCCGCGCGAGCGCTGGCGAAACTCAAGTACATGGTGGTGATCGACCCGCTGGTGACCGAATCCTCGACCTTCTGGCAGCACCACGGCGAGATGAACGACGTCGATCCGAAAGAGATTCAGACCGAAGTGTTCCGCCTGCCATCGTCCTGTTTTGCAGAAGAGGACGGCTCGATCGCCAACTCCGGCCGCTGGCTGCAGTGGCACTGGGCGGCGGCGGAGCCACCGGGTGAGGCGATGCACGACGGCAAAATTCTTGGGCGTCTGTTTACGCGCCTGCGTGAGCTGTATCAGCAGGAGGGCGGGGCAAATCCTGAGCCGGTGCTGAACATGTCGTGGAATTACAAAAATCCGCGCGACCCGCACCCGGAGGAGATCGCCCGGGAAGCCAACGGTATGGCGCTCGCCGATCTGTATGACGACAAAGGTCAGCTGATCGCCAAAAAAGGGCAGCAGCTCAGCAGCTTTGCGCAGCTGCGTGACGACGGCACGACCAGCAGCTTCTGCTGGGTGTACTGCGGGAGCTGGACCGAGCAGGGCAATCAGATGGCGAACCGCGACAACAGCGATCCCTATGGTCTGGGCTGCACGCCGGGCTGGGCGTGGTCGTGGCCCGCGAACCGCCGCATTCTCTATAACCGCGCGTCGGCGGATGTCGCCGGTAAACCCTGGGACCCGCAACGTGCGTTGCTGCACTGGGACGGAAAAAAGTGGGCTGGCATGGACGTGGCGGATTACAACGCCTCCGCACCGGGCACAAACGTCGGGCCGTTTATCATGAACCCGGAAGGGGTGGCGCGCCTGTTCTCCATCGACAAGATGAACGACGGCCCGTTCCCGGAACATTACGAACCGCTTGAATCGCCGATTGGCACCAATCCGCTGCATCCGAATGTGATCTCCAGCCCGGTGGCGCGCGTGTTCAAGGAAGACGTTGCCAATATGGGCCACGCGGCCGACTTCCCGTATGTCGCCACCACTTACTCGATCACCGAACTGTTCCGCCACTGGACCAAACATGCGCGGCTCAACGCCATTGCCCAGCCCGATCAGTTTATCGAGATGGGCGAAGCGCTGGCACAGCAGAAGGGTATCGTCGCCGGAGACGTGGTGAAAGTGACCTCGAAACGGGGGTATATCAAAGCCAAAGCGGTGGTCACCAAACGCCTGCAAACGCTGACCATTGATGGGCGTCAGATCGACACCATTGGCATTCCGTGTCACTGGGGCTTTGAAGGGGCCACGCGCAAAGGCTTCCTGGCCAATACGCTGACGCCGTCCGTCGGTGACGCCAACTCGCAAACGCCTGAATACAAAGCGTTTTTAGTCAACATCGAGAAGGCGTAAGGGAGGCCGCGTATGTCTATGCAATCACAAGATATTATCAAACGTTCGGCCACCAACGTCATGACCCCGCCGCCGCAGGCGCGGGATTTCAAAGCCGAAGTCGCGAAGCTTATCGACGTTTCGACCTGCATCGGCTGCAAAGGCTGTCAGGTGGCGTGCTCGGAGTGGAACGATATTCGCGACGAGGTCGGCGTGTGCGAGGGCGTATATGACAACCCGATGGATTTGAGTGCCAAATCCTGGACGGTGATGCGCTTTAGCGAAACCACGCAGAACAACAAACTGGAGTGGCTGATCCGCAAGGACGGCTGCATGCATTGCGCGGAGCCGGGCTGTCTGAAAGCTTGCCCGTCCGCCGGGGCGATCGTTCAGTACGCCAACGGGATTGTCGATTTTCAGTCTGAGCACTGCATCGGCTGCGGATACTGCATCGCCGGGTGTCCGTTCAACATTCCGCGTCTCAATCCTGACGACAACCGTGTCTACAAATGTACGCTGTGCGTGGATCGCGTCAGCGTCGGTCAGGAGCCGGCCTGCGTCAAAACCTGTCCGACCGGTGCAATTCATTTCGGCACTAAAAAAGAGATGCTGGAGCTGGGCGAATCGCGTGTGATGCAGCTGAAAAAACGCGGCTACGCGCACGCGGGCGTTTATAACCCGCAGGGTGTGGGCGGGACGCATGTCATGTACGTGCTGCATCACGCCGATCAGCCGGAGCTGTATCACAATCTGCCGACGGATCCGAAGATCAGTCTGCCGGTGGATCTGTGGAAGGGGATCCTCAAGCCGCTCTCTGCCGCCGGGTTTATCGCCACCTTCGCGGGGCTGATTTACCACTACATTGGCGTGGGGCCAAACAAGGAGACGGACGACGACGAAGAGGAGAATCCGCATGAGTAAGAGCAAAATGATCCTGCGCACAAAGTTTATCGACCGCGCCTGTCACTGGACGGTGGTGATCTGCTTCTTCCTGGTGTCGTTATCCGGTATTGCGCTCTTTTTCCCGACGCTCCAGTGGCTGACGGAAACCTTCGGCACCCCGCAGATGGGGCGCATCTTGCATCCGTTTTTTGGCGTGCTGATCTTTTTCGCGCTGATGTTTATGTTTGTTCGCTTTGTGCATCACAACATTCCGGATAAGCAGGATCTGCCGTGGATCAAGGGCATTGTCGAAGTGCTGAAAGGCAACGAGCATAAGGTGGCGGATGTCGGGAAGTATAATGCCGGGCAGAAAATGATGTTCTGGAGCATTATGAGCCTGATTTTCGTCCTGTTGGCGACGGGGGTGATCATCTGGCGTCCTTACTTTACCCACTACTTCCCGATTTGGCTGGTGCGCTGGAGTCTGTTAATCCACGCCACGGCGGCGATTGTGCTGATCCACGCCATTCTGATCCATATCTATATGGCGTTTTGGGTGAAGGGATCGATTACCGGCATGATTGAAGGGAAGGTGAGCCGCCGCTGGGCGAAGAAACACCATCCGCGCTGGTATCGTGAGGTTGAGGCAAAAGAGGAAGAGTAAAATGGGGTTGCCGGGTGGCGGCTGCGCCTTACCCGGCCTACATTCGAGGTTCTTGTTGCCGGGTGGCGGCGATGCCTTACCCGGCCTACAGTTGAGGTTCTTGTTGCCGGGTGGCGGCTGCGCCTTACCCGGCCTACGTTTGAGGTTCTTGTTGCCGGGTGGCGGCTGCGCCTTACCCGGCCTACGTTTGAGGTTCTTGTTGCCGGGTGGCGGCTGCGCCTTACCCGGCCTACATTCGAGGTTCTTGTTGCCGGGTGGCGGCGATGCCTTACCCGGCCTACGTTTGAGGTTCTTGTTGCCGGGTGGCGGCTGCGCCTTACCCGGCCTACATTTGAGGTTCTTGTTGCCGGGTGGTGGCGATGCCTTACCCGGCCTACGTTTGAGGTTCTTGTTGCCGGGTGGCGGCGATGCCTTACCCGGCCTACATTCGAGGTTCTTGTTGCCGGGTGGCGGCGATGCCTTACCCGGCCTACGGTTGAGGTTCTTGTTACCGGGTGGCGGCTGCGCCTTACCCGGCCTACGTTTGAGGTTCTTGTTGCCGGGTGGCGGCGATGCTTTACCCGGCCTACATTCGAGGTTCTTGTTGCCGGGTGGCGGCGATGCCTTACCCGGCCTACGGTTGAGGTTCTTGTTGCCGGGTGGCGGCTGCGCCTTACCCGGCCTACAGTTGAGGTTCTTGTTGCCGGGTGGCGGCTGCGCCTTACCCGGCCTACATTTGAGGTTCTTGTTGCCGGTTGGTGGCGATGCCTTACCCGTCCAACGGTTGAGGTTTTTGTAGGCCGGGTAAGCGAAGCGCCACCCGGCAATACAGGCTAAACGTTCACCGCATCAATCAACCGGGTTTTCATCGACTGATACGCCGAGGCGGCATAATCTTCCGCCCAGCGCTGATCGTCGATCGCCTCCAGCTGCACCGCGCAGTATTTCGTTTCCGGCGTTTTTGACGTCGGGTCGAGATTATCCTGCGTCAGTTCGTTGCAAGCTCCGATCCACCACTGATAAGTCATATACACGGCACCTGCGTTAATACGTTCGCTGATGTTCGCTCGGGTGATCACTTTCCCGCGACGCGAACGCACCCAGACCAGCTGCCCGTCAGAAACACCAAGCGCATCCGCATCAACCGGATTCATCTGCACGCGCCCCGGTTCATCGGCCAGGCTTTGCAACGCGGCACAGTTGCCTGTCATTGAACGACACGAATAGTGGCCGACTTCACGCACCGTACACAGCACCAGCGGATAGTCCGCGTCCGGCACTTCCGCCGGCGCGCGCCATTCGGCGGCAAACAGCTGGCCTTTGCCATTTGGCGTATCGAACTGATTGTCTTTGTACAGGTACGGCGTGCCGGGGTGATCCAACGTTGGGCACGGCCATTGAATGTGGCCCATTTCGCCCATTTTTTCGTAGGTCACGCCGAAGAACAGCGGGCACAGATCGCGCATTTCGTCCCAGATTTGCTGGTTGGAATCGTAATGCATCGGATAGCCCATTGCGCTGGCGAGCAGGCTGATGATCTCCCAGTCACGCTTGACGTTCCCACTGGCCTCGATCGCTTTGCCGAAGCGCTGGAAGCCGCGGTCCGCGCAGGTGAAGACGCCGCCGTGCTCGCCCCATGAAGTGGCTGGCAACAATACATCCGCCACTTCAGCCGTTTTGGTCATGAAGATGTCCTGGACGACCACGAAATCGAGCGCTTCAAAGCCACGGCGCACCAGGCCGAGATCGGCTTCGGTCTGGAGCGGATCTTCACCCATGATGTAATAGGCTTTGATTTTGCCTTCCAGCGCCAGATGCGGCACTTCAGTGATGCGCGTCCCGACCTGGTCATCCATGTCGTTAACGTTAATTCCCCATGCATCGGCGAACTTCGCGCGCACGGCGGCGTCGGTCACATCCTGATAGCCGGGGAACATATTTGGCAACACGCCCATATCGCACGCACCCTGGACGTTGTTTTGTCCGCGAACCGGGCCGACACCCACTGCAGGGCGGCCAAGATTGCCGGTCAGTAACGCCAGACTGGAAAGGCCTTTCACCACATCCACAGCCTGACCGAACTGAGTCACGCCCATGCCCCACATCACCGTCGCGGACGGTGCGGCGGCAAAGGTGCGCATCGCCTGGCGCACATCCCGCGCCGAAACACCGGTCAGATGCTCGACCTTTTCAGGTGCATAATCGTTAACCGTCTGACGATAGGCATCGAGGCCATCCGCGAAGCGCGCGACGTAGTTTTTGTCGTACAGCTCCTCTTCCAGCAGGACGTAGCCAAAGGCATTGACCAGCGCCATATTGCTGCCGTTATTGAGCTGTAAATGCTGATCGGCGATGCGCGCGGTTTCGATACGGCGCGGATCGCAGACGATGATCTTCGCGCCGTTCTGGCGGGCTTTAAGCACCCGGCGCGCCACGATAGGGTGCGAATCCGCACAGTTATAACCAAACACCAACAGGCATTTTGAGTTCTCAATATCGTTAATCGAGTTACTCATCGCCCCGTTGCCCAATGTTTCCTGTAAACCTGCCACCGATGGCCCGTGGCAGACGCGGGCGCAGCAGTCCACGTTATTGGTGTTAAGGACACCGCGCGCAAATTTCTGCATCACGTAGTTGGTTTCGTTGCCGGTTCCGCGTGAGGAGCCAGTGGTCATAATGGATCGCGGGCCATGCTGTTCTTTGATCGCTTTCAGTTTGCTGGCGGTGTAGCGGATGGCTTCTTCCCAGGTGACAGGGGTGAATTTGTCGCCTTTGTGGTAGCGGATCATCGGCTGGGTGAGGCGAGGGGTGAGTAGACGGGTATCGTTAAGAAAGTCCCAGCCGTAAAAACCTTTCAGGCACAGGGTACCCTGGTTAGTGACGCCATCAGCGGCTTCGGCACGGATGATACGATTGTTCTCGACCACGAGATTTAATTTACAGCCTGCGCCACAGTAGGGGCAGACGCTTGCGATTTTTTTCATCAATAACAGACCTGTTAAGAGTGAATGAGCGTCATCTGACATCCTGCCTAAAGCAGGTTCTGTGCCAGAATTTCATTCTATTGATTTAACAGGTTTTATTGATTTTTGAGCCGCACGCTCGACATGACATTCGACAGAAGTGTCGACAAAATGAGAAGGCCAGTGAGAAACCGCTACGGTGGCGATAATCTCGTCTGGCCTGTCTGGCGGGAAATTGTGTTTTTAGATATCGTCCATGGTATAGCCAACCACAATTTCCAGAGTCTTACGGATCACATCGGCGGTCACCACATCTTCGGTGGTTTCGAGCGCGGTGATCAGCCATAAAATAATGGCTTTATTGGTCAGATGTCCTTCTGACGCCATAATGCTGCTAACTGCGGTAGCAAAAAGGGCCGACTCTTCAGCCAGTCGGTCACCAGAATTACGGAAATACTCAGACAGAGGGTTGTCGTAAAAACCAGCATACAAAGCGGGTTGAACCTGAATATTTTGTCTCATTTATTCTCACCGTAAGGGGTTATTGATCGGTTGCTGTTAATGGATATTGTTTCTGCCGCCGGGCTTACCATCACCAAATAGCGGGAAAACGTTATCCTTCTGCTCACTTTTCATACCGTTCAGATCCCTCTGAGGACGCGCTTTTTTTCGCTGCGCAAACGGCGTATTGCTGGCGTTGATTTCCAGAATCACCGCCGCAAGCGCTTCACAACGGCGCGGATCGCTCTCCCGCGCTGCCATGTCCTGCAATCTCTTCACAAGAGATTGTTTACTGACAGGACCGTGCTCTTTTAAAAGAGACAAAACGGCCTCGCCAATGAGTTCATCTGTTAGTTGCTCTGTTTCACTTCTGTTCATAACTGCATCTCTGATCGCCGCAGGTTGACGTCCCGCACTGCGGCATTAAGTCAGAACCCTTGCTTGGGGTCTGCTGAAGATTGCCAGGTCTTACTGAAGCCTGAAACGTTCCTTCGTCAGAATTGACTTTAAAACCAGGTGATCTGTTAAATGGGTTTGCTATTGGGTCTTAGCGATCAAATAGCAAACCAATCAATGTGTGGTAATGGGTCTCTTCTTCCGGCCCTGATGCCGTATCGAGGCGGCTAAGAAGCTTGGTGCACAGGGTCTTACGATTCAGATTGCGGCCATCACTCAGGATCTCCACCACAATTTGTCCGAGCGTTTCCTGCTGTGTCGGCAGCGCGGCTTTCTCAAAATACTGGACAATGGCGTTGCCACTGTCGGGAATGTAGCTGTTCTGACGCATGTATCACTCCTGTAAAATTAAGTAGTCAGCTAAGTTACAATTTAAGTTATACGTTTTTTTAAAAGCTGTACATTTTTGGTGTACAGTTTTTAACGTTAATTTTGATCAAAAAGTGCTATTCATTTATTATCAGATAGTTACAAGAAAAATCATCTCTTAACAGTACAGAATATATTGTACAAGATGTTTCACTCTGAAAATGTGTCCTACACGGGAGGTGGAACAGCAGATTGCAGCTAAACTGACTGGGGTGTGAAATGTTTGTTAATTAATGTGGTATAACAACGACCTGGGCACTTCGTGTGTCAACGGCAACGCCCCTTTAAACTCCCGGAAAAACTATGCTCACGACAATAATTTACCGCAGTCATCTGTGCGAAAACGTTCCGGTAAAAGCGCTGGAAGAGATGGTCGCGGCGGCCAATATTAAAAATGGGGAATCCGATGTCACCGGGATTTTACTGTTTAACGGCACCCATTTCTTTCAACTTCTGGAAGGCCCTGAAGAGAGCGTTTTCCGGATCTATACCAACATTTGTCATGACAAACGCCATTACAACCTGGTGGAACTGCTGTGCGATTACGCTCCGTCTCGGCGCTTTGGCAAAGCAGGCATGGAGCTGTTTGATTTAAGAACCTATGAGCGGGAAGAAGTGCTCCAGCACGTTCTTGATAAAGGGACGACAAAGTATCAATTGACCTACAACGATCGCGCGCTGCAATTCTTCCGAACCTTTGTCGAAGCCACGGAAAAAGAGAATTACTACGAAATACCTGACGGCAGCAGCTGGGATTTTATTGCTGACGACGACGCAAATCCGGCGCGTTCCATTGAGGTGGATGAAACGGCGGATTGCGGCTTTGCATTTCAGCCTATTGTTGACCCGTTCGCCCAGCAGGTGGTCTCCTTCGAGGCGCTGATCCGTACAGCAGACGGCGGCTCTCCGCAAACGTACTTTAACGCGTTTTCCGGCAACGATATTTACGCAGCGGATCTCCAGAGTAAGAAGATGGCGTTTGCGATGGCGGGAAAATTGGGCCTGAAAGAACAGGCGTTATCCGTTAACTTATTGCCGATGACGCTGGTGAATGTGCCCGGCGCGGTGGGTTTCTTGTTAAATGAGATTGAAGCCAACGGCCTGGTACCTGAGCAGATCGTGGTCGAGTTTACCGAGAGCGAAGTTATCTCGCGCTTTGATGAATTTAAAGACGCGGTCCGGCAGCTAAAAAGCGCCGGTATCAGCGTGGCTATCGATCACTTTGGCGCGGGATTCGCCGGGCTTTTGCTGCTGGCACAATTTCAGCCCGACAGAATCAAAATAAATCGCGATCTGGTGGCGGACGTTCACCGCAGCGGGCCTCGTCAGGCGATTATTCAGGCGATCATCAAATGCTGTTCTTCACTCGAAATTTTGGTGTGCGCGGTGGGTGTCGAAAAAGCCGAAGAGTGGATGTGGCTTGAGTCGGCAGGGATTTCTCAGTTCCAGGGACATCTGTTTGCCAGCCCGTGCTTCGCCGGAATACCGTCGATTGCGTGGCCAGAGAAAAAAGCGGGAATGTAAGCAACGCTAAAGTCGAAACAGCTGTACAAAAAAACCAGCGTCAGGGAATCTTGTACAAAATGGGCTTGAACCCTGATGATTTGTTAGTTATACAATGAATTTGTACAATCTGCTAAAATTGAACAGGTTTGGTATGGACGTTTTGCGTTTAAGCATGAGGGAGTTAATGGCCTTATACAGTATCGGCGAAGTCGCCGAACGATGCGGAATCAACCCCGTCACACTCCGCGCCTGGCAGCGTCGCTACGGTTTATTAAAACCGCAGCGCAGTGAAGGGGGCCATCGTCAGTTTGACGAAGAGGATATCCAGCGCATCGAAGAGATCAAGCGTCTGATGAAAACCGGCATTTCCGTCGGCAAAGTCAAGGCACTGCTTGAGGTTGGCCCTCGTACGGTGGACAGCAACTGGATAGCATTCCAGGAAGAGATGATGACGGTCCTGCGTTACGCCAGCCCTGCGAAACTGCGCGCTAAAATTTCTGAATTCCGCCGCGACCACGCCATTGACGCCATCATCGACCACATTTTCATTCCTGTTCGTCAGCGTTTAAGCCTGGATCACAATACCGCCCGCCATATGTCCAGCCTGTTGGACGGCGTGCTGATTGATTTCATCGCCATGCTTCTGGCCGACGCGCGCAAAAAGCCGGGCAAAGAAGCATTGCTGATCGGCTGGGATACGGATGATCGCACACGTTTGTGGCTCGAAGCAGGGCGTTTGTCGCAGCAGGGATGGCATATTGATGTGATGGCGGAGCCGATTGACTCGCCAAAACCGGAGCTGTTCCCCGGTCAAAAACTCTTTGTCTGGACCGGCCTTGCGCCGTCAAGACGTCAGCAGGAACAGTTAGACCACTGGCGAGAACAAGGTTTCTCCGTCTCTTTCATCGAAGGCTAACCGTCCCGCTGATGCAGAGAAGGCCCTTTCGGGCCTGACTTAATTGACTTATTTTCGGCCTACCAGTAAACCAATAATCAATCCAATCGCACCCGCTGCCATCAGCCCGGTCAACGGGTTATCGCGGACTCTGTCCGAAACTTCTGACGCAACATCGGATGCCTGCGCTGCGTATTTACGTGCCGCACCTTTCAACTGATGCTTCGGCGAATCGACCACATCGCCAAACTGGTATTGCGCTTCACCCGCAACTTCATCAGCTTTATTCAGGGCTTTTTTCGCCAGGCGATCGGCTTCGTTTTGAAGGTCTTGTGATGACATGGTTATCTCCTTTTGGTGTCCCCATAAAGTCTAGTCGCTGTACGCCTGAGCGCTGACGATTCGGTGTTTTCCTGGAAATTTCCAACCGATTAAATAAATAGGTATTCCCGATGCATATTTTCCCCTTGCGCAAAAAATGCGAAATATGCTGGATAAATGCTTTAGACATCAATTAATTAAACAATTTTGACATAGCCTAATGGCCTGCGTAGTAGGGTCTATGCTTAATAAAAGTAGCCAAAAAGGGCGATTTAGGTGAAAGCCCCTGCTATCAGGGGGTTGAAGTGATAATCGTTATCACTAACATGGTGTAATGCCCCTGGTGGCTTAATAGATGAGGTGGACCTATGGAATTGCATTCAGAAACCTTTAATCCCGCTGATTTCGCCTGGCGTGGTTTGACGCTGACGCCAACGGCAGCGGCGCATATTCACGAGCTGATAGCGAAAAAACCGGACATTGTGGGTTTGCGTTTAGGTGTTAAACAGACTGGCTGTGCCGGATTCGGCTATGTACTGGATACGGTCAGCGTGCCCGAAAAAGACGATCTGGTCTTCGAAACCGACGGCGCTAAGCTGTTCGTTGCGCTGCAGGCGATGCCGTTTATCGATGGCACTGAAGTCGATTACGTGCGCGAAGGCTTAAACCAGTTATTCAAATTCAATAACCCAAAAGCGCAGAATGAATGCGGCTGCGGCGAAAGCTTTGGGGTATAGGCGGTACTATGTCTCGTAATACTGAAGCAACTGACGATGTGAATACCTGGAGTGGCGGGCACCTCAACTATAAAGAGGGCTTCTTCACCCAGCTGCAAACGGACGAACTGGCGAAGGGCATCAACGAAGATGTGGTACGCGCGATTTCGGCCAAACGTAACGAGCCGGAGTGGATGCTCGAGTTCCGCCTGAGCGCGTTTCGCGCGTGGCTGGAGATGGAAGAACCGCACTGGCTGAAAGCCCATTACGATAAGCTTAACTATCAGGATTACAGCTACTACTCCGCGCCATCCTGCGGCAGCTGTGACGATACTTGCGCCTCCCAACCTGGCGCGGTGCAGCAAACTGGGGCTAACACCTTCCTGAGCAAAGAGGTCGAAGAGGCCTTTGAGCAGCTCGGCGTGCCGGTGCGAGAAGGGCGTGAAGTGGCTGTGGACGCCATTTTTGACTCCGTTTCTGTCGCGACGACTTATCGTGGCAAGCTGGCCGAACAGGGGATCATTTTCTGCTCCTTTGGCGAAGCCATTCACGATCACCCGGAACTGGTGAAGAAATACATCGGTACCGTGGTCCCAAGCAACGACAACTTCTTTGCGGCGCTGAACGCGGCGGTCGCCTCCGACGGGACCTTCATCTACGTGCCCAAAGGCGTGCGTTGTCCGATGGAGCTCTCGACCTATTTCCGTATCAACGCTGAGAAAACCGGTCAGTTCGAGCGCACCATTCTGGTCGCGGACGAAGGTAGCTACGTGAGCTATATCGAGGGCTGTTCTGCGCCTGTGCGCGACAGCTATCAGCTGCACGCGGCGGTGGTGGAAGTGATCATCCACAAAGACGCCGAAGTGAAATACTCGACGGTGCAGAACTGGTTCCCCGGCGATGGCAACACCGGCGGTATTCTGAACTTCGTCACCAAGCGCGCGCTGTGTGAAGGCGAAAACAGCAAGATGTCCTGGACTCAGTCCGAAACCGGTTCAGCGATCACCTGGAAATACCCAAGCTGTATTCTGCGCGGCGATAACTCGATCGGGGAGTTCTACTCCGTGGCGTTGACCAGCGGCTATCAGCAGGCCGATACCGGCACCAAGATGATCCACATCGGCAAGAACACCAAATCGACCATCATTTCGAAAGGGATCTCCGCCGGACACAGCCAGAACAGCTATCGCGGGCTGGTGAAGATCATGCCGACGGCGACTAACGCGCGTAACTTTACCCAGTGTGATTCGATGCTGATCGGCACTGACTGCGGGGCGCACACCTTCCCGTACGTCGAATGTCGCAATAACAGCGCCCAGCTGGAACATGAGGCCACCACGTCGCGCATCGGCGAAGACCAGCTGTTCTACTGTCTGCAACGCGGTATCAGCGAAGAAGATGCGATTTCGATGATTGTGAACGGCTTCTGCAAGGACGTGTTCTCTGAACTGCCGCTGGAATTTGCCGTAGAAGCCCAAAAATTATTAGCGATCAGCCTTGAGCACAGCGTCGGTTAAGGAAAAAACATGTTAAGCATTAAAGATTTACAGGTC
Organism: Lelliottia jeotgali; assembly: GCF_016771845.1. NCBI lineage: Bacteria > Pseudomonadati > Pseudomonadota > Gammaproteobacteria > Enterobacterales > Enterobacteriaceae > Lelliottia > Lelliottia jeotgali. The sequence goes on along the minus strand of NZ_JAENMQ010000003.1, from coordinate 19,220 downwards.
AGTGTTGAAGATAAAGCGATCCTGCGCGGGCTGAACATTGACGTCCGCCCAGGGGAAGTGCACGCCATTATGGGGCCGAACGGCTCGGGGAAAAGTACGCTTTCTGCAACGCTGGCCGGGCGTGAAGATTATGAAGTGGTCGGCGGTTCCGTCGAGTTTAAAGGCAAAGATTTACTCGAACTGTCGCCGGAAGACCGCGCGGGTGAAGGCATCTTTATGGCCTTCCAGTATCCTGTCGAGATCCCTGGCGTCAGTAATCAGTTCTTCCTGCAAACTTCGCTGAATGCGGTGCGCAAATACCGTGGCGAGGAAGAACTTGATCGCTTTGACTTCCAGGATCTGATGGAAGAGAAGATCAAACTGCTGAAAATGCCGGAAGATTTGCTGACCCGTTCCGTGAACGTCGGTTTCTCCGGCGGCGAGAAAAAGCGTAACGATATCCTGCAAATGGCGGTGCTGGAGCCTGAACTGTGCATTCTGGATGAAACAGACTCTGGTCTGGACATCGATGCGCTGAAAATTGTAGCTGACGGCGTGAACTCCCTGCGCGACGGCAAGCGCTCGTTCATTATCGTCACCCACTATCAGCGTATTCTGGACTACATCAAACCGGATTACGTCCACGTCCTGTATCAGGGCCGCATCGTGAAATCCGGTGATTTTACTCTGGTCAAACAACTGGAGGAGCAGGGCTATGGCTGGCTTACCGAACAGCAGTAACGCGCTGCAGCAGTGGCATCGCCTGTTTGAAACCCAGGGCGAAATGCGATCCGAACAGGCGCAACAGCACTTGCAACAGATGCTGCGTCTCGGCCTGCCGACGCGCAAGCATGAGAACTGGAAATACACGCCGCTGGACGGCCTGCTCAACAGTCAGTTTGTTACCCGTCTGGCGGAGGTCGCTCCGGCGCAGCGTGATGCCCTGGCGCTGAATGTGGACGCCGTGCGGCTGGTGTTTGTCGACGGACGCTATCAGCCTGAACTGAGCGACAGTACTGAGACGAGCGGCTTTGAGGTCGAGATTAACGATCAGCGCCAGGCGCTGCCCGCGCCGGTGCAGCCAGAAGTGTTCCTGCATCTGACAGAAAGTCTCGCGGCGAGCGTCACCCATATCCGCGTGAAGCGTAATCAGCGCCCGGCAAAACCGCTGCTGCTGTTGCACATCACCCAGGGGCTGGACGGCGAAGAGGTCAACACGGCGCATTATCGACACCATTTTGAGCTGGCAGAAGGCGCGGAAGCGACGATCATCGAGCACTACGTTAGCCTCAATGACACCAAACACTTTACTGGCGCGCGCCTGACCATGAACGTGGCGGCCAACGCCCAACTGCATCACATCAAGCTGGCGTTTGAAAACCCGGTCAGCCATCACTTTGCCCATAACGACATTTTGATGGGGCCGGATGCGGCGGCGTACAGCCACAGTTTCCTGCTCGGCGGGGCGGTGCTGCGTCACAATACCAGCACCCAGTTGAACGGTGAAAACACCACGCTTCGCATCAACAGCCTGGCGATGCCGGTTAAGTCAGAAGTGTGCGATACCCGAACCTGGCTTGAGCACAACAAGGGCTACTGCAACAGCCGTCAGATGCACAAAGTTATCGCCAACGACAAAGGTCGCGCGGTATTTAACGGCCTGATTAACGTGGCGCAACATGCCATCAAAACTGACGGGCAGATGACCAACAACAATCTGCTGCTCGGGCGTCTGGCGGAAGTGGACACCAAGCCGCAGCTTGAAATTTATGCCGATGACGTCAAGTGTAGCCACGGGGCGACGGTAGGACGGATCGACGATGAACAGATGTTCTATCTGCGCTCGCGCGGGATCGACAAACACGCGGCGCAGAAAATGATCATCTACGCGTTTGCCGCAGAACTGACGGAAGCGCTACGCGATGAAACCCTGAAACAGCAGGTGCTGGCGCGCATTGGCCAGCGTTTGCCAGGAGGCGAAGCATGAGTTTTCCCGTAGAGAAAGTGCGGGCGGATTTCCCCGTCCTGACCCGTGAAGTGAACGGTCTGCCGCTTGCCTATCTCGACAGCGCAGCCAGCGCGCAGAAGCCGAACCAGGTGATCGACGCCGAGGCGGAATTCTATCGCCACGGCTACGCAGCGGTGCATCGCGGCATTCACACCCTGAGCGCCGAAGCGACGCAGCGCATGGAAAACGTGCGCACGCAAATTGCCGCGTTCCTTAACGCCCGCTCGCCGGAAGAGTTGGTGTTTGTGCGGGGTACCACCGAAGGCATTAACCTGGTGGCGAACAGCTGGGGCAGCGCGCAGGTCCACGCGGGTGACAACATCATCATTACGCAGATGGAACACCACGCCAATATCGTGCCGTGGCAGATGCTTTGTGAGCGCGTGGGCGCCCAACTGCGGGTGATTCCGTTGAATCAGGACGGTACCTTGCAGCTGGAGGCGCTGGATTCCCTGCTCGACGATCGCACGCGACTGGTGGCCATCACCCAGATTTCCAACGTGCTTGGCACCGAAAACCCGGTAGCGGAGATCATCGCCAAGGCCCATCAATCTGGCGCGAAAGTGCTGGTGGACGGCGCGCAGGCGATCATGCACCACACCATCGACGTGCAGGCTCTGGATTGCGATTTTTATGTATTCTCCGGTCACAAACTGTATGGCCCGACCGGGATTGGCGTGCTGTATGTAAAAGAGGATATTCTGCAGGCGATGCCGCCGTGGGAAGGGGGCGGATCGATGATCGCCACCGTTAGCCTGACGCAAGGCACCACCTACGCGAAAGCACCGTGGCGCTTTGAAGCAGGCACGCCGAATACGGGCGGGATCATCGGTCTTGGCGCAGCTATTCAGTACGTGTCAGCCATTGGGCTGGACGCGATTGCGGAATATGAAGAGACGCTGATGCACTATGCGCTGGCAGAACTCGCCAGCGTGCCGGATCTGGCGCTTTACGGCCCGGATTCGCGTAAAGGGGTAATTGCCTTTAATCTGGGTAAACACCACGCCTACGACGTCGGCAGTTTTCTTGATAATTACGGCGTGGCCGTGCGCACCGGACATCACTGCGCAATGCCGCTGATGGCGTTTTACCAGGTCCCGGCGATGTGCCGCGCGTCGCTGGTGATGTATAACACAACGGAAGAGATCGACAGACTGGTGACGGGGCTGAAACGCATCCACCACCTGCTGGGTTAAAAGAGAGGCAAGACATGGCCGCGTTGCCGGACAGAGATAAGCTGTTGCGTAACTTTAGTCGTTGCGCCAACTGGGAAGAGAAATACCTGTACATTATTGAGCTGGGCCAGCGTTTGCCTGCCCTCAGCGAAGAGGATCACAGCCCGGAGAATACGATTCAGGGCTGTCAAAGCCAGGTGTGGATCGTGATGAATCAGACCGATGGCGGTGTGATAGAACTGCAGGGCGACAGCGATGCGGCCATTGTTAAAGGGCTGGTTGCCGTTGTTTTCATCCTCTATCACCAGATGTCCGCTCAGGACATTGTGGCTTTTAACGTGCGTCCGTGGTTTGAAAAAATGGCCCTGACTCAGCACTTAACGCCTTCCCGTTCTCAGGGGCTGGAAGCGATGATCCGCGCAATCCGCAACAAAGCGTCCAACATTAGCTAAACTAAAAAGACTGCATTCATTCTGTTTCGCGAGGTGGCTCCCACCTCGCTGGTTTTTCGGCTTTCTGGCGTTCTGCCAGTGAATAAGGAATCTCAGTATGAAGCGCGCGTCGATAATTACACTTTTACTGCTTAGCACTTTTGGTGGTCTTAATTCTGCCAGCGCGATGGATTATCCGTTGCCGCCAGCGGGCAGCCGCCTTATTGGTCAAAATCAAACCTACGCCATCCAGGAAGGGGACAAAAATTTACAGGCGATTGCCCGACGATTTAATACGGCGGCGCAGCTGATCCTCGAAACCAATAATACCATTGCCCCTATCTATCCCGCGCCGGGCACGGTGATTACCATTCCGTCGCAAATGCTGCTCCCGGATACGCCGCGCGAAGGCATTGTGGTGAATCTGGCCGAGCTGCGACTCTATTATTTCCCGCCGGGCGAAAATATCGTGCAGGTCTATCCGCTCGGGATTGGTCAACTGGGGCTGGAAACGCCGGTGAGCACCACGCGTGTGAGTCAGAAAATCCCAAATCCAACCTGGACACCTACACCGGGCATCAGAGCGCGTTCTCTTGCGCAGGGTATAAAATTGCCGCCGGTAGTCCCGGCAGGCCCTAACAACCCGCTGGGGCGCTTCGCGCTGCGTCTGGGGATAGGTAACGGCGAGTATCTGATTCATGGGACCAGTGCGCCGGACAGCGTCGGTCTGCGCGTGAGTTCGGGCTGTATGCGCATGAATGCACCAGATATTAAAGCGCTGTTCGAGCAGGCTCGCGTGGGGACACGCGTGCAGATCATCAATGAGCCGGTGAAATTCTCGGTTGAACCTGATGGCAGAAGCTATGTGGAAGTGCATCGCCCGCTGGCGCAGGTCGAAGGCGAGAATCCGCAAACCACGCCAATCGTTCACAATGCCGATTTTACGTCATTTGCCACGCGTGAAGGCACTGACAAAGTGCTGATTGATAAAGCGCTGTCGCGTCGTGCAGGCATCCCGGTTGCGGTCACAGCGGGAAACGGACCTTCCGCATCAGCCAATAATCCGGTGTTGTCGGTGCAGAACAGTCGCGCCTCAGCGGCGGTGGCGGAAAGTGAGAATGCGAAAGAGGTGGTGACGCAGTAGGGCGATGGATGAGAGACAAAAAAAATGGCGCACAATGTGCGCCATTTTATTAACAGGTACTATTACTTACGGTATTTAGTAGCCTGGTTGTCCAGACGCTGGTTAGCGCGTGCTGCGTCGTCTTTAGCAGCCTGAACGTCAGAACGGATTGCGTTCACGTCGTTGCTCAGCTGGTCAACTTTAGCGTTCAGAGTCTGAACGTCAGAAGACAGTTGGTCGATTTTAGCATTGCTAGAACAACCAGCCAGCATAGTAGAAGCCAGGATTACCGCGCCCAGTACCAGTTTAGTACGATTCATTATTAATACCCTCTAGATTGAGTTAATCTCCATGTAGCGTTACAAGTATTACACAAAGTTTTTTATGTTGAGAATATTTTTTTGATGGGAATACCCCTATTTTTGATCGTTCGCTCAAAGAAACAACGAATCTGCCTCTTTTGCCTAAAAAGCTATGTTAAAAAAGACATTTTTCATCGGATTCGTCTTAGATAATTCACTCTTAAATAGAAAAACTCGATTTGCATTTTGAATAAAACTGGCTAATGCCATAAATAAAAAAAGCGCCCAGAGGGCGCTTTTTACGAAATTAATTCGTTTGAGAATGATTACAGCACGTGAACAGATGCAGTATTGGTCGTTCCGCTTGGTACCAGAGCACCAGAAACCATCACCACAACGTCACCTTTACGCGCCAGACCGCGATCAACCAGCTGCAGAGCGACTTCTTTACCCAGACGGTAGAAATCGTCAGTAGAGGCGATCTCTTTTACCAGGTGTGGGATCACGCCTTTGCTCAGAACCAGCTGACGTGCAGTGGTTTCGTTGGTGGTCAGCGCCAGAATGGTCGCGTTAGGGAAGTATTTACGTACGGCTTTAGCGGATTTACCGCCCTGGGTTGCAACCACGATCAGCGGCGCGTCCAGTTTCTCAGCAGTTTCAACGGCACCACGGCAAACGGCTTCGGTGATACGCAGTTTACGGCTGTCGTTGCTGTTATCCAGACGGCTGGTCATCACGCGGTCAGTACGTTCGCAGATAGTCGCCATGATGGTCACAGCTTCCAGCGGGTATTTACCTTTCGCGGATTCGCCAGACAGCATCACGGCATCAGTACCGTCGAGGATGGCGTTCGCCACGTCGCCAGCTTCAGCGCGGGTAGGGCGTGGGTTTTTGATCATGGAGTCGAGCATCTGCGTGGCAGTGATAACCACTTTACGTGCACGCACACATTTCTCGATCATCATCTTCTGAGCGAAGATCACTTCTTCAACCGGGATTTCAACGCCCAGATCGCCACGAGCAACCATGATGCCGTCAGACGCTTCGAGGATTTCGTCGAAGTTGTTCAGGCCTTCCTGGTTTTCGATTTTGGAGATGATCTGGATCTTCTCGCCGCCGTGCGCTTTCAGGTGCTCACGAATTTCAGTCACGTCAGAACGTTTACGGATAAAGGACGCCGCAACGAAATCAACGCCTTGTTCGCAGCCGAAGATCAGGTCTTGTTTGTCTTTTTCAGCCAGAGCTGGCAGCGCGATGGAAACGCCTGGCAGGTTAACGCCTTTGTTTTCGCCCAGGTCGCCGTTGTTCAGCACTTTACAAACAACGTTTTTGCCTTCGATGGCAGTCACTTCCATACCGATCAGGCCATCATCCACCAGAACGGTGTTGCCAACGGACAGGTCGGTGGTGAAGCCTTCGTAAGTCACAGCAACGATGTCGCTGTTACCGACAACAGTTTTGTCGGTGGTGAAGGTGAAGGTCTGACCCGCTTTCAGGGAAACGTCGTTTCCGCCTTCCAGTTTGATGGTGCGGATTTCAGGGCCTTTGGTATCAAGCAGGATGGCTGCTTTTTTACCGGTCTTGCTCATCACGTTGCGCAAGTTCTGAATACGCTGACCGTGTTCAGCATAGTCGCCGTGGGAGAAGTTCAGACGCATTACGTTCATGCCGGCGTCCAGCATTTTGCTCAGCATCTCTTCAGATTCGGTTTTCGGGCCGATGGTGCAAACAATTTTCGTCTTTTTCATGACAGTCTTAGTCTTTAAGTTGGGAAGGATATGGGAATCTCGCTCCGGGGGCGCACTGCCGCAGAGTCAAACCTGTGTAGCGAAATTTTGTATGACACGCACTAAGGATAGGTGACATCAAATGAGCGTGCAGAAGAAAGTGTGCCTGAGTGTTGGCCCAATGAAGGAGAGTTGCAGTTGTACGTTGTTTTTTGTATTCCAAGCGCTGAAACCATTCACCCAGGGATTAGGCGCGCATTATACGCTGATTTTCAGATAAAAGGAAAATGGAAACGGTGTTTCAAAAACATTCTGTGCAGTTTCACAAAGATTGTTATCAAGGCGTTAAGGCGAAATGGCATCTTGTTGCGGCAGACGCACGGCCTGCCGCAAATTGCTTAGTTTTTCAGCGCTTGCTCAAGGTCGGCAATTAAATCGTTCGCATCTTCAATCCCAACGGACAAACGAATCAGCTGCGGAACAATGCCATTGGCTAAGCGCTGCTCAAGCGGAATAGACGCGTGGGTCATGCTGTACGGCTGGCTGACCAGGCTTTCAACCCCGCCCAGGCTCTCTGCAAGAGTAAACAGTTTCAGCTTACGAATCATTGCGGTGGCCTGTTGCGCATCGCCTTTTACCACCACAGAAATCATCCCGCCCGGCAACGCCATCTGTTCACGTGCCAGCTGATAATGTGGATGCGATTCCAGCCACGGGAACCACACTTTTTCAACCTGTGGGTGCTGCTCCAGCCATTGCGCAATCGCCAGCGCATTGGCGCTGTGTTTTTCGACTCGCAGGGCGAGGGTGCGAATCCCGCGTAGCGTCAGGAAGCTGCTGAACGGATCGAGCACACCGCCGACGGCATTTTGCAGATAACCCAGCTGGTCAGCCAGTTCGCTGTTCTCGCCGACCACCGCCAGGCCCGCCACCACATCAGAATGGCCGTTGAGATATTTGGTCGCAGAATGCACGACGATATCAAAGCCAAACTCCAGCGGGCGATGAATCACCGGCGAGGCAAAGGTATTATCCGCCACGCTGATGATGTTGTGGCGGCGCGCAATCTCCGCAATTCCGGCGAGATCCGCTAGTTTCAGCAGCGGATTGGTCGGCGTCTCTACCCAAATCATTTTAGTGTCGGGGCGAATCGCCGCTTCCAGCGCCGCTAAATCTCCCGGTTTTACCCAGCTCACCTGCAGGCCGGTGCTGCGTTTGCGCACATTTTCGATCAGGCGATATGTGCCGCCATACACATCGTCAATGGCGACGATATGGCTGTCTTTGTCCAGCAGTTCCAGCACGGTGGAAATCGCCGCCAGACCGGATGCAAAAGCATATCCGCGCGTGCCGCTTTCCAGTTCAGCAATCGCCGTTTCCAGGGCGTGGCGCGTTGGGTTGCCGCTGCGCGAGTATTCGTAGCCCGTATGTTCGCCAGGTGCCGGTTGCGCAAACGTCGAGGTCGCGTAAATCGGCGGCATCACCGCCCCGTGCTGATCGTTAAACTCGCCGCTGTGGACGCTAAGGGTTGCCAGGTTTTTCATCATTATTGTTCCTTATTGTTGAAGACGGTTGCGCCAGACGGTGAGGACATCGCTGCGTGTAATCAGGCCGAGGAAGCGATTGCTGTCATTAATGACGGCTACCAGACCACGGTCAAAAATAGGTTTCAGCGCGCTCTCTGAGGCGTGTTTGTCGAGCACTTCGACGTTGCGGGTCATGGCTTGCGTGACGGGTAGGGCGAAGCGCTCACCGTCGCCTGCGATATGGCTGACCAGATCCCACTCGTCGACAATCCCGACCACCTGACCGTTGTCCAGCACCGGCAGCTGCGAAATGTCGTACAGCCGCATACGCGCGAGAACGGTGGCGAGGGTGTCATCCGGGGCGGCGGTCACGGTCGCGCCTTCGTCATGACGCAGGGCGATATAGTCAGAGAGATCGCCGGTTTGCGGGCGGGAGATCAGCCCCTGCTGGCGCATCCAGTCGTCGTTGAACATTTTCGACAGATATTTGTTTCCGCTGTCGCAGGCAAAGGTGACCACGCGTTTAGGTGTGGTTTGCGCCTGGCAGTAACGTAACGCCGCCGCCAGCAGCGTGCCGCTTGAAGAACCCGCCAGAATACCTTCAGTTTTCAGCAGATCGCGGGCGGTGGTGAAGGCTTCGCGGTCGGTCACACGATACGCCTGATGAACCCCTTCGATACGTGCCAGCGGCGGAATGAAATCCTCGCCGATGCCTTCGACCAGCCACGAGCCCGCATCCTGATGACGACCCGATTCCACCTGATCCGCCAGCACCGATCCTGCCGGGTCTGCTAATACAAACTCAGTTTGCGGGGAATGCTGCGCAAACCACGCCTGCAGCCCGCCAAGCGTGCCGCCGGAACCGACGCCGACGACAATCGCGTCGATTTTGCCGTCCAGCTGTTCAAACAGCTCCGGTGCGGTGGAGGTGCTGTGCGCCAGCGGATTGGCCTCGTTATTAAACTGATCAATATAGAAACTGCCCGGAATTTCCTGCGCCAGACGCTGCGCATAATCCTGGTAATAGGCCGGATGGCCCTTGTTGACGTCTGAGCGGGTCAGCACCACCTGAGCGCCCAGCGCGCGCAGATGGAAAATCTTCTCGCGGCTCATTTTGTCCGGCACCACCAGCACCAGCGTGTAACCTTTTTGCGCCGCAATCAGCGCCAGCCCCAGCCCGGTATTGCCTGCCGTGGCTTCAATGATGGTCCCGCCCGGCGCGAGCAGCCCTTTGCGCTCCGCTTCGTTAATCATCGACAGCGCCACGCGGTCCTTAATGGAACCGCCCGGATTCTGGTTTTCAAGTTTCAAAAACAGCGAGCACAGGCCGGTATCGAGCTTGTGCAACTGGATAATTGGCGTGCGGCCAATCAGTTCGGTGACGGAATGATAAATCGCCATGGTCTTTTCCTTAACAGGGACATGGCTGGATGATAGGACCATGAAAATTTCTCAAGAAAGAACGTTTCACTGCCTTTTAGAACGGAAAGTAATATAAATGCCTTTTCTGGAAGTAAGGGTGGAAAGCCGTAAAGTGCTCCAGATGTGAGGACGGCTATATAAGGACAAAATGCGGTAAAAATGACCATTTTTGCGCCTGAGGCGCTGCCGCATATCCATTTCACAGCTAATCATTGCTGAAAATAAGCTAATCGTCCTGCGCCCAGTCGACACGCTTCATATTCCTCTGCGTTATAAGACATTCGATTTTGTTCATTTAAAACAGGATAACCTCTGATTACTATCGTTTGGACATCCATACTGCTAAACCGCTATACGCGTAACGGATAAGAAAAATAATGATAGTTCTGAGGAATATTTCGAAGATTTTTGACAACGGAAAAGTGGCGTTAACCGCCGTGGATGACGTTAATTTGACGGTTGAGCAGGGGCAGATTTACGGGATTATCGGCTACAGCGGTGCCGGAAAAAGTACGCTGATTCGTTTGCTGAATGGGCTGGAAAAGCCGACATCGGGCAGCGTGACCATCAGCGGCCAGAATATCTCTGCAGCCAAAGGCGAAGAACTGCGTCAGGCGCGCCTGAAAATCAGCATGGTGTTCCAGCACTTCAACCTGCTGTGGTCGCGCACGGTGACAGAAAACATCGCCTTCTCGATGCAAATCGCGGGCGTACCGAAAGCGAAAATTAAAGCACGCGTTGCCGAACTGGTTGAGCTGGTCGGGCTGACGGGCCGCGAGAACGCCTATCCGTCGCAGCTCAGCGGCGGGCAGAAACAGCGCGTGGGCATCGCCCGTGCGCTGGCGAATAATCCGGATGTGCTGCTGTGCGATGAAGCCACGTCTGCGCTCGACCCGCAAACGACCGATCAGATCCTCGATTTGCTGCTCGACATTAACCGTCGTTTCAAACTCACCATCGTGCTGATCACTCACGAGATGCACGTGGTGCGCAAAATCTGTGACCGCGTGGCGGTGATGGAAAACGGCAAAGTGGTGGAGGAGGGCGATGTTCTTAGCGTCTTCACCCATCCACAAAAACCGATCACTCAGCAGTTTGTGCGTCAGGTCAGCCAGTACGCCGAGGAAGAAGCGTTTAACCCGGAACTGGCGAACGAACTGGAAGGCACTGTTATCCGCCTGACCTTTACCGGACACAGCACGCATAAGCCGATTGTCGGGGAACTGACCCTGCGCTACGGCGTGGCGTTTAACATTCTGCACGGCAAAATGACGCAAACCGCGCACGGCGTATTCGGCCAGCTCTGGCTGCACGTGGTGGCATCTGAAGAGCAACTGAACAATATCCTCGCCGACCTGAAGCACAGCGATATTGAAGGCGAGGTGATTAAACATGCTTGAGAATCTTTTTCCGCATCTGAAAGTAGAGCAACTGTGGGCGGCGACGCTGGAAACGCTGTACATGACCGCGATTTCTGGTGTTGCGACCTTTGTTCTGGGGATTGTGCTGGGCCTGGCGCTGTTCTTAACCGCGCGCGGCGGGCTGTTCCACAACCGCACCGTCTACAGCGTGATTTCGATTGTGGTGAACGTTTTCCGGTCCATTCCGTTCATCATCCTGATTGTGTTGCTGATTCCGTTCACTAAAACCATCGTCGGCACCATTCTTGGCGCTAACGCTGCGCTCCCGGCGCTGATTGTCGGCGCCGCACCGTTTTATGCGCGTCTGGTGGAAATCGCCTTGCGCGAAGTGGACAAAGGCGTCATCGAGGCGACGCGTTCGATGGGCGCACGTTTGAGCACCTTAATTTTTCGGGTATTACTGCCGGAATCATCACCTGCCCTGGTATCAGGCATCACGGTCACGTTGATTGCACTGGTCAGCTACAGCGCTATGGCGGGGGTGATTGGGGCAGGCGGTTTGGGAAATCTGGCTTATCTGGAAGGATTCCAGCGCAACCACGGTGATGTCACGCTGGTGGCAACGGTGACCATTTTGATCATCGTTTTCATCATCCAGTTCTGCGGCGATGTCATTACTTCACTGTTAGATAAACGATAAAACTCATAACACACAGGAACCACATCATGAAAAAGACACTGACACTGATTGCCGCCGCAACCCTGAGCGCCCTGAGCTTTGCCTCCTGGGCGGATACGTTGACCGTTGGCGCATCCAACACCCCGCACGCTGAAATTCTGGAGCAGGCGAAACCGATTCTGGCGAAACAGGGTATCGATCTGGAGATCAAACCTTTCCAGGACTACATCCTGCCAAACACTGCGCTGGCGGGACGTGACATCGACGCGAACTACTTCCAGCACATCCCTTACCTGAACAGCGTGCTGAAAGACCATGCAGGCGACAAAGATTACGATTTCGTCAGTGCCGGTGCTATTCACATTGAGCCGATTGGTATCTACTCCAAAAAATACAAATCGCTGAAAGACCTGCCAGAAGGCGGCAAAATCATCATGCGTGATGCGGTGTCTGAAGAGGGGCGTATTCTCTCTATCTTCGAGAAAGAGGGGGTGATTAAGCTCAAACCTGGCATCGACAAAGTGACCGCGCGCATCAGCGATATCGTCGAAAACCCGAAAAAACTGCAGTTCACCCCGAACGTCGAAGCCTCTCTGCTGCCGCAGATGTATAACAACGACGAAGGCGCTGCGGTGGTGATCAACGCCAACTACGCCATCGATGCCGGTCTCGACCCGGTTCACGACCCGATTGCGGTAGAAAGCGGTGAGAACAACCCGTACGCGAACATCATCACCGTGCATCGCGGCGACGAGAAGAAGAAAGATATCGTCGCGCTGGTGGACGTGCTGCACTCCAAAGAGATTCAGGACTGGATCCGCACCAAATACAAAGGCGCTGTGATTCCAGTCAATAACTAAGCACGACCGATTCCCTCTCCTTTTGGAAGAGGGCTAGGGTGAGGGGAAATCGCGGTTTCTCCTCACCCTTTTTTGTATCCATTCTGTTAATCATTTAAGCTGCTCCTTTACAGCAATGGAGTGATAGCAATGGGCAATGTGACTAAAGACGACGCGCTGTATCAGGAAATGTGCCGGGTAGTCGGGAAAGTCGTTCTTGAGATGCGGGATTTAGGGCAAGAGCCGAAGCATATTGTCATTGCGGGGGTGCTGCGCACCGCGCTGGCGAACCAGCGCGTGAAACGCAGTGAATTGACGACAGAAGCAATGGAAACGGTGGTTAAAGCGCTGGCTGGTTAATGCGCCAGCGTTTAGCTGCCTGCTCAAGCCCACAGCAGAGCAGGTAATAGACCACGCCGGTAAAGATAAAAATGGCCGCCGGGTAAATCTGCACCCGGTTGTTCACCTGTCCGGCGACGGTCGTCAGCTCCGGCACGTTGACAATAAAGGCCAGCGACGTATCTTTCAGCAGGCTGATAAAAATCCCCAGCAGAGACGGCAGAATATTGCGTAACACCTGCGGCAGCAGGATCAGCCACAGCGTCTGCTGCGTGCCAAATCCTTGCGTTAATGCCGCCTCGTATTGTCCGTTGGGTAAGGCCCGAAGCCCGGCCAGCACCGAGTGCATCACCGCCGCCGCGGTAAACCACGCCAGCGCCAGCGTCACGGTCAACGCGCCGGGCAGGTCACCGCCAGTCAGCAGCGGCAGCAAATACCACATCCAGAAAATCACGAAGATCAGCGGGATACCGCGAATCAGCTCCGCCCACAGGAACAGCGTTTTGCGCACCATGCCCGGAAAACGCCAGGCCAGCGCGGCGAGGGCAATCCCACCCGGCAAAGCCAGCACCGCAGCTCCCAGCGCCATCAGCAGCGTCAGCAACACGCCGCCAGGTTCGCCCGCAGACATCCGGCCCCACAGCAGATAATCCAGGTTTTCGGTAATCACGTTCAGTCCGGCGATCATGCGCGTTCACTCCCTGTGTTGATGGCCGTTTGACGCGGACGGCGTTTCACGGTCGACGGTCCAAGTCTCACCAGCAGCAGCCCGAGCACCACGCCGGTCAGCAGATACAGCACAGTGCCGACCGTAAAGGCCTCCAGCGCGTGGGCGTTGTAGCTCTCGATTTGCCGCACCTGATAGGTCAGCTCAGCAAAGCCAATGCCGCTTGCAAGTGACGAGAGTTTCATTAAGTTCAGATACTGGCCTACCACCGGTTGCCAGGCATTCGCCAGCCCCTGCGGCAGCAGGATGTAGCGGAACAGTCGCCACGGCGAAAACCCCTGCGCCAGCGCCGCCTGCCGCTGTCCAGTCGAAACGGCCTGTAAACCTGAGGCGATCTCCTCGATCAAAAACGCCGACGTGAACACCCCCAGCCCCCAGGCGGAACAGAGAAACTCCGGCGTAAACCACCAGACGTCACCCGGCAGAATCGACCAACTGTGATCGGCGTTGATATAGTCACGAAACACGCGTGGTAGACCGTTCCAGGCGGCGAAATACCAGAACAGCAGCTGGACCAGTAACGGCGTATTGCGAAACAGCGACACCCAGACCGCCACGATTGCGTTACCCGTTTTTCCGCCTGCCAGACGCAGGAGCAAAAACAGAACGGCAAACGCGCTGGCGATAATCATGCCTGCGAGCGTCACCCACAGCGTGGTGAGAAAACCGGAAAAAATCCACTGTAAGGGCTGTCCGGAAAGCACCCCTTGCCAGTCGAGGGCGGGCATCACAGCTGCTCCTGATGCAGCGGGTTAAGCACCTTTTGCAGGAACTGTCGGGCGCGTGGATGTTCCGGATGGCGGAAGAACTGTTCCGGCGGGGCGGTTTCCAGAATCTGCCCGCCGTCGATAAACACCACCCGGTCGGCAATTTCACGGGCAAACTGCATCTCGTGCGTCACCACGATCATCGTGATACCGCTGTGGGCTAGGGCTTTCATCACCTGCAACACTTCGCCAATCATCTCCGGATCGAGAGCTGATGTCGGCTCATCAAACAGGATAATTTGCGGCGACGACGCCAGCGCACGGGCAATCGCCACGCGCTGCTGTTGCCCACCGGAAAGTTCTGCCGGGTAATGCTCCGCTTTCTCCACCATCCCGACTTTATCCAGCAGCGTTAGCGCACGCTCCTGGGCCTGCGGTGGCTTCCAGCCGTGAACATGTTCCAGCGCAAGGCTGATGTTTTGGCTGGCGGTCAGATGGGCGTAAAGATTAAATTGCTGAAATACAAATCCTACCCGGCTGCGCAACTGGCGCAGGGCCGTGCCGGTTAGTTTGCCGGTGGGTTTGTTGTCGATCAGGATCTCGCCGCCGTTCAGCGACTCAAGCTGGTTAATCAGACGAATCAACGTGGACTTACCGGAACCGGACGGGCCGAGGATCGCCACCACTTCACCGGGATTGATGCTGAGATTGATCCCTTTTAAAACCGAGTGATCGCCGTAGCGTTTAACCACCTCGCGGAACTCAACGCTTGCCTGGTCCAGATGTGAAAAATCCGCGGCACGGGCCGCGGAGCGTGAAAATAAACCTGAGAGCATATTACTGGGCTTCTATTTTAAAGGCGCGAGGCTGAGGTGACTGGGTTTGTGGGCCGAACCAGACGTCATAAATTTTGGCCGCGTCGCCGGTTTTCTCCAGATTGACCAGCTCGTCGTTAACCACTTTCAGCAGCGCGGTTTCGCCTTTCTTCACCCCCACGCCGATCTCTTCTTTACTGAGCAAGTCCGGCAGGATTTTGAAATCGGCTTTATCCGGAGCCTGTGCCAGCAGGCCAGCCAGAATGGTGCTGTCCTGGGTAATCGCCTGCACGTTGCCGTTACGCAGGGCGGTTAACGCCAGTGGAATATCGTCGTAGGAGAGCACGCGAGACTGCGGGAAACGCTGATGCAGTGCTTGTTCGCCAGTGGTGCCTTTCACCGCGCCAATGCGCGCTTTGCTGTAATCATCCAGTTTATCCGCTGATTTTGCCGGAACCAGGAACTGCTGACCGGTGACAAAATACGGCGTGGAGAAGTCAATCACCTGCGCTCGTTCCGGAGTGATGGTGATATCAGCGACGATCAGATCGGCTTTGCCCGACTGCAACAGCGGAATGCGGTTGGCCGGATTGGTGGCGACCAACTCCAGCTTTACGCCAAGTTTTTTAGCCAGCGCTTTGGCGAAATCAACGTCATACCCAACGATATCGTGGGTTTTGGCATCGATAGAACCAAACGGCGGGTTGGCATCAAAAGTGGCGACCTTCACCACGCCAGCGGCTTTGATATCCGCCAGTTGGTCGGCCTGAGCCTGAGTCGATAAAAAGCCGCCTGCGGTCAGTAAACCCAATGCCAACGCCAGTCTGTGATAATGCTTTTTGTGTGTAGTCATAGTTCCCTCAAAGTTCCCGTTGTTTTTGTTTTGTTCGAATACGCTCCCATAAGCGTTATGTATCGCCAAATAAGAAAATGTTCTTTGCTATATAGGAAAAGTTATTAGTGAACAGGGTGTTACGGGTAAGTGACGGGAAACGACGCATTTGCGGATTCTGACAATGGTCAGCTGATATTGGTATTTCCGTTACACCGAGTTTGGGTTTTAACTGAGTTCAGACGCAATCGAGAGGAGTCGGACCATGCAAAACTGGGTGAATACGTTACGGCGGTTTTTTGTAGCCAAATCAGAGAGTGCGGAGAACAGCGCGCAACGTGTTATTGAATCGGTGCTGCCGATTGCCAGTCTGTATGGCGTCGATGTGGCCAACATCGACCCGGAGTGGTTCCATGACAAAACACCACGCTGAGTTACGGCGTACGCGCCTGACCTACTGGAACGAACTGTGCAGCCGATACCTCAGCGTATCGGCTTTTTTTTGTTCTTAATCCGCCAACCTGCTAAGGTCAAAGGCAAAAATCACCTCGCCTGAAGACCGAATGACTAGCCAAAAATTAATCCGACGCGCTCTGATAGTCTGGATAATTGTCTGCCTGCTGAGCAGCGTGCTTCTGTATGCCGAACAGATTCGCCGCCAGTTCTGGGAACGCGATCGCGAGTTTACCGCGCTTTTTTCCAGCATCAGCGCGGTGTTGACCCAAAATGAATCTGTTTTGCCGCTACTGAACGGCGATGAAGATCTGATGGCGCTGCGTAAAAAATTCCCGCAGATCCTTGCCCTGGAAAAAACACACGACCGCGCGCTGGATGCCGCGCGCGTTGAGCCACTCGACGACGAACAATACTGGCTCTACAACCCGTGGCGGCAGATCCGGGTGCTTGTCGATCTGCGTCCGCTGCTCACAACGGCGCATGAATTTTCCCCTCTGCACATCAATCTGTCGGCAACGATTCCTGAACCTTCGACGGCATTCTGGCACTGGCAGCGCGATTTTCCCCAGCATACGCAGCCCTTCACGCTGACGGCGGATGCCGAGCCACGCTGGCTGAACATCCGCTGGATACTTTTCCCGCTGCTGTTCCTCGGCTGGGCGGGCATTGTCGCTGTGGGGGCGGGCGTGGTCTGGCAGCGATTGCAGCGACAAAACGCCGAACGTCGCGCCTGGTATTATCAGCACGCGCGCCTCAACACGCTGGGGGAAATCACCGCCGGGATTGTGCACGAGATCAATCAGCCGCTGACGGCGACGCAAACCTGGATTCAGGGCGCGCAGCGGCAGTTAGTGCAGGAAAATACGCAGGCGGCTAGTCATGCACTCGGCGCAGCGCTTACCCAAACTCAGCGCATCGGTGAACTGCTGACGCGCTTTCGTGAACATGTGGTTCAGGAAAAAGTCACGTTGAGCGAGATAGATTTGGCCGAGTGTTGGCAGCACGTGGGCAATTTGCTGGAGCATGAGCGCAGAAATGAGCATATTACCGTCAGCCACCATTTCCCGCCGCAGGCCGCGAGCGTGCAGGCGGACCGGCTGTGGCTGGAGCAGGTATTGCATAACTTGCTCAGCAATGCCATTCAGGCGCAGCAAGAAAACGCGCGCGGCTGGGTGCACATCTCCAGCCAGCGTAAAAACGGGGTGACGGAAATTATCATGACCGACGGCGGGCCGGGGTTCAGCCCCGAGGCGTTGCAGAACGCGTTTATGCCGTTCTACAGCGGCAGAGAAAAGGGAATTGGCCTCGGAATGACGCTTACGGAATCATTGATGATGCGCATGAATGGCAGTATTACGCTCGGCAACGCGCCGCAGGGCGGAGCACAGATCATATTACAACTGGAACCGGGTAAAGGAGCCGCGCATGAGTAACGTGGTGTATTTGATCGATGACGACGCCGCCATCCGCGAGTCGATGGCGTTTCTGCTGTCGGGTATGAGCTGGGAGGTGCAAACCTTCGCCAGCATCGAGGCGTTTACGGCGGAACATGACGCGGAAAAAGCGCTGACCGGCTGTCTGCTGCTGGACATGCGCATGCCGGGAAAAGGCGGTCTCACCTGGCTGGAAGAGGGCGCGTGGCCGTGGCCGTTGCTGCCGGTGATTATCATGACCGGACACGGCAGCGTCGATGCCTGCCGTCGCGCGTTTCACACCGGCGTGTTTGAATTTTTCACCAAGCCGCTGGACGCCGATAAACTCATCGAGACTCTCGCCCGCGCATTCGAAGAGAGCCAGCGCCGCACGGCCAACTGGCAGGAACTTAAGCGGGTGAAAGCGCTGTTTGAACAGCTGACTGCACGCGAGCACGAAGTGCTTTCAGAGCTGATGGAAGGGCGCAGCAATAAAGAGGTGGCGGCGCGGCTTAATTTGTCTCCCCGAACCGTCGAAGCGCACCGCGCGGCGCTGTTTGCCAAACTCGGCGTGAGCAGCCTGGTGCAGGCGATCCGCGAATACGATAAATTGCAATCCGTATAACTACCAGGTGGGCTGCGTAATCAACCGAATACCGCTCAGTCGCACATCCCGATAGCATCGCGTTGTCTCCCACATTCGAGGAATTGCGATGAAAAAGTTCATGACGGTCGCCGCGCTGCTGGCAGGAATGGTTTCGGTGTCAGCTCAGGCAGAAACCCTGACCCAAAAAAATATCTCTCTGACCCAGGCGAATGCCCTGGCGAGTGCGGCGATTCAGGCCTGTAGCGCCAAAAATTATCAGGTGAGCGTGACGGTGGTGGATCGCGCGGGCGTGGTGAAAGCGGTTCAGCGCACCGATAACGCCGGTCCGCACACGGTGAAGGCCAGTGAAATGAAAGCGTTCACGGCGCTCAGCACCAAAAATGCTTCCGGTAAAGTGATGGAATCCGCGCAGAGCAACGCGGGCGCGCAGAATATGCGTGACGTGCCGGGGTTCTTGTTGCTGGCGGGTGGTTTGCCGGTGAAAGAGGGCGATGAAGTGATTGGTGCGATCGGTATTGGCGGTGCGCCGGGCGGTCAGCTGGATGAGGCGTGTGCACAGCAGGCGCTGGATGGCTTGAAGAAGTAGTTTTGTGTGGTCTGGTGCCCTCACCCCGGCCCTCTCCCATTGTGCGGTCCGGGGACATCATGAACACTTGTTCGGGGACATGGTAGACACTTACAACTAAGGCATACGAACCCGTTTTTGGAGTCGCTTATGCCCTGGGATGCGAGAGATACCATGTCATTACGTAC
>NZ_JAENMQ010000027.1:0-1193 GCF_016771845.1 Lelliottia jeotgali | reverse complement strand
GGAGCTGAAACCAGTCGAAGATACCAGCTGGCTGCAACTGTTTATTAAAAACACAGCACTGTGCAAACACGAAAGTGGACGTATACGGTGTGACGCCTGCCCGGTGCCGGAAGGTTAATTGATGGGGTTAGCGGTAACGCGAAGCTCTTGATCGAAGCCCCGGTAAACGGCGGCCGTAACTATAACGGTCCTAAGGTAGCGAAATTCCTTGTCGGGTAAGTTCCGACCTGCACGAATGGCGTAATGATGGCCAGGCTGTCTCCACCCGAGACTCAGTGAAATTGAACTCGCTGTGAAGATGCAGTGTACCCGCGGCAAGACGGAAAGACCCCGTGAACCTTTACTATAGCTTGACACTGAACACTGGTCCTTGATGTGTAGGATAGGTGGGAGGCTTTGAAGCGTGGACGCCAGTCTGCGTGGAGCCAACCTTGAAATACCACCCTTTAATGGCTGGTGTTCTAACGTAGACCCGTAATCCGGGTTGCGGACAGTGTCTGGTGGGTAGTTTGACTGGGGCGGTCTCCTCCTAAAGAGTAACGGAGGAGCACGAAGGTTAGCTAATCCTGGTCGGACATCAGGAGGTTAGTGCAATGGCATAAGCTAGCTTGACTGCGAGAGTGACGGCTCGAGCAGGTGCGAAAGCAGGTCATAGTGATCCGGTGGTTCTGAATGGAAGGGCCATCGCTCAACGGATAAAAGGTACTCCGGGGATAACAGGCTGATACCGCCCAAGAGTTCATATCGACGGCGGTGTTTGGCACCTCGATGTCGGCTCATCACATCCTGGGGCTGAAGTAGGTCCCAAGGGTACGGCTGTTCGCCGTTTAAAGTGGTACGCGAGCTGGGTTTAGAACGTCGTGAGACAGTTCGGTCCCTATCTGCCGTGGGCGCTGGAGAATTGAGGGGGGCTGCTCCTAGTACGAGAGGACCGGAGTGGACGCATCACTGGTGTTCGGGTTGTCATGCCAATGGCATTGCCCGGTAGCTAAATGCGGAAAAGATAAGTGCTGAAAGCATCTAAGCACGAAACTTGCCCCGAGATGAGTTCTCCCTGACCCTTTAAGGGTCCTGAAGGAACGTTGAAGACTACGACGTTGATAGGCTGGGTGTGTAAGTGCAGCGATGCATTGAGCTAACCAGTACTAATGAACCGTGAGGCTTAACCTTACAACGCCGAAGATGTTTTGGCG
>NZ_JAENMQ010000026.1:0-1196 GCF_016771845.1 Lelliottia jeotgali | reverse complement strand
TGTTTTACGAAACATCTTCGGGTTGTGAGGTTAAGCGACTAAGCGTACACGGTGGATGCCCTGGCAGTCAGAGGCGATGAAGGGCGTGCTAATCTGCGATAAGCGTCGGCGAGGTGATATGAACCTTTGACCCGGCGATACCCGAATGGGGAAACCCAGTGTGTTTCGACACACTATCATGTCATGAATACATAGTGGCATGAGGCGAACCGGGGGAACTGAAACATCTAAGTACCCCGAGGAAAAGAAATCAACCGAGATTCCCCCAGTAGCGGCGAGCGAACGGGGAGGAGCCCAGAGTCTGAATCAGCGCGTGTGTTAGTGGAACGGTCTGGAAAGTCCGACGGTACAGGGTGATAGTCCCGTACACAAAAATGCACACGTTGTGAACTCGAAGAGTAGGGCGGGACACGTGGTATCCTGTCTGAATATGGGGGGACCATCCTCCAAGGCTAAATACTCCTGACTGACCGATAGTGAACCAGTACCGTGAGGGAAAGGCGAAAAGAACCCCGGCGAGGGGAGTGAAAAAGAACCTGAAACCGTGTACGTACAAGCAGTGGGAGCCTACTAGTTAGGTGACTGCGTACCTTTTGTATAATGGGTCAGCGACTTATATTCTGTAGCAAGGTTAACCGTATAGGGGAGCCGAAGGGAAACCGAGTCTTAACTGGGCGTTAAGTTGCAGGGTATAGACCCGAAACCCGGTGATCTAGCCATGGGCAGGTTGAAGGTTGGGTAACACTAACTGGAGGACCGAACCGACTAATGTTGAAAAATTAGCGGATGACTTGTGGCTGGGGGTGAAAGGCCAATCAAACCGGGAGATAGCTGGTTCTCCCCGAAAGCTATTTAGGTAGCGCCTCGTGAACTCATCTTCGGGGGTAGAGCACTGTTTCGGCTAGGGGGCCATCCCGGCTTACCAACCCGATGCAAACTACGAATACCGAAGAATGTTATCACGGGAGACACACGGCGGGTGCTAACGTCCGTCGTGAAGAGGGAAACAACCCAGACCGCCAGCTAAGGTCCCAAAGTCATGGTTAAGTGGGAAACGATGTGGGAAGGCACAGACAGCCAGGATGTTGGCTTAGAAGCAGCCATCATTTAAAGAAAGCGTAATAGCTCACTGGTCGAGTCGGCCTGCGCGGAAGATGTAACGGGGCTAAACCATGCACCGAAGCTGCGGCAGCGAC
>NZ_JAENMQ010000025.1:0-1320 GCF_016771845.1 Lelliottia jeotgali | reverse complement strand
ATGGGTCTTCCCTTGTTGTGGTGGCTGAAGGCATGATGATGGTGTATTTAATCGCCAGAGGTCACCGCTATGGACGAAAAGTCCCTCTACGCTCATATTCTTAACCTGTCCGCTCCGTGGCAGGTGAAATCCCTTTCTCTCGATGAAAATGCCGGTTCTGTTACTGTCACTGTCGAGATCGCTGAAAACACCCGGCCAGCCTGTCCGACCTGCGGTAAATCCTGCCCTGTCCACGATCACCGTCGCCGCAAATGGCGCCACCTTGATACCTGCCAATTCACCACGCTCGTTGAAGCCGATGTTCCCCGCATTATGTGTCCGGAACATGGATGCCAGACCCTGCCGGTTCCGTGGGCGGGACCCGGTAGCCGGTATACGCTACTGTTCGAATCGTTCGTTCTCTCATGGCTGAAAATCAGTACCGTTGATGCTGTCAGGAAGCAACTTAAGCTGAGCTGGAATGCGGTTGACGGCATTATGACCCGGGGAGTTAAGCGAGGACTTGCCAGGATAAAAAAGCCATTATCCGCCCGTCATATGAATGTGGATGAGGTCGCCTTTAAAAAAGGGCATCGGTATATAACGGTGATCTCCGATCGCGACGGGCGAGCGCTGGCCTTAACAGATGATCGCGGAACTGAGAGCCTTGCCAGTTATCTACGTACACTTACGGACAACCAGTTGTTGACCATAAAAACACTCTCGATGGACATGAATGCAGGCTATATAAGGGCAGCGCGTATCCACTTACCCAACGCGGTTGAGAAAATCGCCTTTGACCGCTTCCATGTGGCGAAGCAACTGGGCGAGGTAGTTGATAAAACCCGTCAGAATGAACATCCGCACCTCCCTGTTGAAAGCCGACGCCAGGCAAAAGGAACCCGCTTCCTGTGGCAGTACAGCGATAAGTGGATGACCGAATCCCGGCAGGAAAAGCTGATGTGGCTGCGTGCACAGATGAAGCTGACGAGCCAGTGCTGGACGCTGAAAGAGCTGGCAAAAGATATCTGGAACAGGCCATGGAGCGAGGAAAGACGGAGTGACTGGCAGAGATGGCTGGCGCTGGCGGCTAACAGTGACGTTCCCATGATGAAAAATGCCGCGAAAACGATAGGAAAAAGGCTGTACGGGACCCTGAATGCGATGCGACACAGTGTCTCAAACGGAAATGCGGAGGCACTTAACAGCAAGATCAGGCTGCTGAGGATAAAAGCCAGGGGATACCGAAACCGGGAGCGCTTTAAACTGGGGGTGATGTTCCACTACGGAAAGCTGAATATGGCGTTCTGAGCCTTCCCACCATGATCGGGGAAGACCCTC
>NZ_JAENMQ010000024.1:0-1625 GCF_016771845.1 Lelliottia jeotgali | reverse complement strand
AAGACGCTAAATGAATACCAAAGTCTCTGAGTGAACATACGTAATTCATTACGAAGTTTAATTCACGAGCATCAAACTTAAATTGAAGAGTTTGATCATGGCTCAGATTGAACGCTGGCGGCAGGCCTAACACATGCAAGTCGAGCGGTAGCACAGAGAGCTTGCTCTCGGGTGACGAGCGGCGGACGGGTGAGTAATGTCTGGGAAACTGCCTGATGGAGGGGGATAACTACTGGAAACGGTAGCTAATACCGCATAACGTCGCAAGACCAAAGAGGGGGACCTTCGGGCCTCTTGCCATCAGATGTGCCCAGATGGGATTAGCTAGTAGGTGGGGTAATGGCTCACCTAGGCGACGATCCCTAGCTGGTCTGAGAGGATGACCAGCCACACTGGAACTGAGACACGGTCCAGACTCCTACGGGAGGCAGCAGTGGGGAATATTGCACAATGGGCGCAAGCCTGATGCAGCCATGCCGCGTGTATGAAGAAGGCCTTCGGGTTGTAAAGTACTTTCAGCGAGGAGGAAGGCATTGAGGTTAATAACCTCAGTGATTGACGTTACTCGCAGAAGAAGCACCGGCTAACTCCGTGCCAGCAGCCGCGGTAATACGGAGGGTGCAAGCGTTAATCGGAATTACTGGGCGTAAAGCGCACGCAGGCGGTCTGTCAAGTCGGATGTGAAATCCCCGGGCTCAACCTGGGAACTGCATTCGAAACTGGCAGGCTAGAGTCTTGTAGAGGGGGGTAGAATTCCAGGTGTAGCGGTGAAATGCGTAGAGATCTGGAGGAATACCGGTGGCGAAGGCGGCCCCCTGGACAAAGACTGACGCTCAGGTGCGAAAGCGTGGGGAGCAAACAGGATTAGATACCCTGGTAGTCCACGCCGTAAACGATGTCGACTTGGAGGTTGTTCCCTTGAGGAGTGGCTTCCGGAGCTAACGCGTTAAGTCGACCGCCTGGGGAGTACGGCCGCAAGGTTAAAACTCAAATGAATTGACGGGGGCCCGCACAAGCGGTGGAGCATGTGGTTTAATTCGATGCAACGCGAAGAACCTTACCTACTCTTGACATCCACGGAATTTAGCAGAGATGCTTTAGTGCCTTCGGGAACCGTGAGACAGGTGCTGCATGGCTGTCGTCAGCTCGTGTTGTGAAATGTTGGGTTAAGTCCCGCAACGAGCGCAACCCTTATCCTTTGTTGCCAGCGGTTCGGCCGGGAACTCAAAGGAGACTGCCAGTGATAAACTGGAGGAAGGTGGGGATGACGTCAAGTCATCATGGCCCTTACGAGTAGGGCTACACACGTGCTACAATGGCGTATACAAAGAGAAGCGACCTCGCGAGAGCAAGCGGACCTCATAAAGTACGTCGTAGTCCGGATTGGAGTCTGCAACTCGACTCCATGAAGTCGGAATCGCTAGTAATCGTAGATCAGAATGCTACGGTGAATACGTTCCCGGGCCTTGTACACACCGCCCGTCACACCATGGGAGTGGGTTGCAAAAGAAGTAGGTAGCTTAACCTTCGGGAGGGCGCTTACCACTTTGTGATTCATGACTGGGGTGAAGTCGTAACAAGGTAACCGTAGGGGAACCTGCGGTTGGATCACCTCCTTACCTGAA
>NZ_JAENMQ010000023.1:0-2139 GCF_016771845.1 Lelliottia jeotgali | reverse complement strand
AGAAGCCAGCTCACGGGCATCGAAACCCCGGAAGGGGAACGCTGGGAGTATAAATACGACCCGTTTGGTCGGCGCATCAGCAAGCGCTGCACCAGTCACGACAAACCGGGGATGGATTTTCACTGGAGCGGCGACCAGCTGACGGAAGAAATCCCGGTCAGTACTGACGGTCAGCCAGACCACGACAACGCCATCCGCTGGTTATATGAGCCCGGCAGCTTCACTCCGTTTGCGTGCCATGAAAAGGGACAACTGCACTATGCCGTCACGGATATCACCGGGCGTATCCAGGAGCTTCTGACCGAAGACGGCACCATTGTCTGGCAAGGCAGACAGCAGCTCTGGGGGCGGGAGGAAGGCAGAAATCAGGACAAT
Source organism: Lelliottia jeotgali (assembly GCF_016771845.1). Classification (NCBI taxonomy): domain Bacteria; kingdom Pseudomonadati; phylum Pseudomonadota; class Gammaproteobacteria; order Enterobacterales; family Enterobacteriaceae; genus Lelliottia; species Lelliottia jeotgali. Next base: position 1,764 of record NZ_JAENMQ010000023.1, on the reverse strand, counting down.
GCTCCCGCCTGCCGCCTGCGTTTTCCGGGGCAATACGAGGACGAAGAATCAGGGTTGTACTACAACCGTTTCCGGTACTATGATGCGGAGACGGGGCAGTATCTGAGTCCGGACCCTATAGGGTTGATGGGTGGTACCAATCCTTATGGCTATGTAGCGAATCCGCTGCGGTGGGTGGACCCGCTGGGGTTGATGTGTTGTCCTGGAACTAACGGCTCGAGAGATTATATAGATCTCGCCAGCCCTCAAAGACGTAAACATATTTTAGATGGCGATATGACTGGTGGCGGACACCGCCCTGGTACCGGGCATCCGGGTAAAAGCGAATTTCCTGCAGGATGGTCTGATGACAGAATCATGCATGGAGTTTCAGATATAGCTACGGATCCATCATTGGCGTCTACAACAGGACGTGGAGGAAGAACAGTAACAAATGGTACGCGAGATGGCATTGATATAAGAGTGATTCAGGAAAAAAATGGTGATATTGTTTCAGGTTTCCCTACAAACGTCCCTAGGAATCCCCGTTAATGAATGCTAATTATGATAAAATAGAAAAAAAATTCGGTGAATTAATAAATTCGCTGAAAGAGATTTTCACGCAATCGGAGCTTAATGAAGTCATTGAATTCATTAAGCATAATGAATTTGGTCTAGCCTTCGACACTACCATTGACATCATCATTGAGGAAAGTAAAATAATTGACAAGGATACCTTTCATTTAATTACTAATTTATGCACCGCAATGGAACTAGATTTAGATAATACTAGTAACAAACTTAGCCATCATGTTCATTGAATATGGCATTAGATGACAATTTTTTGTTAATTATATTTTCCTGCTATTCACCATTATAAACATTCATTCTCTGGGTTACCATCCTTGAGACATTACTATATTTTTACAAAGACCTTTCAATATCTTAAAATTGCGATTACAGGCCTTCATTATTATAATGTAGCTATAAATTCCGTACCGACATCAACACCACTTACCATAAGGGTAAATGTAGAGTGAATAAGATACCAAATAATACTATTATCATAACTGACATTGTCGGAGATTTTGTAAAAAGCCTAGTATCAGGACTATTTTTAATCTATAAAATGAAATACATGGGTTTCTATAATTCTAATGAATCTATGATTTTACCTGTAAGTAATGATCATGATAAATATAATATAATAAATTAGTTAATCAGTGCGGATGCTCTTTTTTATACAGACATGGTTGGTATCCATCTGAAGTTATAGAGTATTACAAAGAACAAGGAATAAAAATTGGCAAGTACAAGATAATATATTGGACTGATGAGAACACATACCACACAAAAGAACGTTTATAATTTATTAATAGCTAAATACTTTACTATTAAGATCAAAAAAAGCAGGAAAGATCATCAGATCTTTCCTGCTTTTTATTACTACCAACCCAATAAGCAACCGGCACCTTCATCCACTTAACCAACTGCTTAGACTGGCAAAGGTGGAGTCAAAAAATGCCGATGCCACCGTCACGTATGAATACGATGATGCCGGGCGTATCACCGCCGAAACCCTCAACGGCAGGCGCACCGAGTACGGCTACGATGAACAACGTGATTACGTCACACGGCGTACCACCGGCGGCATCACTGAGCGCTTCACCCGTGGGTTAATGGGCGAACTGAAAACCTGGCAGCTTAACGACCACGCCCCGCTCACATTTGAGCACGACCTGCGCGGCCAGGAAATATCCCGTTGCAGTGACGCCGGGTTTTACC
>NZ_JAENMQ010000022.1:0-7243 GCF_016771845.1 Lelliottia jeotgali | reverse complement strand
CAGGCTGCTGAGGATAAAAGCCAGGGGATACCGAAACCGGGAGCGCTTTAAACTGGGGGTGATGTTCCACTACGGAAAGCTGAATATGGCGTTCTGAGCCTTCCCACCATGATCGGGGAAGACCCTCAAAAATACAGGTGATAGACATCATACGAGCACAGGGGGCGCATCTCATCAAAACGGGTATCGGAACGCTTCCCAGCACTTAGCTTGCGGAGAAGGTGACTTTCAGTGGTGATTTCATAAAATTCACATTCGCAGTCCAGATCTTTGCTTTGAAAGTCTGTGCCTGCTATACCTCGCTTCTTATTCCTGAGCATCCTGCCTTTACGGCAACATACTCTGTATTTTCTTACACGTCGGGAGTCAGTTTTTGCACCATGTTGCGTATTCCGCTCTGATCGATCATGTTTTCGCGTGGAACGTCGATCAGCGATTCGCGGCGTTTTTCAAGGTAGTTGTCGCTTTTTGTAATAAAATTACGTTATGCCGCTTCTTTTTCGGGGTTCAGGTATACCTCATATATAGGACTCCAGTTGCGAATTTCTTTACCCCAGCGTTCCGGATGTTGTTGGCGGGCTAGTAGGTAGACCACTTTCCTGGCCGAAAGTATCCCGGCATCGGCACCACGGTGGCGTTCATCCGGTGTGACATATTTAATGCCGCTGTGCTTGTGTTCCAGGTTATACCAACCAACAAAGCGAGTTACCCATGCACGGGCATCATCGATAGCCTGAAAGCCATTTTCAGGCCACCATGGGCAATATTTTAGCGTCCGGAACAGCGATTCAGAGTAAGGGTTATCATTGCTGACCCGGGGGCGAGAATATGAACTGATTACACCGAGTGCATACATTTTTGCGAGCATCGTATAACTTCTCATCGGGCCTCCGTTATCGGAATGAAGCACCAGATTTTGGGATGAACATTTTTCACGCCATATCGCTCTTTGCAGCAATTCTGCCGCATGCTTGCCGGATTCACTGGCAAAGACTTCTGCAGCGATGATTTTACGGCTGTAAATATCGACGATCATATAGAGATAAAAATGTTGTCCTCTGACCCTGGAGGCCAGATAACTAATGTCCCAGCTCCAGACCTGATTGGGTCCTGTTGCTTTCAGTGCGTCAGGCCGCGTATACCGGCTTTCGAGTGATCTTCTGGTCAACTTGTTAGCGTCTCTCAACACACGATAGAAGGTTGATTCAGAAGCAATATAAATACCTTTATCAGCCAGCGTCGGAACAATTACATTTGGCGGCAAAGATGAAAATTCTGGTGAATTGCATAATTCAAGAATTTGTTGTCTCTCTGCTTCCGACAGCTTATTCCGAGTGGATCGGTTTGTTGTATCAGGCCTTCTGTCGGCCTTAATATGCTCACCGTCATCCCAGCGCTGAAGCGTCCGAATAGAAATGCCAATACACTGGCAGGCCCGCGTTTTGGATCCCCCCTGACTGACCGCATCACCGACAAGGGATATGATTTTCTGCCGCTCCGAAAGAGGTGTCAGTCTTCCTCGCTGTTGTCCCAGAGGGCATTGAACTTTTCCCTTGGCATCAGAAGTGCAGCAGCTTCTGCCAGAGCTTTATCTTTACGCTGAAGCTCTTTCTCTAGCTCTTGTAACTTATTTTTTGCGTCACGCAATGCCCTGTCTGTTCGAATATTTTCCGTCAGTTTTTTTCATGAGCCTGAATTGAAATGGCTCGCCATTCTTTAACCTGTTCAACAAACAATCCCATGCGACGGCAATAATCAGCAAGCTCCATTTCTGACAGCGTAGCTGTCTCAAGAACAACAGAGAATCGACGTTCCGGTGTCCAGTCTTCACCGTCAACGGAGGTAATCTTTTCATTTTCAGGTAAAAGCCCTTGCTCCACTAACTCACATCTCCATTTTGATACAACTGAGGCGCTGATCTTCAGCTTACGGGCTATCTGACGATGTGACCAGCAGTATGGTGGTAAAAGCCATATCAGTCCTTTCTCTTTGAGCTCAATTGGTATTGGTTGTCCTGGCATTGCTATCTCCTTAAAAATTGAGGCGACAACTATGCTGACACAGGGGGCGAAATCATGATCGACTACGGTGCGAATTGGCGATCGATCACCGTGCGAATATGCAGGATATGGGGAAACTGCCTGACAGCCTGCCGGTCTTCCTGGTGCCCGACATCCCGCTGAATCTTGATACGCTCCTGATCATTCTCCCTTACTCCGCAGGTCTCGCCGTTGTAGGGCTACTGGAATCAAGGATGACGGCCACGATTGTGGACGATATGACGGATTCCCCCAGTGATAAAAACCGGGAATGCAAGGCTTAGGGCATCGCCAATATCTGCACCTCCTTTATCGGGGGGATGGCGGGCTGTGCAATGATTGGTCAGTCCGTTATCAACGTCAAATCCGGCGGCCGGGGGCGTCTGTCCACCCTCAATGCCGGTGTGGTCCTGCTGTGTATGGTGGTCTTCCTCAGGGACCTGGTCTCGCAAATCCCTATGGCCGCCTTGGTCGCCGTGATGATCATGGTTTCGATTGGTACCTTTTCATGGCGTTCAGTTGTGGATCTTAAAAGCCATCCGATTTCTACCAGCGTGGTGATGCTGGCAACGGTCGTGGTGGTTGTGGCCTCTCATAATCTGGCATTCGGGGTACTCACCGGTGTGCTGATCGCTTCCCTGAATTTTGCCACTAAAGTGGCACGTTTTCTGGCTGTCTCTTCAGAACTCAGGGAAGAAACCCGGAGCTACAAGGTCACCGGGCAGGTGTTCTTTGCCTCCGCCGACCGCTTTATTGCGTATTTTGATTTTCGCGAAGCCGTAGAGAAAGTTGTCATTGATGTTACGCATGCTAATTTCTGGGACATTACGTCAGTCAGCGCTCTGGATAAGGTGGTTATTAAATTCCGCAGAGAAGGAACAGACGTTGAGATCCGAGGGATGAACGAAGCAACCCGTACAATCGTTGATCGCTTTGGTGTTCACGATAAACCCGAAGAAGTCGAAAAACTGATGGGAGGTCATTAATGTCAGAAATTAATGCTATGGACAACACCGTTATCGCCTGCGTGGATGGATCGTCATCAACACGCGCGGTGTGTGAGTATGCTGCCTGAGTTGCAGGGAAGCTTGACGTTCCTCTTGCCCTGCTGCATGTGCTTGAGAAAAATGAGCAACCGGCAGTTTCTGACCTGACGGGGGCTATCGGTATTGAAAGCCTGGAGCAAGTGACGCAGGAGCTTGTCCGGATAGAGGGGGAGGGGGAGCGTAACCGCCTGTTGATGACGCAGGGACGCGCCATTCTTGCCGGATGCGCAGAACTGCTCAGTCAGACTGGTATCCCGGATGTTCAGCAGTTTCAGAAGTATGGCGCACTGGATATCATCCTGGCTGACCTGAAGGGTATTCGTCTGATGGTGCTCGGCCGCCCGGTAGCACAGGACCCGGTTGGCAGCAATCTGGAGAGCATTATCCGGCTGCAGAAGAAGCCGATAATGATTGTACCTGAAGCTTTTTCTGTCCCTTCCAGAGTCATGTTTGCGTTTGATGGCAGTGAGGAAAGCCGGAGAAACCTCCGTCGACTGACGCTCACCCCTCTGCTGCAGGGCATGGAGTGTCTATCGTGATGGTTAACGGGGATGCTCATACCCTCGAAGAGGCGAAGCGTAGTCTGCAGAGCGCTGGCATCAGTGCGATATCCCGGTTAGCGGAAGTACGCTCGGTCACGGAGGCGCTCTGCCAGTATGCCTCGGACAACGATATGGATCTGATTGTGATGGGGGCATATGGCCACTCTTCCCTGCGACGTTTTTTTATCGGCAGTAACACCACTGCGATGCTCGAACAGACGCGTGTTCCCCTGTTAATGCTCAGATAACTCAGTTCCCGGAGGAAACTCCGGGAGCCCTGGTGCTAGACTGGCATTCCCCCATGAATCTGCAATAAAAGGTGGAAATATGCAGAAAGCCCTTATGATTGATGAGATTCTTGTACTAGCCAGGCTTGCCACTATGGCATTTGAGAAGCCCTTAAAATATATGGATGACACGGATGCTGAAGTCATTGCTCGTTTTAAAAAAACGATTACCTCTGAGCTTATTGAGCAGATGTGCCTCCGGATCCTTGAGCTTGAAGCGAAACCACAGAATGCGAACGAATAAATTGTTCAATCGTCTCCGTATCCGGAGAGTAAAACACTATCCTTAGCAGGCCCTGAAAAGTGAAGAATCAGCGTCTGTATGTTACCTGCGCTGGAGAGCGCCCGGAGGTGAAGTCATCATCTCCGGGCCAGACCTTTACACCTCTCACTGATGCCCTCTGCAGGGTAGATTAGAGCCAGCTTTCGATCATGTCTCTTGACGGTATTCCTCCGGCATGTACAACAATGTCATCAATGACGACAGCCGGTGTCGACATCACTTTGTATTTCATTATTTCAGGTAATGACTCCACTTTTTCAAGTTGAACAGCGACGCCACGCTCATGAGCGACCTGCCGGATAAGCCGGATGGTTGTTTTGCAACCTGAACACCCTGTACCCAGGACTTTTACATGCTTCATTTTATCAACCTCTTCAGGAAACCAGTGGGAATACCACGTTAAAGACCCAGCCAACCAGTGTGAACGCGGCCAGCAACATCATCAGCAGGATACAAAGTAATTGCCACTTCATTACTTGTTTGAGCAGAACGAACTCAGGGATCATGCAAAAAGCCAGTGCTGTACCCACTGGAATGCCGTTGGTTATCAGGCTTTCCATCACGGGGATGACACCGGTCGCATTGGAATAGAGTGGAATGCCAGCCAGTACAGCTACCGGAACGGTCCACCACTGACCGGCGATCCGTCCGTCCGGCACAAATCCATGGAGTGCCGCGCCAAGCCCGACCCCGAGAATGACCCAGAACCAGACTCCTTTAAAAATGGTGAGCGTTTCATCTTTAGCAAAGGCATGTCGCCTTGAGAGAGACATGTGCTATGTCCCGGTGGGGGGGCGGATAACATCAGTCGGATGTTGCTGCCCTTCCCTGAGGGCGTCAGCAGCAAAGTCGGCTAACCATCGTTCGCCCTTAATATGATCAAGAAAAGCCCCGCCAGCTATACCAACAGCCATTCCGACAACAATATAAACAACTGTGAATTTCCATCCGAGCAGGCTGACCAGAAGCAGGACTGCGACTTCATTGATCAGCGGGGAAGTGATAAGAAAGGCCATGGTAATCCCGAGCGGTATACCCGCTGATGTAAATCCCAGAAATACAGGGATACTCGAGCAGGAGCAGAACGGCGTAATGGAACCAAAGCAGGAGCCCAGAAAATATCCTGTCCCCCGGTGCTTAACGGCGAGATAATCTCTGACCCTACCGACATCCAGCGAGGCCCGTAATATAGCCACGAAGTAGATTAAGACCAGCAACAGAATGAAAATCTTGCTCACGTCTTCAACAAAAAAATGAAGAGCATCCCCCAGTTTGGTTGAAGGACTGAGACTAAGCCTTTCATAGACCAGCTAGGTGGCAAAATCAGCGAAAATCTGGAACATAACGGACAGGCCTCACGATGATTGTTTCCACAGAATACGCTGTTTGACAGAAAAGGATGCTTATTTTTACGATTTACCGGGAAGGATTTACCTGAGAAGTTGCTTGCCACATTATCTGTTCTGATAACGTCATTACCACCACTGCAATCAAGGGATGAAATGCCGCAGAAACAGGTTCCCTGTATGTCCTGCGGTCTTCACCGGGGAGTAAAACAACATACCAGACCGGACTCGTCCAGTCTGACCTGGCATTCACTGGATAGTTTCTGATGCAATCTTGCCATCGCCCGTAATAATCGCGATTTGGTTGCAGCAAGCGTGAGGCCGTTTCGGTCGGCAAAATCAGCCTGTTTTATTCCTTCTAGATCGAAGAATGTAAGTATAGTCCGGTCCGCTTCTGTCATTTTATCCAGTATTCGGGACAGACATTCGGCGAGTGAGTCGACTGTTTCTGTGGCGTTATCCGGTATGCATATCCCCTCATGGAGGGGCTGAGATGCGGGACGTCGGCGATTTTTATCAATGACAAGATGGCGGGCAACTTCAAACAGCCAGGCTCTGGTATTCACGATGGCACAGAATTTCCGCTGTTGCCGTACTGCACCGAGGAAGGTATCCTGTATCAGATCATCGGTACCTTAACAGGCGATACGGCTACCAGTAACAACGGTGTAATGGTCAGACTGTCCTGCCAGTCGAAACGTATCCGTCAGGGGCAAACCTGTCCCCTGATGGTCCGGGGGCGTGATATATGTCTTTCAAATGCCCGGCAAGCCGGACACTGCACTTTGTTCCGGCGTCAAGATCACAGGCGGTATACCAGTGCCCCCCCTCTTTTTTCCTGTTTTATATTTCCATATTTCCAGATATATAGTTTTCAGTCATGGTTGCTTGTATTACCCTTCCTTAACATTCGATACATCCGGAAATACAGGGGGGTTATATGTCCGCAGAACTGCAGGATGTCGCCGGCATGCTTGCCCTACTCGCCGTCGAACTGTCGGCTTTATTTCTACTCATCAGTTTACTGGTTGGTGTACTGCAAATGCATATTCCGCCGGCACGTATCGAGGCATTACTCAGTGCCGGCCACTTCAGAAGCTATTTTCTGGCGGCGGGCCTGGGGGCTATCACGCCGTTTTGCAGTTGCTCAACCATTCCTGTGCTGAAGGGACTCATTCGCGCCCGCGCCGGATTTGGCCCGATGATGGTATTTCTCTTTGCATCTCCTCTACTGAATCCGGTCATTATTGCCCTGATGGCTGCGACATTTGGGTTAAGCCTGACGCTGATTTATGCCGGCGCCGCGCTTCTGGTATCACTTATCGCGGGATGGTTACTGCAGATTCTGGGGTTTGATAAATACATACGCAGCGAGGTACATGAGGGGGGCTTCCTGCCAGGCGATTAAACGCAGCAGTAATGTGAGCAGTAAAAGTCCCTGCTGTGGTGAACACCTGCCCGAGAACCGTTCCCGTCAGACTGATATGATGAGTGCTGTACCGGAAAATTGTTGTAAACCGCAATCTGAGGCTGATGCCTTACCCCGTCGTTACATCGGCTTATGGCGTGATACCTGGCACCCCCACACTTTTTCTCTCTGAGATAACCCCCACATTTGATCCCTCAAAAATTTTTCGAGTAATACTGCAAAGCATCCTACACTCAAAGTGAACTAGCGATGGGAGGATACTATGTCTGTA
>NZ_JAENMQ010000021.1:0-16170 GCF_016771845.1 Lelliottia jeotgali | reverse complement strand
TAATGACATGATATCTCTCGCATCCCAGGGCATAAGCGACTCCAAAAACGGGTTCGTATGCCTTAGTTGTAAGTGTCTACCATGTCCCCGAACAAGTGTTCATGATGTGCCCGGACCGTACACCCACGGGGAGAGGGAGAAAACACTAAAAACAGCAACTTGCGTTGCTGTTTTGCTTTTACCTCAGGCTATATTCAGATACTTGTGCGTCTGCATCGACAGACGCCAGTTGCGGGCGATACAGGTTTCAATGCACAGACGCGTGGCGTCGTCTTTCTGGCTGATGGGCTGCAGGGCAATGATGCGCTGCTTTTCGTCCGTCAGTGTCGCCAGCAGTTCATCAAGTGCTTCAATATCACGCACGCGGCCCACCGGATGTTTGATCTCATCCGCACGTTCCAGCGCCTGCGACAGCACATCATACCCGCCGCGCATGTTCACTTTTGGTGACACGGTGACCCAGGTGGAGTGCGAGCAGCGCACTTCGTGGGTGCCGCTGGTTTCAATCTGGCAGCTGTAGCCGTTCTTTTCCAGCAGCTCCGTGAGCGAGGTTAAGTCGTGAATGCAGGGTTCACCCCCGGTGATCACCACATGGCGGGCGGTCCAGCCCTGACGACCGATGATCGCCAGCAGGTCTTCCGCACTCCCGGCACCCCATTTGTCACTCTCTTTGGTTTTGGCCAGAATGCTAAACAGCGACACTTCCCGATCTGCGAGTTTATCCCACGTATGTTTGGTATCACACCAGGCACAGCCAACCGGGCATCCCTGTAATCGAATAAAAATAGCAGGAACGCCAGTGAAGTAACCCTCGCCTTGCAGGGTCTGGAACATCTCGTTAATCGGGTACTGCATAGTCATCTCAGTTTGGGGATAAACGTTAAGTATCGCAGATCCCCGCTTAAGTATCATGCCCGATCGGTGCTTTACGCCCCTATTGCCGCCACAAAGCGGGCCGTTATTTGCTGTGGACGCGTAATTGCGCCGCCCACCACCACCGTATGCGCGCCTAATTCCAGGCAGCGCGCGGCCAGTTCTGGCGTGTCGACGTTGCCTTCCGCGACGACCGGAATCGTCACTGCCGCCAGTACGTCGCGTAAGAATCCACAATCATTTTCACGCAACAGACAGCCTGTCGTATTCGCCGTATAGCCGTGAAGCGTGGTGCCAACGCAGTCAAATCCGAGATCCTGCGCGGTTTTAGCCTCCGCGACGGTTGCGATATCCGCCATCAACAGCAGAGACGGATAGCGCGCGCGGATTTTTTCCACCAGCGCGGCCAGCGTTTCGCCGTTCGGACGCGGGCGGGCGGTAGCGTCGAGGGCAATGATTTCCGGCGTCACCGCCATCAGCTCGTCGACCTCCTTCATCGTGGCGGTGATAAACACCTCGCTGTCCGCATAATCACGTTTGATGATGCCAATCACCGGTAACGAGACAGTCTCTTTGATGGCGGCAATATCCACCACGCTGTTGGCGCGAATGGCAACCGCCCCGCCCTGCGCCGCCGCCAGCGCCATGCGCGACATGATAAATGAACTGTGCAGCGGTTCGTTTTCCAGCGCCTGACAGGAGACGATCAATTTGCCTTTCAAAACATCCAGTACCGTTTTCATTACGCTAAACTCTCTTCGACTTCGTTTTTAATGATGGTGACGTGCGGGCCATAAATGACCTGAACCCCGTTCCCTCGGACGATGACGCCACGTGCGCCGGTCGCTTTCAGTGCCGCTTCGTCAACTTTGCTACCGTCTTTTACGGTCACGCGCAGTCGCGTGGCGCAGCAGTCCACCTCTTCCAGATTTTCTCTACCGCCTAATCCCGCAATCACCGCCGCCGCGCGTTCGCTCTGTGGCAGCGTGCTTTCGACAACCGCCTCTTTCTCGCGACCCGGCGTGGCAAAACCAAAGCGGTTAATCAGGAAACGGAAGGTGAAGTAGTAGAGGAAGAACCACGGAATGCCGACCAGCGGGACGTACATCCAGTGGGTTTTGGCTTCGCCCTGAAGGACGCCAAACAGGATGAAATCGATGAAACCACCTGAGAAGGTCTGGCCGATGGTGATGTGCAGAATATGGGCGATCATGAACGCCAGCCCATCGAAGAAGGCATGGATGACGTATAAAACCGGGGCAACGAACAGGAATGAGAACTCAATCGGCTCGGTTATCCCAGTCAGGAATGAGGTCAGCGCCGCCGAGAGCAGCAGGCCTGCGACGCGCTTTTTATTCTCCGGTTTCGCCGTGTGGTACATCGCCAGACACGCACCCAGCAGACCGAACATCATGGTGATAAAGCGCCCGGACATGAAGCGCGAAGTGCCGATGTAAAATTGCTGGGTATTCGGATCGGCAAGCTGCGCGAAGAAGATTCGCTGCGTACCTTCGACCAGTTGGCCATTAACGATTTCACTTCCGCCCAGCGCCGTGGTCCAGAATGGCAGATAGAAGATATGGTGCAGACCAAACGGGCCGAGCATACGCAGGATAAAACCGTATAAGAACGTGCCGAGATAGCCGGTCGCATCCACCAGCCCGCCAAGCCCAAAAATCATTTTCTGGAAATGCGGCCAGATAACCGTCATCAACGCACCGACCACAATCGCCGCCAGCGAGCTGATAATCGGCACAAAGCGCGAGCCGCCGAAGAAACCGAGGAACTGCGGCAACGCGATTTTGTTGAAGCGATGATGCAATGTGCAGGTCACGAGACCAATCACCACGCCGCCGAACACGCCGGTTTCAAGGGTCTGGATACCGAGCGTCATCCCCTGACCGACCGCGCCCGGGTTTTCATGCGCCAGCGTGCCGGTGAGGATCAAAAGCGCATTGATGGTGGCATTCATCACCAGAAAGGCGAGCAGTGCCGCAAGCCCGGCGGTGCCTTTATCCGTTTTCGCCAGCCCAACGGCCACCCCAACGGCAAACAGCACAGAAAGGTTGGCAAACACAATCGACCCGGCGCTGCTCATAATCGTAAATATGGCCTGAAGCCAGCCGACATCCAGGAACGGGTACGCGGTTAGCGTATTCGGGTTGGATAACGCTCCGCCAATCCCCAGTAGCAGACCCGCCGCGGGTAATACAGCTATCGGCAGCATGAACGATTTACCGAACCGCTGCGCCTTTTCAAACCATGCCCCGGAGGAGGCGCCACTGAACATTTGCATCATATTTTCATTTCCCCTGTTAATGATGAAAATTTTTACCACATAAAATACATAAACTGAAAATTATCACCAATAACCTGGAGGATGATCATACTTTTTTAAAATGACTGGCATCTCGGCCCCACTTTCCGCCACACTAGCCGCAGAGAAACGCATTAAGGATCTTGCATGTCAGAAAATGAAAATCTGCTGCTACGGCTGCGCCAGGGCGTCTCCGGATACAGCCCTACTCAGCAAAAACTGGGCGAGTTCGTATTAAACGATCCTGCAAAAGTGCTGTATCTGACGATCACCGAGCTGGCGCGTGAAAGTGACACCAGTGAAGCGAGCGTGACGCGCCTGTGCCGCGCGCTGGGGTGTAAGGGATATACGGAATTCAAAATGGCGCTGGCGCTGGACGTTCAGCGGATACAGGCGCCGAGCCGAAAAGGTGATGAGATTGATGAGGTGGTTGAGGAGTCAGTGCAGGCGTTGCGCGACACTTCGCAACTGCTCGACAGGGATATGCTGCTAAAAGCGGCGCAAGCGCTGCATCAGTCGCGCTCGGTCTATATTTATGGTGTCGCGGCCAGCGCCATCATAGGTGAATATCTGCATTACAAACTGCTGCGTCTGGGGAAACCAGCTCAGTTATTCAGCGATATGCATCGGGCGTCGATGAACGCCACGACTCTAAACCCGGACGATCTGATTGTGGCCATTTCGAGTTCCGGCTCGACGCGCGATCTGCTGCACGTGGTGAAGCTGGCACGTAAGCGCGGTGCGAAGGTGCTGGCGCTGAGTAACACGCCGCGCAGCCCGCTGGCGTCGATTAGCGATATGTTGCTGGTGGCAGCAAAACCCGAAGGGCCGCTGAGCGCGGGGGCATTGAATGCCAAAGTGGGCGTAATGCTGCTGGTGGAGTTGCTTGCGACGTCGCTGATTACGCTCGACGATCGCTACGGCGATATCAGCCAACAAACGGCGAGCGCCACCCTTCCCTTACTGCTGTAAATCAGCCATAAAAAAACCCGCCGAAGCGGGTTTTTTCTTAAGAGTGAAAGCTCAGTAGATTACTGACCTTTGATCTCTTTACGACCGTTGTACGGAGCTTTTTCGCCCAGTGCTTCTTCGATACGAATCAGCTGGTTGTATTTAGCTACGCGATCAGAACGGCTCATAGAACCGGTTTTGATCTGGCCTGCAGCGGTACCAACAGCCAGGTCAGCAATGGTAGCGTCTTCAGTTTCGCCTGAACGGTGAGAGATAACGGCAGTGTAGCCAGCGTCTTTCGCCATTTTGATCGCAGCCAGAGTTTCGGTCAGAGAACCGATCTGGTTGAATTTGATCAGGATGGAGTTAACGATGCCTTTCTCGATACCTTCTTTCAGGATCTTGGTGTTGGTTACGAACAGATCGTCACCAACCAGCTGGATTTTGTCGCCCAGAACTTTAGTCTGGTATGCGAAACCATCCCAGTCAGATTCGTCCAGACCGTCTTCGATAGAGACGATTGGGTACTGTTTGGTCAGTTCTTCCAGGAAGTGAGTAAATTCTTCGGAGGAGAATGCTTTGTTGCCTTCGCCAGCCAGAACGTATTTACCGTCTTTGTAGAATTCAGATGCTGCACAGTCCATCGCCAGGGTGATGTCTTTACCCAGCTCGTAACCTGCTGCTTTTACCGCTTCAGCGATAACAGCCAGAGCTTCTGCGTTAGAACCCAGGTTAGGCGCGTAGCCACCTTCGTCACCAACAGCAGTACCCATGCCTTTAGATTTCAGAACTTTAGCCAGGGTGTGGAACACTTCAGAACCCATACGGATGGCTTCTTTCAGAGTTTTCGCGCCAACAGGCTGAATCATGAACTCCTGGATATCAACGTTGTTATCCGCGTGCTCGCCACCGTTGATGATGTTCATCATTGGAACCGGCATAGAGTATTTACCTGGAGTGCCGTTCAGTTCAGCGATGTGCTCATACAGCGGCTGACCTTTAGAAGCAGCAGCAGCTTTGGCGTTTGCCAGAGACACAGCCAGGATTGCGTTCGCACCGAAGTTAGATTTGTTTTCAGTACCGTCCAGGTCGATCATGATTTTATCGATGCCAGCCTGGTCTTTGGCGTCTTTGCCAAGGAGTGCCTGAGCGATAGGACCGTTAACCGCACCAACAGCTTTGGTTACGCCTTTACCCAGGAAACGGGATTTGTCGCCATCGCGCAGTTCCAGCGCTTCGCGGGAACCAGTTGAAGCACCTGATGGAGCTGCAGCCATACCAACGAAACCACCTTCCAGGTGAACTTCGGCTTCAACGGTCGGGTTACCACGGGAGTCGATGATTTCACGACCGATGACTTTAACGATTTTGGACATTAGATTTTCCTCAGTACAAGTTAAACTAAAACTCCAGACAAACAACGCGTACCTGAGGTACGCGTTGCCGTTCTAACTTTTTTTACTTCGCCTGACGCTTCTGATATTCGCTAGCGGCTTTCACAAAGCCTGCAAACAGCGGATGTCCGTCACGCGGCGTAGAAGTAAATTCCGGGTGGAATTGACAAGCGACGAACCACGGATGGTTTGGCACTTCAATGATCTCGACTAACTGATCATCCCCGGAACGGCCCGCAATACGCAGACCCGCAGCTTCAATTTGTTTCAACAGCATGTTGTTGACTTCGTAGCGGTGACGATGGCGTTCGGTGATAGTTGGCGCACCGTACATCTTGCGAACCAGACTGTCATCAGATACCTGGCAAGCCTGAGCGCCAAGACGCATCGTGCCACCCAGATCGCTCTTCTCAGTACGGACTTCAACGTTGCCGTCTTCATCGCGCCATTCTGTGATAAGCGCCACAACAGGGTACTTACAGTCTGGCACAAATTCCGTAGAGTTCGCGTTTTCCATCCCGACTACGTTACGAGCGAACTCGATCAACGCAACCTGCATACCCAGGCAAATGCCGAGGTAAGGAATATTGTTCTCACGCGCAAAGCGTGCGGTAGCGATCTTGCCTTCAACACCACGGTAGCCGAAGCCGCCAGGGATCAGAATAGCATCCAGATCTTTCAGAATTTCGACACCGCGCGTTTCAACATCCTGCGAATCAATCAGCTTGATGTTAACCGTTACGCGGTTCTTCAAACCACCGTGTTTCAGCGCTTCAATAACTGACTTATAGGCATCTGGCAGTTCAATATACTTGCCAACCATACCGATAGTCACTTCGCCTGCCGGATTCGCTTCTTCATAGATAACCTGTTCCCATTCTGACAGATTAGCTTCCGGACAGTTCAAGCTGAATCGTTTACAAATATAATCGTCCAGACCCTGTGATTTCAACAGGCCCGGGATTTTATAAATGGAATCGACGTCTTTCAGAGAAATCACAGCCTTTTCAGCAACGTTACAGAACAATGCAATTTTCGCGCGCTCGTTGGCCGGAACGGCACGATCGGAGCGGCAAATCAGGATATCCGGCTGGATACCGATAGAAAGCAGTTCTTTAACGGAGTGCTGAGTCGGTTTAGTTTTCACTTCACCAGCAGCGGCCATGTATGGCACCAGCGTCAGGTGCATGAACAGCGCGTGTTCACGACCGATATCAACCGCCAACTGACGAATCGCTTCCAGGAATGGCAGAGATTCGATATCACCGACCGTACCGCCAATTTCAACCAGCACAACGTCGTGGCCTTCGCCACCTGCGATGATGCGCTCTTTGATAGCGTTGGTGATGTGCGGGATAACCTGAACGGTTGCGCCTAAGTAGTCGCCACGGCGTTCTTTACGCAGAACGTCGGAGTAGATACGACCCGTAGTGAAGTTGTTGCGGCGACTCATTTTGGTACGAATGAAGCGCTCGTAGTGACCTAAGTCCAAATCGGTTTCAGCGCCGTCTTCAGTAACGAACACTTCGCCGTGCTGGATTGGGCTCATGGTGCCTGGATCGACGTTGATGTACGGATCCAGTTTCATCATAGTCACATTGAGGCCACGGGCTTCAAGAATGGCCGCGAGAGAGGCTGCGGCAATGCCTTTACCCAGAGAGGATACAACCCCGCCGGTCACAAAAATATAGTTCGTTGTCATGCTGAACCTGAGAAGTTAGGTTGGAACGATGGAATAACCAAGACGGGAAAGTAGTATACCCGAACACGGCGAGCGCCACAAACTTTCATTCTCCGTCTCCTGTCTCAGGCTTTGACAAACATAGGGAGTGAGAAAATAGCCCCTTTTGGGTAAATGTTTTTGACGCAAATCAAGCGCTTGTCATTTAAAAAATCACACAAATTGCGCTTGATCGCAAAAATCCGTTAGAGATCATGTTCCTGGCGTTTTACTTCCTGCCACACTTCTTCCATCAAATCGAGGTCAACGCCGGTCATTTCCAGGCCGCGCGCCGCAACAATGCGCTCGACTTCGCGGAAGCGACGTTCGAATTTGAGGTTGGCTTTTTGCAGCGCGGTTTCGGCTTTTACCCCCAAATGACGGGAAAGATTGACCGTCGCAAACAGCAGATCGCCCATCTCCTCTTCCAGCCGGGCTTCATCAATCACCGCTTGTTTGGCTTCATCCATCACTTCGTCGATCTCTTCGTAGACTTTGTCGAGCACCGGGCCAAGTGAGGTCCAGTCAAAGCCCACGGCAGAACAACGCTTCTGGATTTTATGCGCACGCATCAGTGACGGGAGGCTCAGCGGAATATCATCCAGTGCCGAATGTTGGGACTTTTCAGCACGTTCAGCACTTTTAATTTGCTCCCAGCGAACCAGCACTTCTTCGCTGTTTCCCGCAGTGGCGTCGCCAAAAATATGCGGATGGCGACGCTCCAGTTTGTCGCTAATGGCAGCACAAATATCATTGAAATCAAAGCGCCCCTCTTCCTGCGCCATCTGCGCATAAAAGACCACCTGGAACAGCAGATCGCCCAGTTCACCGCGCAGATCGTCATAATCTTCGCGCGAGATAGCGTCCAGTACTTCGTAGGTCTCTTCGAGGGTGTACGGTGCGATGGTGGCGAAGGTCTGCTCTTTGTCCCACGGACAGCCGTTTTCCGGGTCGCGCAGACGTTTCATGATGCCGAGCAGGCGGTCGAGTTGAGTTTTATGGTTCGTGACAGTCATACGGCCTCTTTATCATCTTCACTTTGGCTCATGATAACCTGTCGCCGGATGACTGCCATCCTCTATTGTTATACCCGACAGATTAATAGCCCATTCAGAGTGACGAATAAAATAACACCGTAACGGATCGTTTCGTAATCTGCTATATCGTACGCCCGCAGTAGGCTATGACCATAACCGTGATAGCCCACCGCATCGTAGTATCCCGTGATAATGTGAGCAGCACAGCACAACGTTGTAAAAATAATTAATAAAAATCGAGAGGATATGCTTGAATGAATCTTGATCAAGCGATACAACAAATAACAGCCAATGAGAAAAATAACCCCCGTCAAATAATATAAAATGACTGGAAGCCATGGTCTTGAAGAGAAAATAATATCCTGCTCCATACTTAGTGCCTCAAGTCAGTTTCATTATAAGTGGGCATCAATGATAAAACAGTCACTTCATCGCTGATGATTTCAAGCATAAAAAGAGGTTTAGTCATGTCACTCACGCCTTTGACATAGTCTGTCTGATGCAATCTAATGCCGAAGAGATTCCATGACCTTTCTCTCGGCGTGGGAATTCTTCTGGCCATACCATATCCCGATAGCACAAGGTCTATTGTACCGTAAGCAATATCCCCTTGTTTCCCACCATAACCAGCCTTAGATGCCGCGTAATGGTATGCTTCTCTGAGTGGCCCTGAGGCTTCTTCATAAACGGCAAGATAATAACCGTTCTCATAGATATTGTTCAGACCTTGCAGAATCATTGCAGACCCAGGTACCGTTGCACTTCCCCCGGTTGATACACATAGCCCCACGCCGGTAGTAACCTGGCCTATACCTGATAAGAATCCTATTATTTTGGTGTAGAGGTTATATAACTCTGCAGCTCGTTTGTTTTTGTACTCTTGTTCAGCCATCCAGCGTGAATAAATTTTATTATTCATTATCACCGAGCGCTGATAGTTAAGAACAGCCGTTTTATACTTTAATATTTCCTCTCCTCCCAACCATGACAAGCAACTCATTTGAATTTCAGTTTCGACCTGCCTGACCACGTCAATTATTCTGCTAAAATAGTCTGATTGCTTAAAGTAAGAAGGTTCTGTCATCCACAAACGCTGTGCGACAGTCATAAACTCATCTTTCTGAATTTCAAATTCTTCCTTTGATCCATAAAACATTAGTGCCTCCGCTGCGGTTAATTCACATTTAAACTGTCTAAACATAAATATCGGAGAGAGTTTACTGCGTAAAAACATAAAATTGAGCGATCAGATAAGAATTCGGAAATGTGCCCGCTATAGCAAAGAGGCCACCGAGAAATTCAGTGGCCTCCGAGTTATTACCCGCCGTGCAGACGACGCGCGTCAATCACGTCCGGCACCTGGTTCAGCTTACCAAGCACGCGGCCCAGCACCTGCAGGTTGTAGATTTCAATGGTCATATCGATGGTCGCAAGCTGCTCGCGGGTATCGCTGCGACTGGCAACGCCAAGGACATTGACCTTCTCGTTCGCAAGAATAGTGGTGATATCGCGCAGCAGGCCGCTGCGATCGTTGGCGGTGACGCGCACCACCAGCGAGTAGCCCGCAGAGTAACTTTCACCCCAGACCGCGTCGACAATGCGTTCTGGCGCGTGGGATTGCAGCTCGGCCAACTGATCGCAGTCGGAACGGTGAATAGAAATTCCGCGCCCTTGGGTGATAAAACCAACGATATCATCCCCCGGGATCGGCTGGCAGCAGCGGGCGATGTGGTGCATCAGATTACCGACGCCCTCAACTACCACCCGACCATTGTCTTTGCTGCGATGCTGTGGGGCATGGGTTTTCTGCTGAAGCTGCTTCAGCGCCGCTGCATCCTGCTCCGCTGCGCTCGGTTTATTGAACTGCGATTGCAGGAAGTTCACCATCTGGTTAAGGCGAATATCTCCGCCGCCAATGGCCGCCAGCAGCTCATCCAGTTCGTTAAAGTTGTAGCGCGGCAGCAGGTGTTTTTCCGCCTCTTTGATGCTGATACCTAAATGCTCAAGTTCATCATCAAGGATCTGCCGGCCCGCCAGAATGTTTTTGTCCCGGTCTTGCTTACGGAACCACGCGTGAATTTTGGATCGTCCACGGCTGGTGGTGACATAGCCCAGGTTCGGATTCAGCCAGTCGCGGCTCGGGTTCGGCTGTTTCTGGGTGATGATTTCAATCTGATCGCCCATCTGCAGCTGATAGGTAAACGGCACGATGCGCCCGCCGATCTTCGCCCCGATGCAACGATGCCCCACGTCACTGTGGATGTGGTAGGCGAAATCGAGCGGCGTTGAACCTGCTGGCAGGTCCACAACGTCACCTTTTGGCGTAAAGACGTAGACACGGTCGTCAAAGACCTGGCTGCGCACTTCGTCGAGCATTTCGCCGGAATCGGCCATCTCTTCCTGCCACGCAATCAGCTTACGCAGCCACGCAATGCGATCTTCGTGGCCGGTGCGCGTACCGCTCGATGGGCCTTCTTTGTATTTCCAGTGCGCCGCGACGCCGAGTTCAGCATCTTCGTGCATCTGTTTGGTACGGATCTGAATCTCAACGGTTTTACCGCCGGGGCCGAGCACCACGGTGTGGATTGACTGATAACCGTTCGGTTTCGGGTTCGCCACGTAGTCGTCGAACTCATCCGGCAAATGGCGGAAGTGAGTATGCACTATCCCCAGCGCGGCGTAGCAGTCCTGCAGGCGGTCAGCGACGATGCGCACCGCACGCACGTCGAACAGTTCGTCAAAAGCGAGATGCTTTTTCTGCATTTTGCGCCAGATGCTGTAGATGTGCTTCGGACGACCATAGACTTCAGCCCGCACGTTCTCTTCTTTCATCGACTGGCGCAGGCCGCCGACGAACTCATCGATGTAATGCTCACGATCGATACGACGCTCGTGCAGCAGTTTAGCGATTCGCTTGTATTCCGCCGGATGCAAATAGCGGAAGCAGTAATCTTCCAGCTCCCATTTCAGCTGGCCGATACCTAAGCGGTTCGCGAGAGGCGCGTAGATATTGGTACACTCTTTCGCCGCCAGCACGCGTTCATCTTCCGGCGCGTCTTTCACTTCACGCAGGTGTGCAATACGTTCGGCGAGTTTAATCACCACGCAGCGGAAATCGTCCACCATTGCCAGCAGCATACGGCGGACGTTATCGACCTGTTCGGAGGAGACGGAATCCGTCTGGGCCGCTTTCAACTGGCGAATGGCAGCCATGTCGCGCACGCCGTGGATCAACACCACGACGGGATTGCCGACGCTTTCGCGCAGCACGTCTTCGCTCACCACTTCGGCGTCTGCCAGGGGGAAGAGCAGCGCGGCCTGCAGCGTTTCGAGATCCATGTTGAGCATAGAGAGGATTTCGACCATCTCAATGCCGCGCCATAACAGCAGTTCGGCGTCGGCATGTCCCTTGGTCGTTCGCAGACAATAGGCCCAGGTTTCGGTTAAGCGTTCACACGACTGCTGGCTGGAAATCCCCAGACTTGCGATCCATTTTTGTGGGTCAAATTCACCAGCTTTATTGAGATGTGCACTTCTTACCGCAACCATCGTCCTCTCCTTTAGGGACCAGGGCCTGTCGAATTCGACAAGCCGAAATTCATCAGATTTTCGCGAACAACACCATCGATTCCAGATGCCCAGTGTGCGGGAACATGTCCAGCATTGCCAGACGCTGAATTTGGTAACCCGCGCTCAATAATGCCTCACTGTCGCGGGCGAGCGTGGCCGGGTTACAGGAAACATAGACCACGCGTTTTGGCGCGAGTTTAATTATATGCTGCATTACGCCTGGCGCACCGGCGCGTGCCGGGTCGAGCAGAATTTTATCGAAACCGTGCTTTGCCCACGGCTGCAAAGTGACATCCTCTTCCAGATTTTCATGAAAAAATGTCACATTGTGCAACGCATTGCGCTGCGCATTTTCCTGCCCTTTTGCCACCAGAGCCTCGACGCCTTCAACGCCGACAACGCTTGCCGCCCGTTTTGCCAGTGGAAGGGTGAAATTCCCCATTCCGCAGAACAGATCGAGCACTCGATCGCCAGGCTGAACATCCAGCCACTCAACGGCGGTGGCAACCATCTGCTGGTTCACGCCGTCATTTACCTGAATGAAGTCGCGCGGGCTGAACGTTAAGCGTAGCCCGTCCGACACATACCAGGGAGCGTCACCCATAACCTGCTCAAGTATCTCGCTTTGCGGCGCGAGAAAAAGCGCCAGCTCGTGAGAATGCGAAAAGCGTTCCAGTTTTTCGCGGTCTTTGGCAGAAAGTGGCGCAGTGTGACGCAGCACCATCAGCGGAGCGTTGTCGGCCAGCACCAGTTCCACGTGTCCGAGCGAGCGCACGCCTTGCAATTCAGAAAGGCAGTTGCGCAAATGCGGGAGCAATGCTTCAAGACGGGGCACCAAAACAGGGCATTGTTTCACATCGACAATATCAGTGGCGCTACTTTTGCGAAAACCCATTTCCAGCTTTTGCGTTTTTGGCTGGAAGTTAAGGCTCAGACGCGCCCGGCGGCGATATCCCCACGGCTCGCCTGAGATAATTTCGTTTACGTCGTGCTTGATGAGGCGTGCCAGCGCGGTGCTTTTGCTGCGCTGTTGCAGAGCAACGCTGGCATGCTGCTGCTGGCAGCCGCCGCAGACGCCAAAATGCGGGCAGCGAGGCGCGGTGCGTTCCGCGCTATCATTAAGGCGACGCTTCACCCTGGCGCGCGCATACTTGCTCTTGTCTTCCGTCAGGGTGACTTCAGCACGCTCGGTGGGTAATAATCCGGGGATAAACACGGTCTTGCCTTGATGACGCGCAACGCCCTGGCCGAACGGGTCAAGGTCTGTCACATCAACAGTTATGATCTGACGCGTCGTCACGCGTCGCTTTGCAGAGTAGAATTGCGCCATCGCCGAGATTTTTCTCAAATAAACATAATGACCCTAATTGTCCCATAACGGAACTCCATGACCAACTACAGCCTGCGCGCGCGCATGATGATTTTGATTCTCGCCCCGACCGTGTTAATCGGTTTGCTGCTGAGCATCTTCTTTGTTGTGCATCGTTACAACGACTTGCAGCGTCAACTGGAAGATGCGGGAGCCAGCATCATCGAACCGCTGGCCGTCTCCAGCGAATACGGGATGAACCTGCAAAACCGTGATTCACTCGGCCAGTTAATTAGCGTGCTGCACCGCCGACATTCAGAAATCGTGCGCGCCATTTCGGTCTATGACGAGAACAACCATCTGTTCGTGACCTCGAATTTTCATCTCGACCCGAGCGAGCTTAAAATCCCGGACGGCACGCCCTTCCCACGCCATTTGAGCGTGCTGAGGCGCGGCGATATCATGATTCTGCGTACGCCCATCATCTCGGAAAGCTATTCACCGGATGAATCGGTTCAGGCCGACGCCAAGGCCAGTAATAATATTCTGGGATATGTGGCGCTAGAGCTGGATCTCAAGTCGGTGCGTTTACAGCAGTACAAAGAAATCTTCATCTCTACCGTCATGATGCTGTTCTGCATCGGCATTGCGCTCATTTTCGGCTGGCGATTGATGCGTGATGTGACAAGCCCAATTCGCAATATGGTGAATACCGTCGACCGCATTCGTCGCGGGCAACTTGATAGCCGCGTCGAAGGCTTTATGCTCGGCGAACTGGATATGCTGAAAAACGGCATTAACTCGATGGCGATGTCGCTGGCGGCCTATCACGAAGAGATGCAGCATAACGTCGATCAGGCGACCTCCGATCTGCGCGAAACCTTAGAGCAGATGGAGATTCAGAACGTCGAGCTGGACCTTGCGAAGAAACGCGCTCAGGAAGCGGCGCGCATTAAATCTGAGTTCCTCGCCAACATGTCCCACGAGCTGCGAACGCCGCTCAACGGGGTGATTGGCTTTACGCGCCTGACGCTCAAGTCGGAACTTAATCCAACTCAGCGCGATCACCTGCACACCATCGAACGTTCCGCCAATAATCTGCTGGCGATCATCAACGACGTGCTGGACTTCTCCAAACTGGAAGCGGGCAAGCTGATCCTCGAAAGCATTCCGTTCCCGCTGCGCAGCACGATGGATGAAGTGGTCACCCTGCTGGCCCATTCATCGCACGACAAAGGTCTTGAGCTGACGCTGAACATTAAAAATGATGTGCCGGATAACGTGATCGGCGATCCGCTGCGCCTGCAGCAGGTGATCACCAATCTGGTGGGCAATGCGATCAAATTTACCGAAAGCGGCAACATTGATGTGCTGGTAGAACGACGGGCGATCAGTAATAACAAAGTGCAGATCGAGGTTCAGATCCGCGATACCGGAATTGGTATTCCCGAACGCGATCAGTCGCGTTTGTTCCAGGCATTCCGCCAGGCAGATGCCAGTATTTCCCGGCGCCACGGCGGGACCGGCCTTGGGCTGGTGATCACCCAGAAACTGGTGAAAGAGATGGGCGGGGATATCTCCTTCCACAGCCAGCCGAATCGCGGCTCCACCTTCTGGTTCCATATTAATCTCGATCTGAATCCGAATGTGGTGACCGACGGTCCCGTGACCGATTGCCTGCGCGGCAAGCGTCTGGCCTATGTCGAGCCTAATACCGCTGCGGCACAAAGCACGCTGGACGTCCTCAGCACCACGCCGCTAGAGGTGATTTACAGCCCGACATTCTCGGCGCTGGCGGTCGATCATTACGACATTTTGCTGATGGGGATCCCGGTGACATTCACCGGCGAGCTGACCATGCAGCAGGAGCGGCTGGCGAAGGCCGCCTCGATGACCGATTACCTGCTTTTGGCCCTGCCGTGCCACGCGCAGCTTAACGCTGAAGAGTTGAAAAACGACGGTGCTGCCGCCTGTCTGTTAAAACCACTCACCGCCACGCGCCTGCTGCCCGCACTGACGGAATATTGCCGCATTAATCACCACGCGATCCCCGTCACCAGTGACGATCACAAGCTGCCAATGAGCGTGATGGCGGTCGACGATAACCCGGCAAACCTGAAGCTCATCGGCGTATTGCTCGAAGATCAGGTGCATCACGTGGAGCTGTGCAACAGCGGTCCGCAGGCGGTGGAAAATGCCAAGCAGATGCAGTTCGATCTGATTTTGATGGATATCCAGATGCCAGGCATGGATGGCATCCGCGCCTGTGAGCTGATTCGCCAGCTTCCGCATCAGCAACATACCCCAGTGATTGCGGTGACAGCCCACGCGATGGCCGGACAGAAAGAAAAATTGCTGAGTGCCGGGATGAACGATTACCTGGCGAAACCGATCGACGAAGAGAAACTCCACAGCCTGCTGTTACGTTATAAACCGGGCTTCTCTGGCGGAATGTCTTCAGCAACACCAGAGCCCGTAGAGATCAACGTCAACCCGAATGCCACACTCGACTGGCAGCTGGCGCTGCGCCAGGCCGCAGGAAAAACCGATCTGGCGCGCGATATGCTGCAAATGCTGATCGCGTTCCTGCCGGAAATCCGTAATAAAGTGGAAGAGCAGTTGGTGGGTGAGCATCCGGACGATCTGCTGGAAGCGATTCATAAACTGCATGGCAGCTGTAGTTACAGCGGTGTTCCGCGCCTGAAAAGTCTCTGCCATTTGCTTGAACAGCAGCTGCGTTCAGGGACGGCGGAATCCGAGCTGGAACCGGAGTTTCTGGAATTGCTGGATGAGATGGACAACGTGACACGTGAGGCGAGGAAGGTGCTGGGGGTTAATTAGTGCGGTGTGGTGCCCTCACCCTGCCCTCTCCCTGTACGGTCCGGGGACATGGTAGACAGGTGTTCGGGGACATGGTGAACACTATTTAACATCCTTTACCCATGGTGATCGACTTTTTCTTCAGGTCGATCACCCCCACTTTCGTGCTGTACCACCAC
>NZ_JAENMQ010000020.1:0-26270 GCF_016771845.1 Lelliottia jeotgali | reverse complement strand
TGGTAATGCCGGGCGACAACATCAAAATGGTTGTTACCCTGATCCACCCAATCGCGATGGACGACGGTCTGCGTTTCGCAATCCGTGAAGGCGGCCGTACTGTAGGCGCGGGCGTTGTTGCTAAAGTCATCGCTTAATCATCTAATTACTCGTTAATTAGTGGTTAATAGTAAAGGGCGCTTCGGCGCCCTTTTTACATTTCTAATTTAATAACTGTCACACTTATTCGCATTTATTGTCTGCAACCGTCCCGTCTCTTTACGTATGTGCTATTGTAATCATAATTATTCTCACTTACACTTTGATCATAAATTGAGCGGGAGTGTTTATGTACGTTTGTTTGTGTAATGGTGTCAGTGACAAAAAAATACGTCAGGCCGTTCGCCAGTTTCATCCTCAGTCTTTTCAGCAGCTTCGTAAATTTGTTCCGGTAGGAAATCAATGCGGTAAGTGCGTACGCGCGGCGCGCGAGATTATGCAGGATGAATTGATGCAGATCCCGGAATACAAAGAGATCGCCTGAGGCACTATCTTTTTTTTGACATCCCTGTAGCCCCATCTACGCTTCAATAAGTGGAAGCGGAGGGACTATATAATGAAAGGTGATGTTAAAATCATAAGTTATCTCAATAAATTATTGGGAAATGAGCTTGTCGCAATCAATCAGTATTTTCTCCATGCGAGAATGTTCAAAAATTGGGGCCTGACGCGCCTCAATGATGTTGAATATCATGAATCGATCGATGAAATGAAACACGCTGATAAATATATCGAGCGTATTTTATTTCTTGAGGGCATCCCGAATCTGCAGGACCTCGGAAAGCTCGGCATTGGCGAAGATGTCGAGGAGATGCTGCAATCTGACCTACGGCTTGAGCTGGAAGGCGCGAAAGATCTTCGTGAGGCCATTGCTTATGCCGACAGTGTCCATGATTACGTTAGCCGCGATATGATGATTACCATTCTGGCTGACGAAGAGGGCCATATTGATTGGCTCGAAACCGAGTTGGACCTCATCGGCAAAATTGGTTTGCAAAACTACCTGCAGTCGCAGATTAAAGTGGCAGATTGATTAGACTCTGCCAGCCCGACAATAAACCTGCTGCCGCCAGAAATGGACCGAACGGTAGCGGGTTTTTATGTATCTGCTGGCCAGGATTGCACAGCATCTGAATAAGAACATAGCTTGTAGCCAGGACTGCGGCAGACAGTGTCAGTGCAGGAAGCACACACCAGCCGTGCCAGGCGCCCAAAGCAGCAAGATATTTCACGTCCCCATACCCTAGCCCCTCACGTTTAAACACCGTTCGATAGCCCCAGTAAATACTGGCAAAGCCCGCGTACCCAACTATGGCGCCTACAACAGCACTAAAGAGAAACTCAGGCCGGTTGATGAGATGAAACAGAAGGCCACTCCAAAGTAGTGGGCAAAGGTATTTATCCGGAAGGAGACCGGAACGGATATCCTCGCGAACCAGAAGACAAGTTAATACGAAATAAATCACCTGAAAGGGAAGGGCGGTTAGCATGGTTTACACCTCAGTCGTTATCGCTGCGGTATCCTCTCCTTCCGAATGTCTAAGAACAAACAGCAAAATTAGCCTCTGCGCAGAGCGTTCCAATGAGTCTACTTCAGCGGACACTGATTGCAGCTAAACATCGAGCGGCTACGCAAAAGCAACCTACAGCGTCTGCTTTATAATCAGCACTTGCGTTGAGTCCAGATTTACGTATAATGCGCGGGCTTGTCGTAATTGACAGCGGTTCAATCTGAACCTGAGTAACACCGCTTTTCGTTACTCAACAATGCTCCCAATTGGGGGGCTACGTAAGAACGGTTACACTCTCCCATCAATCGTAATGGGTTTGAGTAGTAATCATTTTCGTTTATAAAATAATTGGAGCTCTGGTCTCATGCAGAACCAAAGAATCCGTATCCGCCTGAAAGCGTTTGATCATCGTCTGATCGATCAATCAACCGCGGAAATCGTCGAGACTGCTAAGCGCACTGGTGCGCAAGTCCGTGGTCCGATCCCGCTGCCGACCCGCAAAGAGCGCTTTACCGTTCTGATCTCTCCGCACGTTAACAAAGACGCGCGTGATCAGTACGAGATCCGCACTCACAAGCGTCTGGTTGACATCGTTGAGCCAACTGAGAAAACCGTTGATGCTCTGATGCGTCTGGATCTGGCTGCCGGTGTAGACGTGCAGATCAGCCTGGGTTAATCAGGTCATCGAGCGATTGAGAGGTTGAAACAATGATTGGTTTAGTCGGTAAAAAAGTGGGTATGACCCGCATCTTCACTGAAGATGGCGTATCTATCCCAGTAACCGTAATCGAAGTTGAAGCAAACCGCGTTACTCAGGTTAAAGATCTGGCTAACGATGGCTACCGTGCTGTTCAGGTTACTACCGGTGCTAAAAAAGCTAACCGTGTAACCAAGCCGGAAGCTGGTCACTTCGCTAAAGCTGGCGTAGAAGCTGGCCGTGGTCTGTGGGAATTCCGCCTTGCTGAAGGCGAAGAGTTCACCGTAGGTCAGGACATTAGCGTTGAGCTGTTTGCTGAAGTTAAAAAAGTTGACGTAACCGGTACCTCTAAAGGTAAAGGTTTTGCTGGTACCGTTAAGCGCTGGAACTTCCGTACCCAGGACGCTACCCACGGTAACTCCTTGTCTCACCGCGTTCCGGGTTCTATCGGTCAGAACCAGACTCCGGGCAAAGTGTTTAAAGGCAAGAAAATGGCAGGTCAGCTGGGTAACGAACGTGTAACTGTTCAGAGCCTGGACGTAGTACGCGTTGACGCTGAGCGCAACCTGCTGCTGGTTAAAGGTGCTGTTCCCGGTGCAACCGGTAGCGACCTGATCGTTAAACCAGCTGTGAAGGCGTAAGGGGATAGCAATGGAATTAGTATTGAAAGACGCGCAGAGCGCGCTGACTGTTTCCGAAACTACCTTCGGTCGTGATTTCAACGAAGCGCTGGTTCACCAGGTTGTTGTTGCTTATGCAGCTGGTGCTCGTCAGGGTACTCGTGCTCAGAAGACTCGTGCTGAAGTAACTGGTTCCGGCAAAAAGCCGTGGCGCCAGAAAGGTACCGGCCGTGCGCGTTCAGGTTCTATTAAGAGCCCGATCTGGCGTTCCGGTGGCGTGACCTTCGCTGCTCGCCCGCAGGACCACAGTCAAAAAGTAAACAAAAAGATGTACCGCGGCGCGCTGAAAAGCATCCTGTCCGAACTGGTACGTCAGGATCGTCTGATCGTTGTCGAATCATTCTCTGTTGAAGCGCCTAAAACTAAGCTGCTGGCACAGAAACTGAAAGACATGGCTCTGGAAGATGTGCTGATCATCACCGGTGAGCTGGACGAGAACCTGTTCCTGGCTGCGCGCAACCTGCACAAGGTTGACGTACGCGATGCAACTGGTATCGACCCGGTTAGCTTGATCGCCTTCGACAAAGTCGTAATGACTGCCGATGCTGTTAAGCAAGTTGAGGAGATGCTGGCATGATTCGTGAAGAACGTCTGCTGAAGGTGCTTCGTGCACCGCACGTTTCTGAAAAAGCGTCTGCTGCGATGGAAAAAACCAATACCATCGTTCTCAAAGTTGCTAAAGACGCGACCAAAGCAGAAATCAAAGCTGCTGTGCAGAAACTGTTTGAAGTCGAAGTCGAAGTCGTTAACACCCTGGTAGTTAAAGGGAAAGTTAAACGTCACGGACAGCGTATCGGTCGTCGTAGCGACTGGAAAAAAGCTTACGTCACCCTGAAGGAAGGCCAGAATCTGGACTTCGTCGGCGGCGCTGAGTAAGTCGGAGGAGTAATACAATGGCAGTTGTTAAATGCAAACCGACATCTCCGGGTCGTCGCCACGTTGTTAAAGTGGTCAACCCAGAGCTGCACAAGGGCAAACCTTTTGCTCCGCTGGTTGAAAAAAACAGCAAATCCGGTGGTCGTAACAACAATGGCCGCATCACCACTCGTCATATCGGTGGTGGTCACAAGCAGGCTTACCGTATTGTTGACTTCAAACGCAACAAAGATGGTATCCCAGCAATTGTTGAGCGTCTTGAGTACGATCCGAACCGTTCCGCGAACATCGCGCTGGTTCTGTACAAAGATGGCGAACGCCGTTACATCCTGGCCCCTAAAGGCCTGAAAGCTGGCGACCAGATTCAGTCTGGCGTTGATGCTGCAATCAAAGCAGGTAACACCCTGCCGATGCGCAATATCCCGGTTGGTTCTACCGTTCATAACGTAGAAATGAAACCAGGTAAAGGCGGTCAGCTGGCGCGTTCCGCTGGTACTTACGTTCAGATCGTTGCTCGCGATGGTGCTTATGTCACCCTGCGTCTGCGCTCTGGTGAAATGCGTAAAGTCGAAGCAGAATGCCGTGCAACTCTGGGCGAAGTTGGCAATGCTGAGCATATGCTGCGCGTTCTGGGTAAAGCAGGTGCTGCACGCTGGCGTGGTGTTCGTCCTACCGTTCGCGGTACTGCGATGAACCCAGTCGACCACCCACATGGTGGTGGTGAAGGTCGTAACTTTGGTAAACACCCAGTAACACCATGGGGCGTTCAGACCAAAGGTAAGAAGACCCGCAGCAACAAGCGTACTGATAAATTTATCGTACGTCGCCGTAGCAAATAATTTTAGAGGATAAGCCATGCCACGTTCTCTCAAGAAAGGTCCTTTTATTGACCTGCACTTGCTGAAGAAGGTAGAGAAAGCGGTGGAAAGCGGAGACAAGAAGCCCCTGCGCACTTGGTCCCGTCGTTCAACGATCTTTCCTAACATGATCGGTTTGACCATCGCTGTCCATAATGGTCGTCAGCACGTTCCAGTCTTTGTTTCCGACGAAATGGTCGGTCATAAACTGGGTGAATTCGCACCGACTCGTACTTATCGCGGCCATGCTGCTGATAAAAAAGCGAAGAAGAAATAAGGTAGGAGGAAGAGATGGAAACTTTAGCTCAACATCGCCATGCTCGTTCTTCTGCTCAGAAGGTTCGCCTTGTTGCTGACCTGATTCGCGGTAAGAAAGTGTCGCAGGCCCTGGACATCCTGACCTATACCAACAAGAAAGCTGCGGTATTGGTTAAGAAAGTACTGGAATCTGCCATTGCTAACGCTGAACACAACGATGGCGCTGACATTGACGATCTGAAAGTTGCGAAAATCTTCGTAGACGAAGGCCCAAGCATGAAGCGCATTATGCCGCGTGCGAAAGGTCGTGCAGATCGCATCCTGAAGCGCACCAGCCACATTACTGTGGTTGTGTCCGATCGCTGAGACTCTGGAGACTAGCAATGGGTCAGAAAGTACATCCTAATGGTATTCGCCTGGGTATTGTAAAACCATGGAATTCA
The DNA here is from genome assembly GCF_016771845.1 of Lelliottia jeotgali. Taxonomy (NCBI): domain Bacteria; kingdom Pseudomonadati; phylum Pseudomonadota; class Gammaproteobacteria; order Enterobacterales; family Enterobacteriaceae; genus Lelliottia; species Lelliottia jeotgali. The sequence goes on along the minus strand of NZ_JAENMQ010000020.1, from coordinate 20,909 downwards.
ACATGGTTTGCGAACACCAAAGAATTCGCTGACAACCTGGACAGCGATTTTAAAGTACGTCAGTACCTTACTAAGGAACTGGCTAAGGCGTCTGTATCTCGTATCGTTATCGAGCGTCCGGCTAAGAGCATTCGTGTGACTATTCACACCGCTCGCCCGGGTATCGTTATCGGTAAGAAAGGCGAAGACGTAGAAAAACTGCGCAAGGTCGTAGCGGATATCGCTGGCGTTCCTGCACAGATCAATATCGCTGAAGTTCGTAAGCCTGAACTGGACGCTAAATTGGTTGCTGACAGCATCACTTCACAGCTGGAACGTCGCGTTATGTTCCGTCGTGCTATGAAGCGTGCTGTACAGAACGCAATGCGTCTGGGCGCTAAAGGTATCAAAGTTGAAGTTAGCGGCCGTCTCGGCGGCGCGGAAATCGCACGTACCGAATGGTACCGCGAAGGTCGCGTACCGTTGCACACACTGCGTGCTGACATTGACTACAACACCTCTGAAGCGCACACCACTTACGGTGTAATCGGCGTTAAGGTATGGATCTTCAAAGGCGAGATCCTGGGTGGTATGGCTGCTGTTGAACAACCGGAAAAACCGGCTGCGCAACCTAAAAAGCAGCAGCGTAAAGGCCGTAAATAAGGAGCGTCGCTGATGTTACAACCAAAGCGTACAAAATTCCGTAAAGTGCACAAAGGCCGCAACCGTGGTCTGGCGCAGGGTACGGATGTTAGCTTCGGCACTTTCGGTCTGAAAGCTGTTGGCCGTGGTCGTCTGACTGCACGTCAGATCGAAGCAGCACGTCGTGCAATGACCCGTGCAGTTAAGCGTCAAGGTAAAATCTGGATCCGTGTATTCCCGGACAAACCAATTACCGAGAAGCCGCTGGAAGTTCGTATGGGTAAAGGTAAAGGTAACGTGGAGTATTGGGTTGCCTTGATTCAGCCGGGTAAAGTCCTGTATGAAATGGACGGCGTACCGGAAGAGCTAGCCCGTGAAGCATTCGGCCTGGCAGCAGCGAAACTGCCGATTAAAACCACCTTTGTAACTAAGACGGTGATGTAATGAAAGCAAATGAGCTGCGTGAAAAAAGCGTTGAAGAGCTGAACGCTGAGCTGCTGAACCTGCTGCGTGAGCAGTTTAACCTGCGTATGCAGGCGGCAAGTGGCCAGCTGCAACAGACTCACCTGCTGAAGCAAGTGCGTCGTGATGTTGCACGCGTTAAGACTTTACTGACTCAGAAGGCGGGTGCGTAATGACCGATAAAATCCGTACTCTGCAAGGTCGTGTTGTTAGCGACAAAATGGAGAAATCCATTGTTGTTGCTATCGAACGTATTGTGAAACACCCGATCTACGGTAAATTCATCAAGCGTACGACCAAACTGCACGTACATGACGAGAACAACGAATGCGGTATCGGTGACGTGGTTGAAATCCGCGAATGCCGTCCGCTGTCCAAGACTAAGTCCTGGACGCTGGTTCGCGTTGTAGAGAAAGCCGTTCTGTAATACAGTAAGCCTTCTCAATACGAATACACGGCTCAGTAATGAGCCGTGTATTTTTTCTACCCATATTGTAGAAGCGGTGTTATAATGCCGCGCCCTCGATATGGGGCTTTTCGACGACTCTGAATTTAGAGTCTCAGGTAGTAGTTGACATTAGCGGAGCACTGAAATGATCCAAGAACAGACTATGCTGACCGTCGCCGACAACTCCGGTGCACGTCGCGTAATGTGTATCAAGGTTCTGGGTGGCTCGCACCGTCGCTACGCAGGCGTAGGCGACATCATCAAGATCACCATCAAGGAAGCAATTCCACGTGGTAAGGTCAAAAAAGGTGATGTGCTGAAAGCGGTAGTGGTGCGCACCAGGAAGGGTGTTCGTCGCCCTGACGGTTCTGTCATTCGCTTCGATGGTAATGCATGCGTTATTTTAAATAATAACAGCGAGCAGCCTATCGGCACGCGTATCTTTGGGCCGGTAACTCGTGAACTTCGTACTGAAAAGTTCATGAAAATTATCTCTCTGGCACCAGAAGTACTCTAAGGAGCGAATCATGGCAGCGAAAATCCGTCGTGATGACGAAGTTATCGTGTTAACCGGTAAAGATAAAGGTAAACGCGGTAAAGTAAAAAATGTTCTGTCTTCCGGCAAGATCATTGTTGAAGGTATCAACCTGGTTAAGAAACATCAGAAGCCGGTTCCGGCCCTGAACCAACCAGGTGGCATCGTTGAAAAAGAAGCTGCTATTCAGGTTTCTAACGTTGCACTCTTCAACACGGCAACCGGCAAGGCTGACCGTGTAGGCTTTAGATTCGAAGACGGCAAAAAAGTCCGTTTCTTCAAATCTAATAGCGAAACTATCAAGTAATTTGGAGTAGTACGATGGCGAAACTGCATGATTACTACAAAGACGAAGTAGTTAGCAAACTCATGACTGAGTTTAACTACAATTCTGTCATGCAAGTCCCTCGGGTCGAGAAGATCACCCTGAACATGGGTGTTGGTGAAGCGATCGCTGATAAGAAACTGCTGGATAATGCAGCAGCTGATTTGACAGCAATCTCCGGTCAAAAGCCGTTGATCACCAAAGCACGCAAATCTGTTGCAGGCTTCAAAATCCGTCAGGGCTATCCGATCGGCTGTAAAGTAACTCTGCGTGGCGAACGCATGTGGGAGTTCCTTGAGCGCCTGATCTCTATTGCTGTTCCACGCATCCGTGACTTCCGTGGCTTGTCCGCTAAGTCATTCGATGGTCGTGGTAACTACAGCATGGGTGTCCGTGAGCAGATCATCTTCCCAGAGATCGACTACGATAAAGTCGACCGCGTGCGTGGTTTGGATATTACCATTACCACTACTGCGAACTCTGATGAAGAAGGCCGTGCTCTGCTGGCTGCCTTTGACTTCCCGTTCCGCAAGTAAGGTAGGGTTACTGAATGGCTAAGCAATCAATGAAAGCACGCGAAGTAAAGCGCGTAGCTTTAGCTGATAAATTCTTCGCTAAACGCGCTGAACTGAAAGCGATCATTTCTGATGTGAACGCTTCCGACGAAGATCGTTGGAACGCAGTTCTGAAGCTGCAGTCTCTGCCGCGTGATTCCAGCCCGTCTCGTCAGCGTAACCGCTGTCGTCAAACTGGTCGTCCGCACGCTTTCCTGCGGAAGTTCGGGTTGAGCCGTATTAAGGTCCGTGAAGCCGCTATGCGCGGTGAAATCCCGGGTCTGAAAAAGGCTAGCTGGTAATTGTCACCAATTGAATCACGGGAGTAAAGACAGATGAGCATGCAAGATCCGATCGCGGATATGCTGACCCGTATCCGTAACGGTCAGGCCGCGAACAAAGTTGCGGTCACCATGCCTTCCGCCAAGCTGAAAGTGGCAATTGCCAATGTGCTGAAGGAAGAAGGTTTTATCGAAGATTTTAAAGTTGAAGGCGACACCAAGCCGGAACTGGAACTTACTCTTAAGTATTTCCAGGGTAAAGCTGTTGTAGAAAGCATTCAGCGTGTCAGCCGCCCAGGCCTGCGCATCTATAAGAAAAAAGATGAGCTGCCTAAAGTTATGGCTGGTCTGGGTATCGCAGTTGTTTCTACCTCTAAAGGTGTTATGACTGATCGTGCAGCGCGCCAAGCTGGTCTTGGTGGCGAAATTATCTGCTACGTAGCCTAATCGGAGGAAAGAATGTCTCGTGTTGCTAAAGCACCGGTCGTCATTCCTGCCGGCGTTGATGTAAAAATCGACGGTCAGGTTATTACGATCAAAGGTAAAAATGGCGAGCTGACTCGTACCCTCAACAATGCTGTTGAAGTTAAACATGCAGAAAACGCTCTGACCTTCGGTCCACGTGATGGTTTCGTGGATGGATGGGCTCAGGCTGGTACCGCGCGTGCCCTGCTGAATTCAATGGTTGTTGGTGTTACCGAAGGCTTCACTAAAAAGCTTCAGCTGGTTGGTGTAGGTTATCGTGCAGCTATCAAAGGGAATGCAGTAGGCCTGTCTCTGGGCTTCTCTCACCCCGTTGAGCATCAGCTGCCTGCCGGTATCACTGCAGAATGTCCGTCTCAGACTGAAATCGTGCTGAAAGGCGCGGATAAACAGCTGATCGGTCAGGTTGCAGCAGACCTGCGCGCCTACCGTCGTCCTGAGCCTTATAAAGGCAAGGGTGTCCGTTACGCCGACGAAGTCGTGCGTACCAAAGAGGCTAAGAAGAAGTAAGGTAACACTATGGATAAGAAATCTGCTCGTATCCGTCGTGCGACCCGCGCACGCCGCAAGCTCAAAGAGCTGGGTGCAACTCGCCTGGTGGTACATCGTACCCCGCGTCATATTTACGCACAGGTCATTGCACCAAACGGTTCTGAAGTTCTGGTAGCTGCTTCTACTGTAGAAAAAGCTATTACAGAACAATTGAAGTACACCGGTAACAAAGACGCTGCTGCAGCTGTTGGTAAAGCTGTTGCTGAACGCGCTCTGGAAAAAGGCATCAAAGTTGTGTCCTTTGACCGTTCCGGGTTCCAATATCATGGTCGTGTCCAGGCACTGGCAGATGCTGCCCGTGAAGCTGGCCTTCAGTTCTAAGGTAGAGGTGTAAGATGGCTCACATCGAAAAACAAGCTGGCGAACTGCAGGAAAAGCTGATCGCGGTTAACCGCGTATCTAAAACCGTTAAAGGTGGTCGTATTTTCTCCTTCACAGCTCTGACTGTTGTTGGCGATGGTAACGGTCGCGTTGGTTTTGGTTACGGTAAAGCGCGTGAAGTTCCAGCAGCGATCCAGAAAGCGATGGAAAAAGCCCGTCGCAATATGATTAACGTCGCGCTGAACCACGGCACCCTGCAACACCCTGTAAAAGGTGTTCACACGGGTTCTCGTGTCTTCATGCAGCCGGCTTCAGAAGGTACCGGTATTATTGCCGGTGGTGCAATGCGCGCCGTTCTCGAAGTCGCTGGAGTTCATAACGTTCTGGCCAAAGCATATGGTTCCACCAACCCGATTAACGTGGTTCGTGCAACTATTGATGGCCTGGAAAATATGAATTCTCCAGAAATGGTCGCTGCCAAGCGTGGTAAATCCGTTGAAGAAATTCTGGGGTAATTGACCATGGCAAAGACTATTAAAATCACTCAAACCCGCAGTGCAATCGGTCGTCTGCCGAAACACAAGGCAACGCTGCTTGGCCTGGGTCTGCGTCGTATTGGTCATACCGTTGAGCGTGAGGATACTCCCGCTGTACGTGGTATGGTCAACGCGGTTTACTTCATGGTTAAAGTTGAGGAGTAAGAGATGCGTTTAAATACTCTGTCTCCAGCCGAAGGCTCTAAAAAGGCGGGTAAACGCCTTGGTCGTGGTATCGGTTCTGGCCTCGGTAAAACCGGTGGTCGTGGTCACAAAGGTCAGAACTCTCGTTCTGGCGGTGGCGTACGCCGTGGTTTCGAGGGTGGCCAGATGCCACTGTACCGTCGTCTGCCGAAATTCGGTTTCACCTCTCGCAAATCAGCGATTACAGCGGAAATCCGTCTGTCTGACCTGGCGAAAGTTGAAGGCGGCGTTGTAGACCTGAACACGCTGAAAGCAGCAAACATTATCGGTATCCAGATCGAGTTCGCGAAAGTGATCCTGGCTGGTGAAGTTTCTACTCCGGTAACTGTTCGTGGCCTGCGTGTTTCTAAAGGCGCTCGTGCTGCTATCGAAGCTGCTGGCGGTAAAATTGAGGAATAAGTAGCAGATGGCTAAGCAACCGGGATTAGATTTTCAAAGTGCCAAGGGTGGATTTGGCGAACTGAAACGCAGACTTTTGTTTGTAGTTGGTGCGCTGATCGTTTTCCGTATTGGCTCTTTTATTCCGATCCCTGGTATCGATGCCGCTGTACTTGCCAAACTGCTTGAGCAACAGCGAGGCACCATCATTGAGATGTTTAACATGTTCTCTGGTGGTGCTCTCAGCCGTGCTTCTATCTTTGCACTGGGTATCATGCCGTACATTTCGGCATCCATTATTATCCAGCTGTTAACGGTCGTTCATCCGGCCCTGGCAGAGTTGAAGAAAGAAGGGGAGTCTGGTCGTCGTAAGATCAGCCAGTACACCCGTTACGGCACTCTGGTGCTGGCAATATTCCAGTCAATCGGTATTGCTACCGGTTTACCGAATATGCCTGGTATGCAGGGCTTGGTTATTAACCCAGGCTTTGCATTCTATTTCACCGCTGTTGTAAGTCTGGTCACAGGAACTATGTTCCTGATGTGGCTCGGCGAACAGATTACTGAGCGAGGTATCGGCAACGGTATCTCAATCATTATCTTCGCTGGTATCGTTGCGGGACTCCCGCCAGCCATTGCCCATACGATCGAGCAAGCGCGTCAAGGCGACCTGCACTTCCTCCTGTTGCTATTGGTTGCAGTATTAGTATTTGCAGTGACGTTCTTTGTTGTCTTCGTTGAACGTGGTCAACGCCGCATTGTGGTGAACTACGCGAAACGCCAGCAAGGTCGTCGTGTCTATGCTGCACAGAGCACACATTTACCGCTGAAAGTGAATATGGCCGGGGTTATCCCAGCGATCTTCGCTTCCAGTATTATTCTGTTCCCAGCGACGATTGCGTCGTGGTTCGGGGGCGGAACCGGTTGGAACTGGCTGACAACAATTTCGCTGTATTTGCAGCCTGGGCAACCGCTTTATGTGTTACTCTATGCGTCTGCAATCATATTCTTCTGTTTCTTCTACACAGCGTTGGTTTTCAACCCTCGTGAAACAGCAGATAACCTGAAGAAGTCCGGTGCATTTGTACCAGGAATTCGTCCGGGAGAGCAAACGGCGAAGTATATCGATAAAGTAATGACTCGTCTGACTTTGATTGGCGCGTTGTACATTACTTTTATCTGCCTGATCCCGGAGTTCATGCGTGATGCAATGAAAGTGCCGTTCTACTTCGGTGGGACCTCACTATTAATCGTTGTTGTCGTGATTATGGACTTTATGGCTCAAGTGCAAACTCTGATGATGTCTAGTCAGTACGAGTCTGCCTTGAAGAAGGCGAACCTGAAAGGCTACGGCCGTTAATTGGTCGCCCGAGAAGTTACGGAGAGTAAAAATGAAAGTTCGTGCTTCCGTCAAGAAATTATGCCGTAACTGCAAAATCGTTAAGCGTGATGGCGTCATCCGCGTGATTTGCAGTGCCGAGCCGAAACATAAACAGCGTCAAGGCTGATTATTTCGCATTTTTTTCTTGCAAAGTTGGGTTGAGCTGGCTAGATTAGCCAGCCAATCTTTTGTATGTCTGTACGTTCCATTTGAGTATCCTGAAAACGGGCTTTTCGGCATGGTGCGTACATATTAAATAGTAGGAGTGCATAGTGGCCCGTATAGCAGGCATTAACATTCCTGATCAGAAACATGCTGTGATCGCATTAACTTCGATCTACGGCGTCGGCAAGACCCGCTCCAAGGCCATTCTGGCTGCAGCGGGTATCGCTGAAGATGTTAAGATCAGTGAGCTGTCTGAAGAACAAATCGACACGCTGCGTGACGAAGTTGCCAAATTTGTCGTTGAAGGTGATCTGCGCCGTGAAGTTAGCATGAGCATCAAGCGCCTTATGGACCTTGGTTGCTATCGCGGTTTGCGTCATCGTCGTGGTCTCCCGGTTCGCGGTCAGCGTACCAAGACCAACGCACGTACCCGTAAGGGTCCGCGCAAACCGATCAAGAAATAATCGGGGTGATTGAATAATGGCAAAGGCACCAATTCGTGCACGTAAACGTGTAAGAAAACAAGTCTCTGACGGCGTGGCTCATATCCATGCTTCTTTTAACAACACCATCGTTACTATTACTGATCGTCAGGGTAACGCATTGGGTTGGGCAACAGCCGGTGGTTCCGGTTTCCGTGGTTCTCGCAAATCTACTCCGTTCGCAGCCCAGGTTGCAGCAGAGCGTTGTGCAGAAGCCGTAAAAGAATACGGCATCAAGAATCTGGAAGTTATGGTCAAAGGTCCGGGTCCGGGTCGCGAATCAACTGTTCGTGCTCTGAACGCCGCTGGTTTCCGCATCACTAATATTACTGATGTGACTCCGATCCCTCATAACGGTTGTCGTCCGCCGAAAAAACGTCGCGTATAACGCTTACGTTTTCTAGGATTGTTGGAGATAGAAAATGGCAAGATATTTGGGTCCTAAGCTCAAGCTGAGCCGTCGTGAGGGCACCGACTTATTCCTTAAGTCTGGCGTTCGCGCGATCGATACCAAGTGTAAAATTGAACAAGCTCCTGGCCAGCACGGTGCGCGTAAACCGCGTCTGTCTGACTATGGTGTGCAGTTGCGTGAAAAGCAAAAAGTTCGCCGTACCTACGGTGTGCTGGAGCGTCAGTTCCGTAACTACTATAAAGAAGCAGCACGTCTGAAAGGCAACACCGGTGAAAACCTGTTGGCTCTGCTGGAAGGTCGTCTGGACAACGTTGTTTACCGTATGGGCTTCGGCGCTACTCGTGCTGAATCACGCCAACTGGTTAGCCATAAAGCAATCATGGTAAACGGTCGTGTTGTTAACATCGCTTCTTATCAGGTTAAAGCGAACGACGTTGTTAGCATTCGTGAGAAAGCGAAAGCTCAATCTCGCGTGAAAGCCGCTCTGGAGCTGGCTGAGCAGCGTGAAAAGCCAACCTGGCTGGAAGTTGATGCTGGCAAGATGGAAGGCACGTTCAAGCGTCAGCCGGAACGTTCTGATCTGTCTGCGGACATTAACGAACACCTGATCGTCGAGCTTTACTCCAAGTAAAGCTTAGTACCAAAGAGAGGACACAATGCAGGGTTCTGTGACAGAGTTTCTAAAACCGCGCCTGGTAGATATCGAGCAAGTGAGTTCGACGCACGCCAAGGTGACCCTTGAGCCTTTAGAGCGTGGCTTTGGCCATACTCTGGGTAACGCACTGCGCCGTATTCTGCTCTCGTCGATGCCGGGTTGTGCGGTAACCGAAGTTGAGATTGATGGTGTACTTCATGAGTACAGCACCAAAGAAGGCGTTCAGGAAGATATCCTTGAAATCCTGCTCAACCTGAAAGGGCTGGCGGTGAGAGTTCAGGGGAAAGATGAAGTTATTCTTACCCTGAATAAATCTGGCATTGGCCCTGTGACTGCAGCCGACATTACCCATGATGGTGATGTCGAAATCGTCAAGCCGCAGCACGTGATCTGCCACCTGACCGATGAGAACGCAGCTATTAGCATGCGTATCAAAGTTCAGCGCGGTCGCGGTTATGTGCCGGCTTCTGCCCGAATTCATTCGGAAGAAGATGAGCGCCCAATCGGCCGTCTGCTGGTCGACGCATGCTATAGCCCTGTAGAGCGTATTGCCTACAATGTTGAAGCAGCGCGTGTAGAGCAGCGTACCGACCTGGACAAGCTGGTCATCGAAATGGAAACCAACGGCACAATCGATCCTGAAGAGGCGATTCGTCGTGCGGCAACCATCCTGGCAGAACAACTTGAAGCTTTCGTTGACTTACGTGATGTTCGTCAGCCGGAAGTTAAAGAAGAGAAACCAGAATTCGATCCGATCCTGCTGCGCCCTGTTGACGATCTGGAATTGACTGTCCGCTCTGCTAACTGCCTCAAAGCAGAAGCTATCCACTATATCGGTGATCTGGTACAGCGTACCGAGGTTGAGTTGCTGAAAACGCCGAACCTGGGTAAAAAATCTCTTACTGAGATTAAAGACGTGCTGGCTTCACGTGGTCTTTCTCTGGGCATGCGCCTGGAAAACTGGCCACCGGCAAGCATTGCTGACGAGTAACCGGATCACAGGTTAAGGTTTTACTGAGAAGGATAAGGTCATGCGCCATCGTAAGAGTGGTCGTCAACTGAACCGCAACAGCAGCCATCGCCAGGCTATGTTCCGCAACATGGCAGGTTCACTGGTTCGTCATGAGATCATCAAGACGACCCTGCCTAAAGCGAAAGAGCTGCGTCGCGTAGTTGAGCCACTGATTACTCTTGCCAAGACTGACAGCGTTGCTAATCGTCGTCTGGCATTCGCCCGCACTCGTGATAACGAGATCGTGGCAAAACTGTTTAACGAACTGGGCCCGCGTTTCGCGAGCCGTGCCGGTGGTTACACTCGTATTCTGAAGTGTGGCTTCCGTGCAGGCGACAACGCTCCGATGGCTTACATCGAGCTGGTTGATCGTTCTGAATCTAAAGCAGAAGCTGCTGCAGAGTAATCTGCAGTAACGTAAAAGAACCCGCTTCGGCGGGTTTTTTTATATCTCCTGAATCTCCAGTTCTCTACACTGTTTAAATCAATACTTTCTCTTGTGGATTTCTACCATGTGGCTGCTTGACCAATGGGCGGAACGTCATATCCTGGAAGCCCAGCGCAAAGGCGAATTTAATAACCTGCCAGGCAACGGCCAGCCGCTGGTGCTTGATGATGATAGCTTTGTACCGGCAGAGTTACGCTCTGGTTACCGATTGCTGAAAAATGCTGGTTGCCTTCCATCAGAGTTGGAATATCGTAAGGATGCACTCGCTTTAAATGATTTACTCAACAGTATTGAGCACGACGATCCGATGGCAGATGAACTTCGCCGGCGTTTAATGCTGATCGAACTAAAATTGCAGCAAGCTGGAGTGAATACTGATTTTCTACGTGGTCAATATTCGGATCGTTTGTTCAGGACAATCAAAGGGGACCAGGCATGTACCGCATCGGAGAACTTGCAAAGCTCGCAGACTCAACGCCAGATACCATTCGCTATTATGAAAAGCAGCAAATGATGGAGCATGAGGTACGCACAGAGGGTGGGTTTCGTCTATATACCGAAAATGATCTTCAGCGACTCAAATTTATTCGCTATGCACGACAACTCGGCTTTACGCTGGAGTCAATCCGCGAATTGCTTTCAATACGAATCGATCCAGAGCACCATACCTGCCAGGAGTCTAAAAGCATCGTTCAGGCACGGTTAAGTGAAGTTGAGGCGCGAATAGAAGAACTGCAAACCATGCAGCGATCGTTGCAACGACTGAATGATGCATGCTGCGGAACTGCCCATAGCAGCATTTATTGCTCAATTCTTGAAACCCTGGAGCAGGGCGCCAACTCGATACCTCGTGGTTGTTGATTTTTACTTATGGCGGATCTACACTCGCGCCGATTTTACTTACAATCTGGAGAATTTATGAGCCGCTATCAGCACACGAAGGGGCAGATTAAGGACAATGCCATAGAAGCATTGTTGCATGACCCACTTTTTCGGCAACGTGTCGAAAAGAATAGAAAAGGGAAAGGAAGTTATCTGCGTAAGGGTAAACACGATAAGAGAGGTAACTGGGAGGCCAGTGGCAAGAAAGTGATTCACTTTTTTACCACTGGCCTTCTGGTTTTTTAAGCCTGGCTAGACGCGATTGTTCTGTTCTTTTAACAGATCGCGAATTTCAGTAAGCAGCACTTCTTCTTTAGTTGGTGCCGGTGGCGCAGCCGCAGGTTCTTCTTTTTTGCGGTTGAGTTTGTTGATGAGTTTGATCGCCATAAAGATAGCGAAGGCCACAATCACGAAATCGAAAATATTCTGAATAAACACGCCATAGTGCATTACAACAGCAGGGATATCGCCCTGAGCATCTCTGAGGGTCACTGCGAATTGTTTAAAATCGATCCCCCCGATTAACAGCCCTAGCGGTGGCATAATAATATCGGCAACCAAAGACGAAACAATCTTGCCGAATGCCGCACCGATAATGACACCCACTGCTAAATCCACCACATTCCCGCGCATCGCAAATTCGCGAAATTCTTTTATAACACTCATTTTACTCTCCTTGAGCCAGCTGACGATCCTAAGTTTAACAAATCATTAGCCAATTTCCATTGAGGATAAATAATCGTTATGAAAAATTAAGCATTATAAAATAGAGGGTTAATAGTTACAGGTGCCCGTTCGGACACCTTTAATCGTTAGAGGAAGAACGGACTTGGCTGGAACAAACGTTCGACGTCGGTAATAAACTTTTTATCTGTCAGGAACATAATGACATGGTCGCCTTGCTCGATGCGTAAATTATCATTGGCGATCATGACATCATTGCCACGCACGACAGCGCCAATGATTGTGCCTGGCGGCAGTTTAATTTCATCAATGGACCGGCCAACAACACGGGAGGTGGTTTCATCCCCATGCGCAACGGCTTCTATTGCTTCTGCAACACCACGGCGCAGAGAGGAAACTCCAACGATGTCGGCTTTACGGACATGGCTTAGCAGGGCCGAAATAGTTGCCTGCTGCGGCGAAATTGCAATATCGATGACGCTGCCTTGCACGAGATCGACGTAGGCCTTGCGCTGAATAAGTACCATGACTTTTTTAGCACCCATGCGTTTCGCCAGCATGGCCGACATGATGTTTGCTTCATCGTCGTTGGTGACTGCAATAAACAGATCAACTTGATCAATATGCTCTTCTGCCAGCAATTCTTGATCCGACGCGTCGCCATAAAATACGATCGTATTCTGTAATTTTTCGGCCAGTTCTGCGGCGCGCTGTTGATCGCGTTCGATCAACTTCACGCTGTAATCTTTCTCGAGACGATGTGCCAGCCCGGCACCAATATTACCGCCGCCAACGAGCATGATGCGTTTATACGGTTTTTCAAGTCGCTGTAGTTCACTCATCACTGCACGAATATGCTGTGACGCGGCAATAAAGAACACTTCATCACCCGCTTCAACGATAGTCGACCCTTGTGGGCGAATTGGGCGGTCATGGCGGAATATTGCTGCTACGCGAGTATCAATATGCGGCATATGCTCGCGCATGGTGGATAACGCATTACCAATTAACGGGCCGCCATAATAGGCTTTCACCACGGCAAGGCTGACTTTACCTTCGGCGAAGTTAACCACCTGCAGTGCGCCGGGATATTCAATCAGACGATAAATACTGTCAATGACCAGTTGTTCCGGGGCGATGAGATGATCAATGGGTACCGCTTCAGAATTAAATAGCTTTTCTGCATCACGGACGTAATCCGGCGAGCGGATACGCGCAATTCGGTTTGGAGTGTTAAATAACGAGTAGGCCACCTGGCAGGCCACCATATTTGTTTCATCCGAACTGGTGACCGCGACGAGCATGTCGGCATCGTCTGCTCCCGCCTCACGAAGAACACGCGGATGCGAGCCGTGCCCCTGAACCACGCGCAGATCGAACTTATCCTGCAATCCGCGCAGGCGATCGCCATTGGTATCAACGATGGTGATGTCGTTGTTTTCACCCACCAGGTTCTCGGCCAACGTTCCACCGACCTGTCCTGCACCCAGAATGATAATCTTCATAGCTTGCGACCCGTTTTCAACATCACGCTTTGATTAGCTTAGCGTAAAAGAAGCCATCACCTTCTTCCGCTCCCGGCAGGTTTTGGATGCCAGGATTATCGACAGTGCCGGTCATGTGTAACGTGGCATCAGGTGTGCGTTTAAGGAATCCTACAATCTGCTGAGTGTTTTCTTCAGGAAGGACGGAGCACGTTGCGTAGACCAGCGTTCCGCCAGACTTCAGGTGCGGCCAGACGGCATCGAGAATTTCGCTCTGCAATTGAGCCAGCTCATTGATATCACGGTCCCGACGCAACCATTTAATATCTGGATGACGACGAATCACACCCGTTGCGGAGCAAGGAGCATCCAGCAGGATGCGATCAAACTGTTCGTCTCCACACCACTCTGCAGGGGTGCGTCCATCTCCCTGTTTAACCTGGGCCTTGAGACCTAAGCGTTTCAGGTTGTCGTACACACGGGAAAGCCGCTGCTCATCCACATCGACAGCCAGAACGCTGGCCTGTGGCGCGGTTTCAAGAATATGCGTTGTTTTACCACCAGGCGCAGCACAGAGATCCAGAATGCGTTCGCCATTTTGTGGTGCAAGATAAGTGATACAACCCTGCGCAGAGGCGTCCTGAACGGTGACCCAACCCTGCTCGAAACCGGGTAATACATGTACCGGGGCTGGAGAGGCCAGTCGCACAGCATCGGGATAGGCATCATGCGTGAAGCCGTTCATTTCAGCTTGTTCCAACAAAGCCAACCATTCGTCGCGGGTATGGTGAATACGGTTTACACGCAGCCACATCGGTGGACGCTGATTATTGGCTTCAACAATGGCTTCCCACTGCTGTGGATAGGCTTTTTTCAGACGCTTAAGCAGCCAGTCGGGATGGAGAAAACGTTGGTCGGACTGGCTGAACTCTGCGACCAGTTCTTCCTGCTGACGCTGGAACTGGCGCAATACGCCATTGATCAAGCCTTTCAACTGCGGACGTTTAATTGCTACCGCACCTTCAACGGTTTCGGCCAGCGCGGCATGAGGCGGAATGCGCGTATGGAGCAACTGGTAAAAGCCGACCATGATCAAATAATGGATGGTGCGCTGTTTGCCCGTCATCGGGCGGGACATCAGTTTGTTGATGAGCCACTCTTGCTGTGAGAGCGTACGCAGTACGCCGAAGCACAGCTCCTGAAGCAGGGCTTTGTCTTTATCAGAAACTTTCTGCTGAAGTGGTGGCAGGATATTACTCAGGGATTGACCCTGCTCGACCACTTTCTCGATGGCCTGTGCAGCCATGCTGCGAAGATTTTGTTTTTTCATAACCGCTAAAATAAAAATGCCCGGAAACTCCGGGCCTTAGGATTAAATGCACTCAGGCAAGATGTTTGCCCGGCGTAAACCACTCACGACGAGAATTCAGCAAGTCTTGCGCGCTCATTGCCTTTTTACCGGCAGGTTGTAGCGATTCTAGATTCAGGATGCCATCAATTGTCGCCACCTGAATTCCCTGCTTGTTCGCTTCAATAATGGTGCCGGGCTCTGCGTGAGACTTGCTATCAATCACCGATGCTTTCCAGATCTTAACGGGCTGATCGTCAATGGTCATCCAGCTCATTGGCCACGGATTGAAGGCGCGGATGCAGCGCTCTAACTGGGCAGCAGAAAGTGACCAGTCGAGTTGCGCCTCTTCTTTGCTGAGTTTTTCAGCATAGGTCACCTGGCTTTCATCCTGGACTTCAGGCTGAGTTTTGCCATCAGCAAGCTGCTGCAATGTCTCAACCAGGCCCTGCGGACCCAAATCAGCCAGTTTGTCGTAGAGTGTTGCGCTGGTATCTTCAGAAGTGATCGGGCAGGCCAGTTTATACAGCATATCGCCCGTATCCAGCCCTACGTCCATTTGCATAATGGTGACACCAGTTTCGCTATCACCAGCCCACAGCGAGCGCTGAATAGGGGCTGCACCACGCCAGCGTGGAAGCAGAGAACCATGCACATTGATACAGCCCAGGCGCGGCATATCGAGAACTGCTTTTGGCAGAATCAATCCATAAGCTACGACAACCATGACATCAGCATTCAGATCTGAAACCAACTGCTGGTTTTCCTGTGGGCGTAAAGAAACAGGCTGGAATACGGGTAAACCCTGTTCTTCAGCCAGAACTTTGACCGTACTCGGCATCAGTTTCTTGCCACGACCAGCAGGGCGATCGGGCTGAGTAAATACACCGACAATCTGATGGCCAGATGTTAACAGCGCGTCAAGATGACGCGCTGCGAAGTCAGGGGTTCCCGCGAAGATAATACGTAGATTTCTAGACACGTTTTTCCTTGTATCCGGGGGATATTATGCGCGAGTGCGCATACGATCCAGTTTCTCTACTTTCTGACGAATACGCTGTTGTTTCAGCGGAGAGAGATAATCGATAAACAGTTTACCGACCAGATGATCCATCTCATGCTGAATGCAGATCGCCAGTAGATCGTCTGCTTCCAGTTCAAACGGTTTACCCTCGCGGTCAAGCGCGCGGATTTTAACTTTTTCCGCGCGAGGCACTAACGCGCGCTGTTCAGGAATGGACAGACAACCTTCTTCGATGCCAGTCTCACCGCTCTTCTCGAGCAGTTCCGGGTTAATCAGCACCAGGCGATCTTCGCGATTTTCAGAAACATCGATCACGATAATACGCTTATGGATATCAACCTGTGTCGCCGCAAGGCCAATGCCTTCTTCGGCATACATCGTATCGAACATATCATCGACGATACGTTGAATTTCTGCATTCACTTCTTTTACCGGTTCAGCAACGATGCGAAGGCGCTCGTCCGGGATATGTAACACTTGCAAAACTGCCATAAATTTCCAGAGCCGTGTTCAGGAGTTGAAAAGATTCTTACCTCTATTCTAGACAAATCCCCCTCTGATTGACAGCATCGGTGACCAATCGCAAAGATTGCTGAGGCTGCTTATGGCAGGGGAAAAGGATGACTTCCACAGAGATTTGGTTACGTTTAATCAGCATTGGAAATTTGTGCGGCGACCCGATGCTGAATGCCGCGC
The DNA here is from genome assembly GCF_016771845.1 of Lelliottia jeotgali. Taxonomy (NCBI): domain Bacteria; kingdom Pseudomonadati; phylum Pseudomonadota; class Gammaproteobacteria; order Enterobacterales; family Enterobacteriaceae; genus Lelliottia; species Lelliottia jeotgali. The sequence continues at coordinate 4,536 of NZ_JAENMQ010000020.1, read as the reverse complement.
GACGTTTATCGCAACGACAAGATATTGATAACGCTTTGCTGATAGATGCGGGCCTAACACATAAACAGGCCTGTCAATTTATAAACGCCAAAGAAGCCGATCTTGAGTGCTCTCTTAAATGGCTTGAACACCGGGGTCATTACCTCATTTCAGCCGATAGCCCGCACTATCCTCCACGGTTACGGACCCTGCCTGACTATCCTGGTGCACTGTTTGTTAAGGGCGAAATTGAGGTGCTAAATAGTGTTCAACTGGCGGTAGTCGGCAGTCGGGGGCCATCCTGGTATGGAGAGAGGTGGGGGCGGTTTTTTTGTGAGCAGCTGGCGAAATGCGGGTTTACCATTACCAGCGGCTTAGCGTGTGGAATTGATGGGATAGCCCATCGCGCGGCGCTTTCGGTTCAGGGGAAAACTATTGCTGTGCTTGGCAATGGCCTGTCCAGTATTTATCCCCGTCGACATTCTGCCCTTGCCGACAAGATTGTCGATGCCGGAGGTGCGGTTATTTCTGAGTTTTCGCTCACCACATCACCCTGGCCTGCTAATTTTCCACGGCGTAATCGCATTATTAGTGGTTTGAGTCAGGGCGTCCTGGTTGTCGAAGCGGCGATAAGGAGTGGATCGCTCGTGACAGCCCGATGTGCCATGGAACAAGGGCGCGAAGTTTTTGCCTTACCCGGCCCTATTGGTAACCCCGGATGTGAAGGGCCGCACTGGCTCATTAAACAAGGAGCCACGCCAGTAACCTGTCCTGAAGAAATCCTGGAAAATTTGCGATATGGGCTAACCTGGATACCAGATGAGCCTGAAAAGTCACTTTATTCATCAGATCAGGAGGAGGTGGCATTGCCATTTCCTGAGCTCCTGGCTAACGTAGGAGATGAGGTAACACCTGTTGACGTTGTCGCTGAACGTGCCGGCCAATCTGTGCCAGTGACGGTAGCACAGCTACTCGAACTGGAGTTAGCAGGATGGATCGCAGCTGTACCCGGCGGCTATGTCCGATTGAGGAGGGCAAGCCATGTTCGACGTACTGATGTATTTGTTTGAGACTTACATCCATAACGAAGCTGAAATGCGCGTGGATCAAGACCGACTGACGCGGGATCTTACCGATGCAGGATTCGAACGGGAAGATATCTATAACGCGTTAATGTGGTTAGAAAAGCTAGCTGATTATCAGGAAGGCCTTGTTGAACCGATGCAGCTTGCTTCAGATCCGTTGTCTGTGCGTATTTTTACGGCTGAAGAGTGTGAAAGGCTGGATGCCAGTTGCCGGGGATTTATCTTATTCCTGGAGCAGATTCAGGTGCTAAACCTCGATACCCGAGAAATGGTGATAGAGCGCGTCATGGCGCTGGATACGGCAGAGTTTGAACTGGAAGACCTCAAATGGGTGATCCTGATGGTTCTGTTTAATATTCCAGGCTGTGAAAATGCCTATCAGCAAATGGAAGAATTACTCTTTGAAGTGAATGAAGGTATGCTGCATTAATTCATCTATGTAGCACCAAGAGTTGTTATGGCCAAATCAGCACTTTTTACGGTGTCTAATAATGAGCCCTGCCCACAGTGTGGGGCTAATCTTGTCATCCGGTCCGGGAAACACGGCCCGTTTCTCGGTTGTTCACACTATCCAGAATGTGATTATGTCCGTCCCCTGAAAAGTCAGGCGGACGGGCATATCGTTAAAATTCTGGAGGGGCAAATGTGCCCAGCTTGTGGGGCCTCTCTGGCCTTGCGACAGGGCCGCTATGGCATGTTTATCGGCTGTAGCAACTATCCTGAGTGCAGCCATACAGAACAAATTGATAAACCTGATGAAACCGCGATTGCTTGTCCCCAGTGTCAACAAGGACAGCTGGTGCAGCGCCGTTCCCGCTTTGGTAAAACCTTCCATTCCTGCGATCGCTATCCTGAATGTCAATTCGTTATCAATCTCAAACCAGTAGCGGGGATTTGCCCTCACTGCGATTATCCTCTGCTTGTCGAGAAGAAAACGGCGCAGAGCGTTAAACTCTTCTGTGCCAGTAAACAATGTGGAAAGCCGATTTCGGCGGATTAAACCTGTGAATAATAAATTAACATCAGACTCCATTTCCCGTGCGGTGGAAGTCTTGAGAAATGAAGAAGTCATCGCCTATCCAACGGAAGCCGTGTTTGGCGTCGGGTGTGATCCTGACAGCGAAACGGCGGTTACCCGTTTATTAGAACTGAAGCAAAGACCAATCGAGAAAGGCCTTATTTTGATTGCTGCCAGCTTTGAGCAACTCAAGCCTTACATTGATGACTCAACGTTGGACCAGGCGCAGCGCGATACTATTTTCGCGGTATGGCCTGGCCCGGTCACTTTTGTTTTCCCGGCGCAGCCGACGACGCCGCGTTGGTTGACGGGGCGCTTTGACTCTCTTGCTGTGCGTGTAACCGATCACCCGCTGGTGGTTGAACTGTGCCAGACTTTTGGTAAACCGTTGGTTTCTACCAGCGCGAACCTGACCGGGTTGCCACCTTGTCGCACATCACAAGAAGTGTTGACCCAGTTCGGTGATGATTTCCCGGTTGTTATCGGAGACACCGGTGGTCGTCAAAATCCATCGGAAATCCGTGATGCGTTGACCGGCGAGCGCTTTCGCCAGGGGTGAAATGATGGAAAAGTACGTTGTTTTTGGTAACCCAATTGCTCATAGCAAGTCACCGTTCATTCATCAGCAATTTGCTCAGCAACTGCTAATCGATCACACCTATGGTCGCGTACTGGCAGCGGTAGATGGCTTTGTTCCAACGCTGGATGCTTTCTTTAACAGCGGTGGTAGAGGGGCGAATGTTACCGTTCCTTTTAAAGAAGAAGCCTTTGCGCGAGCGGATGAATTAACCGAACGCGCATCCCTTGCTGGGGCGGTGAACACACTTAAGCGGCTGGAAGATGGGCGGCTGTTGGGTGATAACACTGATGGCATTGGCTTATTAAGCGATCTTGAAAGGCTCTCCTTTATTAAGAAGGGCTTTCGTATTTTGCTGATCGGTGCCGGTGGTGCCTCTCGCGGTGTGCTGTTGCCACTTCTTTCTCTGGATTGTGCCGTCACGATCACGAATCGTACGTTTTCCCGCGCACAGGAATTGGCCACGCTCTTTGCCCATACGGGTAGCGTGAGTGCTGTATCGATGGATGATCTGGGCGGGCATGAGTTCGATCTTATTATTAATGCCACTTCCAGCGGCATCGGTGGTGAAGTGCCTGCGATACCTTCTTCTTTAGTTAATCCGCACACATATGCCTATGACATGTTCTATCAAAAGGGAAAAACGCCTTTCCTGAGCTGGTGTGAAGATCGTGGTGCGAAGCATCTGGCGGATGGTCTGGGAATGCTGGTGGGGCAAGCGGCGCATGCGGTCTTTCTCTGGCATGGCGTGTTACCTGAAGTAGAGCCGGTAATTGAAAAGTTGAAACAGGAATTGCTGGCATGAATCAGGCGATTCAGTTTCCCGACCGGGAAGAGTGGGATGAAGGCAAAAAGGCGGTCTGTTTTCCTGTTTTGGTTAACGGCGTGCAATTAACTTGCGCTATTTCAGGTGAACTGCTGCTGGAGCGTTTTGGCGGGCCCCTTCCCCTTGAGGTGTTCAGGGAGCATCGCTGGGATCTGGAAGAAGAAGCCAGCGATTTGATCCGTGATGAGCAGGAGGACGATCAAGGCTGGGTGTGGTTTTCCTGAGCCAGATACTCATCTTTCCATTTCACATAGTTATTCGCTGAGTATTTCAACCCTTCGATCTCCGCCTCTTTTAAAGGGCGGATCTGTTTTACCGGGCTGCCTAAATAGAGATAGCCACTTTCCAGGCGTTTGTTTTGTGGGACCAGGCTCCCGGCGCCGATCATTACGTCGTCTTCTACTATTACTCCATCCAGCAGAATAGATCCCATGCCCACCAGGACGCGGTTGCCAATCGTGCAGCCGTGTAACATTACCTTATGACCGACGGTGACATCGTCTCCAATAATGAGAGGATTACCTTCTGGGTTATAACTCGATTTATGGGTTACATGCAGAACGCTTCCATCCTGAATATTGGTGCGTACACCGATAGCCACATAATTCACATCGCCTCGGATCGCGACCAGTGGCCAAATGCTGACATCATCACCCATTCTGACATCGCCAATGATAACGCTACTGTCATCGAGCATCACCCGCTCCCCCATTTTCGGGAACAGATCTTTATAAGGACGGAGTACTGCGGACATATCAACCTCGGCTGGTAAGCATATTCAAAAGATCATGATCCTATTATGCCGCACCAGCAGGGGTTAAATGCGTCAATTTTTAAGCAGATCGGGCAGGATCTCATCGAAAAGAATGGAAAAGCAGCAGTCGGTAAAAAAGATCTAAAAAACGCTTGTGCTAAAAACTGGGATCCCTATAATGCGCCTCCATCGACACGGCAGATGTGAATCACTTCACACAAACAGCCGGGTCGGTTGAAGAGAAAAAATCCTGAAATTCAGGGTTGACTCTGAAAGAGGAAAGCGTAATATACGCCA